>NZ_JAKJSU010000017.1:0-92889 GCF_050337265.1 Vibrio lamellibrachiae
CCCGTCCGCCGCTCGACGCCGAAGTAGCAAGCTACTTCTCGTTTCCGCTCGACTTGCATGTGTTAGGCCTGCCGCCAGCGTTCAATCTGAGCCATGATCAAACTCTTCAATTTAAGATTTTGTCGGCTCAATGAATACTGACTTCAAAACTAATCTTCATGTAAACATGAAGATGTAACTTTAAAGCTATTATCTTTCCAACAGAAAGATAATGAATTGACTGTGCCAAATAACCGCTCTCTATAAAGAAAGTAATTATTCGTATTGGTCACTCAGTTCATTGAAGCCCAAGTGTTTCCGAAGAAACTGTTTTACCTAGGTAAAACATTTTGGATTTTCATCAACGAGTGCCCACACAGATTGATAGGTTTAAATTGTTAAAGAGCGTTGCTTGTTGAGTCAGTCTTTCTAAGAAGAAGCTCTCTAAGCGGACGGCCATTCTAGCGATTTAAGTCACAGTGTCAAACACTTTTTAAAACTTATTTCTTTCTGACTTTCCGTCTTACTGATTACCGCTGAAGCCTTGTGGCGTCTGCCGTGTCAGTGGATGCGCATTATAGACAGACACGCCCAAGACGCAAGGCTTTTTTACAGTTTTATTAAACTAATAAATCGTTTGCTTAAAAACACATCAAAACAGCCTAAATTGACCAATTTATCTACATGTTTTTGAATTTATCAGCGAATAACGAGACTTTTTTCCAATTGGTATACTCAACTTCTTTACTCGTATCTGTTTCACCACCGGTTATCTTCATAATGAAACGAATCATCACTCGATCGAACCACTTATAGCGCGGGTAATAGAGGGCACCAGCAAAGACACCTATCAGTTTTGGCTGCCAAGGCGACTTTTTAAGGAACGTCTTTATATAAGCACTTCCTTCTGGCGTGTCTTTACCTTGGTCTTCTTTACGTGCAGTAAGGTTAACGCAGAAAAAACCGACTTTGCTTTCATCTAATTCACTCTTGTGGCTTTCTATGAATTGATACAGCTTCTTGTTTAAATGACCGTATCGTATTGACGCACCAATAAGTACACGTTCATATTGAGTAAAGTCCACGCTATCGAGTTGATGAATATCTTTAACCTCACAGTTACCCAGTTCTAGCTCTTGCTGAATATAGTGAATAATTTTCTTAGTTTGACCATCTTGGCTTGAATATAAGAATAGAGCTTTCATTGAATTGTCCTTAACTACGCCAAAATGTCGGAGTGAGTAATATAAGAAGAGTAAATATTTCTAAACGACCAAACAGCATTGAAACAATCAATACCCATTTAGCTTTATCATTAACCTCACCAAAGTGAACCGCAACTTCGCCCAAACCAGGCCCTAGATTATTAAGGGTTGCCGCCACAGCTGAGAACGCACTTAACTCATCCATTCCTGTTGCTATCAAACCCAGCATACAAACAACAAAGACGAGCGCATAAGCAGAGAAGAACCCCCAAACCGCATCAACCACTCGTTGAGACAGCGCTGTTCCACCAACTTTAATCGTGTAAACGGCTCTTGGGTGTACAAGACGCTTCATTTCACGGGCACCTTGCAGAGTCAAAAGCAATATACGTATCACTTTCATCCCGCCACCTGTAGAGCCAGCACATCCTCCTATAAAAGAAGAAAATAGTAGTAGCACTGGTAAGAATAGGGGCCACTCGGAGAAACCCGTCGTGGTGAAACCTGCTGTGGTTGAGATCGATACGGTTTGGAACAGTGCTTGATCAAACGCATCGTAGATTGAGTCATAGGTATGATGGTTCAGTAAAACCAAGAAACAAACCAAGAATAGCAATGCTTGAATAAAGATAAACGCTCTGAATTCGGGGTCCTTCCAGTAGTACTTAGGGTGAACACCACCAGAAGCAAAGGCCGCAAAGTGAAGTGAGTAGTTACATGCCGATATCAGTAAGAAAACAACGGTTATCATATTTATCGCATGGCTATCAAAATACCCCATACTTGCATCGTGAGTAGAGAACCCACCAATAGCTATGGTAGAAAAGCTATGACTAATGGCATCAAATGGCGTCATTCCCGCAAACCAATAAGCAGTAGCACAAGCAATAGTGAGACTTAGATAGATGTACCATAGCGCCTTAGCTGTTTCAGCTATACGTGGTGTCATCTTACTGTCTTTTACTGGGCCCGGTATCTCTGCTCGATATAGCTGCATCCCACCGATACCTAGTACAGGTAAAATAGCGACGGCTAGTACAATGATCCCCATACCACCAAACCACTGCAGAAACTGACGATAAAACAGTATCGCCTTCGGTAGGTCATCAAGGCCAACGATAACTGTCGCACCCGTTGTCGTTAACGCTGAAAATGATTCAAAAAATGCATCTGTGACAGAAACATTGGGATTATCAGCAATTAAGAAAGGAATAGCACCAGCACTGCCTATTACCGTCCAAAACAAAACAACAATAAGAAAGCCATCACGGGCCTTTAATTCTTGTTTATGATGCCTATTAGGGAACCAACAAAGAGTGCCGCAGAAAAGCAGCACAAAGAAAGTAGTGACGAACGGCACACCCGCTCCATCTCGATACAATAGCGCGACAAGTGCAGGGGCCAACATAGAGACGCTAAAGAGAGCGAGCAGTAATCCGACTATTCGGATAATCGATCGAAATTGCATGATTAATTATAAATGAAGCTGAGCTTCTGACTTCCTAGTTATCTTGATAATGGTGTGACTGTTGCTTTTGCACCACTTCTATTAATGACATTTTGAGTAAAATCACTGGCAACTCGTTGCTCAATTTCAATTATCAAGACTATATTGTCACTGTATTTTGCGTCCAACTCTATTGCTTGGTATTGAGCTAACAGAGCTTGAGCGATCGGCATGAATGCATAGTCTAACTCTAGCTGTAATTTAATGGTTATTTTTTTCTCGATAGTTTGAAGCAGCTTTAACGCTTGCTGTACCCCGCCACCATACGCTTTAACCAAACCACCCGTTCCAAGCTTAATCCCACCAGAGTAGCGAGTCACCACTGCGGACATCTCTCCAACCCCAAATCCTGAAAGTTGAGCGAGTATCGGTTTACCAGCGGTTCCTGAAGGTTCACCATCATCACTGAAACCCCATTTCATCGAGTCTTCCGCTCGTCCCGCGACAAACCCCCAACAATTATGCCTAGCACTTGAGTGTTTAATCTTTACTGAATCTATAAATGATTTTGCCGCTTCTATACTTGGGGTATGGGCAAGATGCGTAATGAAAACGCTCTTCTTGATCTCTTCTTCATACACGACAGGGCTTTCTGGAATTAAATAAGGTAGATCATTCATGAGCTTGTACAGACTAAAGTGCGGCTGTTCAGTATATCACGCGGCGTGTAAAAAGAGGGCTACGATCTGCACAGACACACAATGTTAAACACTTGTTTAAAAAATGTATTGAAAATAATCAATCTAGGGTACACACTAAAATAACTGGTCAAACCAGACTTAAAAACATACACCAATAAAACAAAAACTCTCACACACAATCACGAATTGTATGTCACGGAGATAGACAATGATTTACCAAGCCAACACCCTACAGGTAAAGAAACATGAGAATGGAATAGCCGAACTTAGCTTTTGTGCCCCGAATTCCGTCAATAAACTAGATCTTGCTACGCTCGAGTCACTGAGCGAAGCTCTTGATGCTTTAAAAGCACAATCGGACCTCAAAGGCCTAATCCTAACCTCCGATAAAGATACCTTTATTGTTGGAGCGGATATCACAGAATTTCTCGGCCTCTTTGCAAAAACCGATCAAGAGCTTGATCAGTGGCTTCGCTTTGCTAACGATATTTTCAGCAAACTAGAAGACCTACCTTTTCCAACCCTCTCAGCGCTAAAAGGTCATACTCTTGGTGGCGGGTGTGAGTGTGTACTCGCTACTGACTTCCGTATTGGTGACAAAACCACCAGCATTGGCCTTCCAGAAACAAAATTAGGCATAATGCCTGGCTTTGGTGGTTGTGTTCGTCTGCCACGTGTCATCGGCGCAGACAGTGCGATGGAAATTATCACCCAAGGTAAAGCGTGTCGTGCAGATGAAGCTCTAAAAATCGGGCTACTCGATGCCATCGTAGAGTCTGAGCAGTTAACTCAATCCGCTATGAATACAGTCCTACTGGCTGCTAACGAAGAGCTAGATTGGAAACAACGCCGTCAACAGAAAACCTCCGCGCTTTCACTAAGCAAGCTAGAAGCGATGATGAGTTTCACAATGGCGAAAGGCCTAGTGGCACAAAAAGCGGGTCCACATTACCCAGCCCCAATGACCGCAGTTATTGCTATTGAAAAAGCAGCTCGCTGCAATCGTGATGATGCGCTAGGCATTGAACGCCAACTGTTTGTAAAACTCGCGAAGTCTGAAGAAGCAAAATCACTCGTTGGTCTATTTCTCAATGATCAGTACATTAAAGGCTTAGCTAAAAAGGCAGAAAAGTCGGCGAATAAAGAGACTAAACGTGCAGCAGTATTAGGTGCCGGGATAATGGGTGGCGGTATCGCTTACCAATCAGCCCTCAAAGGTGTACCTGTATTGATGAAAGATATCGCTCAACCTTCACTTGATTTAGGTATGAACGAAGCGTCAAAGTTACTCAATAAACGCTTATCACGTGGCCGATTAGATGGCTTTAAGATGGCGGGGATTTTGGCCTCCATTACACCAAGTCTTCACTATGCGGGTATTGAGAAATCTGACGTTATCGTTGAAGCCGTTGTAGAAAACCCAAAAATCAAAGCCGCTGTCCTGAGCGAAGTAGAAGGCCACGTTGGTGATGACGCTGTAATCACATCCAACACTTCTACAATCCCAATCAATTTATTGGCTAAATCACTTAAACGTCCAGAAAATTTCTGTGGCATGCACTTCTTTAACCCTGTACACCGCATGCCTTTGGTTGAAATTATCCGCGGTGAACACACATCGGATGAAACCATTAATCGTGTTGTTGCTTACGCTGCGAAAATGGGAAAATCACCAATCGTCGTGAATGATTGCCCAGGGTTCTTTGTTAACCGTGTTCTTTTCCCATATTTTGGTGGTTTCAGCATGCTTCTTCGTGATGGTGCGGATTTCACTAAAATAGATAAGGTGATGGAACGTCAGTTCGGTTGGCCAATGGGACCTGCTTATTTACTGGATGTGGTTGGTTTAGATACCGCTCATCACGCACAAGCTGTTATGGCGCAAGGTTTCCCTGAGCGTATGGGTAAAGAAGGTCGTGATGCCATTGATGCATTGTTTGATGCGGATAAATACGGCCAGAAAAATGGCAGTGGCTTTTATAGCTACAGCGTCGATAAACGCGGTCGCCCTAAGAAAACCTTTTCTGAAGACATTCTTCCGATTCTTTCTGACGTATGCCAAGCACCACAAGAATTTGATGACCAGACAATTATTCAGCGTGTGATGATTCCAATGATCAACGAAGTGGTTCTTTGTTTGGAGGAAGGAATTATCGCCTCTCCACAAGAAGCGGATATGGCACTGGTTTACGGTTTAGGCTTCCCTCCATTTAGAGGCGGCGTATTCCGCTACTTAGACAGTGTGGGCATTAGCAATTTTGTCGAAATGGCAAAAGGCTATCAAGAACTTGGGGCGATGTACCAGGTTCCACAACTTCTACTTGATATGGCCGATAAAGGTGAAAGCTTTTACGGTGCACAACAAGCTAGTTCGTTATAACCCACACTTGGAAAAGGAATATCAAAATGAATAATGTAGTAGTTGTTGATTGCCTACGTACCCCAATGGGGCGATCCAAAGGTGGCGCATTTCGCCATACTCGAGCAGAAGACTTATCAGCTCATTTAATGAAAGGGATCTTAGAGCGTAACCCTCAAGTAAATCCAAGTGAGATTGAAGATATCTACTGGGGCTGTGTTCAACAAACTTTAGAGCAAGGCTTCAATATTGCTCGTAACGCAGCACTTCTTGCTGGGCTACCGATTGAAATTGGCGCAGTTACTGTCAACCGCCTGTGTGGTTCATCAATGCAAGCTCTGCATGATGCCACTCGCTCCATCATGGTTGGCGATTCCGACATCTGCCTAATTGGTGGTGTTGAGCATATGGGACACGTTCCAATGACTCACGGCGTGGATTTTCACCCTGGCATGTCTAAGACTGTCGCGAAGGCCGCAGGTATGATGGGCTTAACCGCTGAAATGTTAGGAAAGATGCACGGTATAAGCCGCGAAGATCAAGATGCGTTCGCCGCTCGCTCTCATCGATTAGCGCAAGCAGCTACGGTAGAAGGTCGTTTCAAAAACGAAATCCTCCCGATGGAAGCACACGCTGAAGATGGCTCACTGTTTACCTTAGATTACGATGAGGTTATTCGCCCTGAAACCACTGTAGAAGGACTATCAAAACTTCGCCCAGTATTTGACCCTGCCAACGGTACAGTCACAGCGGGGACTTCTTCTGCCCTATCTGATGGCGCATCTGCCATGTTGATTATGAGTGAAGATAAAGCTAACGAGCTCGGCCTTAAGATTCGCGCTCGCGTGAAATCAATGGCCATTGCTGGCTGTGATCCTTCAATCATGGGCTATGGTCCTGTACCTGCGACTCAAAAAGCTCTGAAACGCGCAGGTCTATCGATTGAAGATATGGGTGTCATTGAGCTTAACGAAGCTTTTGCTGCTCAATCCCTACCATGTGCTAAAGACTTGGACTTGCTTGATGTCGTCGACGATAAGGTCAACCTAAACGGTGGTGCAATAGCATTGGGTCACCCCCTTGGCTGTTCTGGTTCAAGAATTTCGACAACACTAATTAACCTAATGGAAGCCAAAGATGTGAAATATGGTCTAGCCACCATGTGTATTGGTTTAGGCCAAGGTATTGCTACCGTCTTTGAACGACCATAGCTTTCGAGTGACTTTAGTTTTCAAGCAACCTTAGCTTTACTTGTTCGTCATCGTATAACAATAAATGCCAGTGAACTCCTCACTGGCATTTTTCTATTTTTCTCTATTTGCGCCAACTCTCTTCTACTTATTAATAAAGCACACTAACGTTAGGCCTGTAGCCAGTCCTGATGAAGCTTCTCGCTAGACCCTAGATAATCTACTATCCACTTGATAAGACGGTGGTTGTCATCTTTTCTCCAAACCAAACAGCACTGACTCAATGGTTTATCTTCAGACAACGTTTTCTCCACCAACAAACCTTCCATTATGAGTGGCTGGGCAATATGACGAGGCACATAGCCTACACCAACGCCATTCTTTAAACACTCTATGGCCGAGTACCAATTGGGTAAAAGAAGCCGTCTCTGTCCTGGGTAATGAACGGTATGACGCTTAGGCAACACACTAGACGTATCATCCAAACAAATCGCAGGGAATTGACTGACAAACTCTTCTGTTAACGATTGCTCTCGAACACAAGGGTGACTAGGCGACATAACAAACGCCCAATCCAATATTCCCATATCCTTGACTTCAAACTCACCACCAACAGGGACGGCAGAGGTAGCCCCAATTACAATATCCGCTCGACCTTGGGAAATAGCCTCCCATGATCCATTAAAGACTTCCATATTGATCTGCAGCTCAGCAAACTCAAATGTCGCGTAAAAGTCTTCGACGAGTGGTTTCATTTTATCAAGCCGAACCACGTTATCTAATGTGAGCTTCAAAGTGGTTTTCCAGCCATGGGCAGCTCTTCGAGTTTGCGATTTCACTTCCTCCATATGACGCAGCATTACCCGAGCTTCAGCAACAAAAAGTTCACCCGCAGGGGTTAGCTCTACTTTTCTAGGTAAGCGTCTAAATATCAATACGTCCAAGTCTTGTTCCACTTGACGAACGCCATAGCTAATAGCAGAAGGAACTTTATGCAATATTTCAGCAGCAGCAGTAAAGCTACCCAGGCGGGCAACCGTGTCGATCATTTCTAGAGAATATTTAGAGAACATATTGCCATCAAATTTTTTGATTCATAACTAACAATTTTAGCGTTTTATTTTCTTTAACGCCAAAAATAGAATACGAGGCATTAATACAGGCACTGATATTCAGATAATCCTGTAGGTATTACACACCACAAATGAACAATTAAACTTTTTGAACGGATGATTTATGAACGCTTCTAAACTTCAGATGATCTATTTAGCTGCGCTTTCAATGCTTGGCTTTATCGCGACGGATATGTACCTACCCGCATTTAAAGCAATGGAAATTGATTTTGCTACAGGCCCAGAGCAGATTGCTTTGTCGCTCACTATCTTCTTGGTCGGTTTGGCTCTGGGTCAACTTCTTTGGGGATTGGCGAGTGACAAATATGGTCACAGAACCACTCTTGCTGCAGGACTTAGTCTATTTACCCTTGCTTCTTTTGGATTGGCATTTAGCGACCAAATATGGCAGCTCTTAACGCTTCGCTTTATTCAGGCCTTTGGAGTTTGTGCGCCAGCAGTGATCTGGCAAGCTATGGTCATTAAGCAGTATTCAGGTAAAACAAGCCAACAGATCTTCGCCACCATCATGCCCTTAGTTGCGTTATCACCTGCGTTGGCCCCTCAACTCGGCGTGGTTCTTTCTGACAGTTTTGGTTGGAACAGTATTTTCTTTACCTTAACGCTAATGGGAATAGTGTTAGTTGCGGTGACCATCGCTCAACCCAAGCAACCAGTCGAAGAAAAGCAATCTTCTATCTCAAGTGATATCAAGGCGCTTATCGGATCAAAAGCTTACCTTGGTAACGTGCTTATGTTCGCTACAGCGTCGGCCGCCTTCTTTGCTTATCTGACCGGTATGCCAGAGATCATGTCTCAACTAGGCTATTCGGCAAAAGATATTGGTCTTAGCTTTGTACCCCAGACACTCGCCTTTATGCTTGGTGGCTACCTAGGAAAGGCAGGCGTTAAAAAATATGGTGATGAAAAAATACTGAAGCAGTTAATTGGTCTATTTAGCGTTGCAAGCTTAATGGTGTTGATCGCATCTCAATGGCAATTAACGTCAATCTGGCCGATTTTGACACCGTTTTGCCTTATTGCAGTCGCTAACGGTGCTCTTTATCCTATTGTGGTAAATAGAGCTCTATCAAGTGCGAAAAGAAGCCCTGCAACGGCAGCTGGTTTGCAAAATAGTATTCAAATAACGGTCAGTAGCGCAGCAAGTGCTTTGGTGGCAACAATGGCAAGCCAAGCTCAATCAGTGACTGGGATTGCCATTATTATCTGTATGTTGGGCTTATGGGTTGGCTATATCGTTTCAAACAGACAGCTATCTCGACATTTCCGCGCGCCAGATAATGCTAGAGTGGTAAGAGATAAGTAATAAATGCGCCGCTAGTAAACGGCGCATCTAAAAATCATCTCAGCATTAATGGGCTTAATTTTTTATAAACTGGTTAAGCCCCATTTCTTTGCTGTTTTCTGAAAGAACCCTTGAGTCTTTTTAAGCTCTACCCAATGGTTAATATAGTTAATCCAAACCTGATCATTCTGCGGTAGAAGCATTGCTATTGGAGTAGGCTTACGCGGTTCTTTCACTGGCACGATAGCCAATTGTTGAAACTTCTCCACCAACGTCGCCGCTTCTACATTAGAGGTAACAGAAACATCTGCTCGTTTTGCCAATAACTCCTGAAAGTCTCTCGCTGGAGCTTCAATCACCACATGCTGAGCTGATGGGAAAAACTCTTTAACCATTTTTTCCTGCACTGTCCCTAAGGTAGCAGCAACTTTCACATCAGCATGATCAAAGTCGCCCCAATCAGAAAACTTTGCTAGATCTTTCTTCTGTACTACAGGCACAAAGGCTAAGTAAAAATAAGGCTGACTATAACCCGCGACTTTTGCGCGAGACATATTCAGAGATGCGCTCCCTGTAATATCATACTTACCAGCAGTAATACCATTGACTAAGGTTTTCCAATCGGTAGGAACGTACTCCACTTTAACGCCAAGATCTTTCGCAAGCTCAGTGGTGACATCAATATCAAAACCACGGTAGCTGTTAGTCGCAGGATCCTTCATCGTCATAGGGTTCCAATCCCCTGTAGTCCCTACCTTTAACACACCAGTGTTCAATATATTATGTAAACGGCTAGTGTCCGCTGCGAGCGTATTTAGTGACAGTAAACACATCCCTAAGGTGACCATCAACTTTTTCATTTTCATTATCCCTAAAATTGTTTACGTTTTATGCTACATCATTGATAACATAACAGTTACAAATGGATTTAATTAGCGGATATAGGAAATAGTGTGAAGTTTCGTACGCTTACCGTTTTATTGATAACTTTATTATTGACTGGTTGTTCTGACTACCAATGGGGTTGGTATATTCTTGATCCCACCACAGCTCAAGGACAAACCAATATTAAGTTTCTTACTGCTGGATTTTACGACACGATTTCTGTGTCTCTATTGAGTATGGTTTTCGCCATGTTGATTGGTTTAGTGGTCGCGCTACCCGCACTGTCTAGTAACCGAGTTCTACGAATATTCAATCGATTCTATGTGGAGACCGTAAGGTCAATTCCCGTTTTGGTTCTGCTTTTATGGGTCTACTACGGTATGCCAACTCTGCTTGATGTTTCTCTCGACTACTTTTGGGCTGGTGTAATTGCATTAACAGTGGCAGAAAGTGCCTTTATGGCTGAAGTGTTTCGGGGTGGTATTCAATCGATTAATAAAGGTCAGCACGAGGCCGCGGAAGCGCTCGGTCTTAATTATTGGCGTAAGATGCAATTTGTTATATTCCCACAAGCCTTTCGTCTTATTCTGCCGCCTCTAGGAAACCAATTTGTTTACATATTAAAAATGTCGTCATTAGTGAGCGTGATAGGGTTAAGTGACTTAACCCGGCGAGCAAACGAGTTGGTGGTGAGTGAATACTTACCTTTAGAGATTTACACATTTTTGGTTTTTGAATATATGCTGCTGATTTTGTGCGTATCTCAGGCCGTACGATGGTTAGAGAAGCGTATCGCTATCCCTCAAAACTAAATACCTTACAGTAAAACAAAAAAGGGCTGGCTCAATGCCAACCCTTTCATCAATTGCTATTCAGCTATTTCTTCTTAATTGGACGCTGCCAATTCGAAAACTTACGCTCTTTCGCACGAGAAATAACAAGCTCTCCCTGCTCAACATCTTTAGTCAGTGTAGTTCCTGCACCGACTGTCGCACCATCAGCAATAGTAACAGGTGCGATTATCTGACAATCAGAGCCAACGAACACATCATCGCCAATCGTCGTCTTAAACTTGTTTGCACCATCATAATTACAAGTAATAACACCAGCTCCAACGTTAACACGCTGGCCAATTTCAGCATCACCCAAGTAAGTTAGGTGGTTCGCTTTAGAGCCCTCACCAATAGACGTATTTTTCACTTCAACGAAGTTACCAACATGAGCATCATTTTTAAGCTCTGCGCCAGGACGAAGACGAGTGAATGGACCAACGGTACACTCTTCACCAACCGTCGCTCCTTCAATTACGCTGTATGGGCGAATGAGAGTGTTGTCATCGATCTCACAATCTTTTAAAACACAGCCCGTACCGATAATAACGTTATCACCAATAGAGACATTGCCTTCGATAATAACGTTGGTATCAATCTCAACATCCATACCACACTGAAGCGTACCACGTAAATCAAAGCGAGAAGGGTCACGTAGCATAACGCCCTGCTCCAACAATTTTTGTGCTTGCATTGATTGATAAGCACGCTCTAAACGAGCCAATTGAGAACGATCGTTTACGCCTTCAACTTCAATAGGGTTAACAGGGTGAACCGCTTCTACTGCACGGCCTTCACTGTGAGCCGCAGCAATAACATCTGTTAAGTAGTATTCGCCTTGAGCATTTTGGTTATTTAAACCAGAGAGCCAGCGCTTAAGATCACCACCGGTCGCAACCATCACACCGGTGTTAATCTCTTTAATTAATTTTTGCTCGTCAGTGGCATCTTTTTGCTCGACGATTGCAATAACAGGGCCATTACGACGAACGATACGGCCGTAACCCATTGGGTTATCAAGAACAACGGTTAGAAGCGCGATACCACCATTAGGCTGAGCATCAAGCAAGCTTTCTACCGTTTCTTCAGAGATAAGAGGCACGTCTCCGTACAATACCAATACTTTTTCATTGTCATCAAATTGAGGAGAGGCTTGATCAACGGCGTGGCCAGTACCTAACTGATCCGCTTGCAGTACCCAGCTAACCGACTCTTCTTTGAGTACGGTTTGCATCTGCTCACCACCATGGCCATAAACCAAATGAATGTTTTGTGCTCCTAAGCTGCTACATGTATCAATCACATGCTTCACCATCGGCTTACCTGCCAACGTGTGTAGTACCTTGGGCATATTTGAATACATACGGGTTCCTTTACCCGCAGCAAGAATTACCGCGCTAAACTTCATTTCCTAACCTACTGTAATATTTTTATTTAAGTGATTATTCTAGCTATTAATCACTTAATAGTTAAATGGCAATGTCAGCTTTATAAAAAAAGCAACAAAAAAGGCAGCGATTAGGCTGCCTTTTATACTAAACGAAGCTAATGATTAGCGACGTCTGTTCACCAGTTCAATGACTTTCAGCTGAGCAACTGCTTTCGCAAGCTCTGCAGATGCCTTGGCAAAATCAACGTCACCGTAAGGTTGGTTGACTAGCTCTTCAGCACGGCGTTTAGCTTCTTCTGCTTTGGCTTGGTCAAGATCCTGACCACGCACGGCAGTGTCGGCTAAAATAGTTACATCATGGGCCTGTACTTCTAAAATACCGCCAGAAAGATAGATAATTTCTTCATCACCTTTCTTAGACACAATGCGAACCATACCAGGGCGAATCGTAGTAAGTAGCGGAGTATGTCCCGCTAAAACACCAAGATCACCTTTCTCACCTGAAATTTGAATACTACGAGCTTGACCCGAATAAATTCGTTCTTCTGCGCTCACAACATCCAAATGGAAGCTTACTGATGTTAATGCTGTCATAACGCCTCCTGTAAGACTCTATTAAAGCTTCTTCGCGTTCTCTAGTGCATCGTCAATCGTACCGCAGTACATGAACGCTTGCTCTGGGATATCATCATATTCGCCAGCTAGAAGACCTTTGAAGCCACGTAGTGTCTCGCTAAGAGAAACGTATACACCAGGGTCACCAGTAAATACTTCTGCAACGTGATAAGGCTGAGTTAAGAAACGCTCAATCTTACGAGCACGAGATACAACTTGCTTATCTTCTTCAGATAGCTCGTCCATACCTAGAATCGCAATGATGTCTTTCAACTCTTTATAACGCTGAAGTGTCTGCTGAACATTTTGTGCAATGTCGTAGTGCTCTTGACCAACAACTAATGGATCAAGCTGACGAGATGTTGAATCTAACGGGTCAATCGCTGGGTATAGACCCATAGCTGCGATGTTACGGTTAAGTACAACTGTTGCATCTAAGTGAGCAAACGTTGTTGCTGGAGACGGGTCAGTCAAATCATCCGCTGGTACATATACCGCCTGTACAGACGTGATAGAGCCAGATTTAGTTGACGTGATACGTTCTTGTAGAACACCCATTTCTTCAGCAAGTGTTGGCTGGTAGCCTACCGCAGATGGCATACGACCTAATAGAGCCGATACCTCTGTTCCTGCAAGTGTATAACGGTAAATGTTATCAATGAACAGAAGTACATCACGACCTTCGTCACGGAAACGTTCTGCCATTGTTAGACCAGTCAGGGCAACACGTAAACGGTTTCCTGGTGGCTCGTTCATTTGACCGTAAACCATTGCTACTTTAGATTCTTCAGGATTTTCGATGTTTACAACACCAGCTTCCTGCATCTCGTAGTAGAAATCGTTACCTTCACGAGTACGCTCACCAACGCCCGCAAATACTGACAGACCTGAGTGCTGTAGTGCGATGTTGTTGATAAGTTCCATCATGTTAACGGTCTTACCTACACCTGCACCACCGAATAGACCGATTTTACCACCCTTAGCGAATGGACAAATCAAATCGATTACTTTAACGCCTGTCTCTAGTAGTTCAGAAGCGTTCGACAACTCTTCGTAGCTAGGTGCTGGACGGTGGATAGAGTAATTCTCTTCCGCACCGATTTCACCACACTCGTCAATAGCGTCGCCAAGAACGTTCATGATTCGACCTAGGGTCTTAGTACCTACTGGTACTGAAATTGGAGCACCAGTATTTTCTACTGTTACGCCACGACGTAAACCATCAGAGCTACCCATTACGATTGCGCGAATAACGCCACCGCCAAGTTGCTGCTGAACTTCAAGAACAAGACGTTCTTTAGATTCAGTTACATTCAGAGCGTCGTAAATGTTTGGAACTTCACTCTGTGGGAACTCTACGTCGACTACTGCTCCGATGATCTGTACGATCTTACCTGTAGCCATCGTTAATCCTCTAAATTTGTATTACCTAAATTAAACTGCTGATGCACCTGATACGATTTCAGATAGCTCTTGTGTAATCGCCGTTTGACGGGCTTTGTTGTACACAAGCTCTAGCTCTTCGATCAAATCGCCGGCATTGTCTGATGCTGCTTTCATAGCAACCATACGAGCAGCCATTTCACATGCTAAGTTCTCAACAACACCTTGGTATACTTGAGACTCGATATAACGAGCCATTAAGGTATTAAGAAGAACCTTCTGATCAGCTTCAAACATGTAACTCCATGCATGGTTGAACTGCTCATCGTCACTAAGTGATTTAGGCAAAGGTATCAATTGATCAATTTTTGGTTGCTGGGTCATTGAGTTAACAAACTCATTGTAAACCAAGTGCAAACGGTCAATCTCACCGTCTTGAAACTTTTGTAACATGACGTTGATAGCGCCGATGATGTCATCAAGCGAAGGATTATCTCCAAGCCCTGACGTCTGCGCGACAATGTTTGCACCAATGCTATTGAAGTAAGACGTTGCTTTTGAACCGATAACAGCCAGCTCTACATCAACGCCCTTCTCAGACCAATCGTTCATTTCGGCAATAGCGTGCTTAAACATATTAATGTTCAAGCCGCCACATAAACCGCGATCAGATGAGATAACAATATACCCAACACGTTTAGCCTCACGTTCCAGTATGTATGGATGTTTATATTCCAAAGTACCGTGGGCTACATGACCAATGACCTTACGTATAATTTCAGCATACGGACGTGGGCCTTCCATTGCGTCTTGAGTACGACGCATTTTGGAAGCGGCAACCATTTCCATCGCTTTAGTGATTTTCTGAGTGCTTTTAACACTACCTATCTTGCTACGAATTTCTTTTGAATTGGCCATCGTTACTCTCCGTTAATTACAATACGAGGTTGTAATTACCAAGTTTGGGTTGCTTTGAAGTCGTCGACCAACTTTTTAAGTTGTGCTTCGATTTCTTTGTTGTAAGAACCCGTCTTGTTGATCTCAGTAGCCAATTCAGAATACTGAGCGTGAGCATACGATAGTAGAGCAGCTTCAAAATCTAGAATTTTGTTCAGCTCAACATCTTCTAAATATCCGCGTTCTGCAGAGTAAATAGATAGAGCTTGATCAAATACAGACATCGGAGCGTACTGTTTCTGCTTCATCAATTCAGTCACTTTCTGACCGTGGTCTAGCTGCTTCTTCGTTGCTGCATCAAGATCTGATGAGAACTGAGCGAAAGCCGCAAGTTCACGATATTGCGCTAGAGCGGTACGGATACCACCAGAAAGCTTCTTAATGATTTTCGTTTGTGCAGAACCACCAACACGAGATACCGAAATACCTGGGTCTACCGCAGGGCGAACACCGGCGTTAAATAGTTCTGACTGAAGGAAAATCTGACCATCGGTAATCGAGATTACGTTAGTCGGTACGAATGCAGATACGTCACCAGCTTGAGTTTCGATGATAGGTAGAGCAGTTAGAGAACCAGTCTTGCCTTTCACTTCACCATTAGTGAACTTCTCTACGTACGCTTCGTTTACACGAGCAGCACGCTCAAGTAGACGAGAGTGGAGGTAGAAAACATCACCAGGGAATGCTTCACGGCCTGGTGGACGTTTTAGAAGCAATGAAATCTGACGGTACGCAACAGCTTGCTTAGTTAGATCATCATAAACGATCAGAGCATCTTCGCCGCGGTCACGGAAGTATTCACCCATTGCACAACCAGCGTATGGCGCTAGGTATTGCAGTGCTGCAGATTCAGAAGCAGATGCTACAACCACAACAGTGTTTGCAAGTGCACCGTGCTCTTCAAGCTTACGTACCACGTTTGCGATAGTTGAAGCTTTCTGACCAATAGCAACATAAACAGAGAAAATACCAGAGTCTTTCTGGTTAATGATTGCATCGATCGCCATTGCTGTTTTACCAGTCTGACGGTCACCGATAACCAGCTCACGCTGACCACGGCCGATTGGAATCATTGCATCAACTGATTTGTAACCAGTTTGAACAGGCTGATCAACTGACTTACGATCGATTACACCAGGTGCAATCACTTCGATAGGAGAAGTCAGTTTTGCATCGATAGGACCTTTACCATCGATAGGCTCACCCAGTGTATTAACTACACGGCCAAGCATTTCTGGACCTACCGGTACCTCAAGGATACGGCCAGTACCAGTTACTTTCATGCCTTCACGAAGACCAGCATAAGGACCCATTACTACCGCACCAACTGAATCACGATTCAAGTTAAGTGCTAGTGCGTAACGACCGCCTGGAAGTTCTATCATTTCACCTTGCATCACGTCTTCTAGACCGTGGATGCTAAGAATACCATCGCTTACAGATACGATAGTACCTTCATTGCGCGCTTCAGAAACAACGTTGAATTGTTCAATACGTTGTCTGATTAGCGCGCTAATTTCCGTGGAATTAAGTTGCATTGCTCAAATTCCCCTAAGTTAAGACTTAATAACGTCTTTAAGACGATTAATACGACTAACGAGTGAGTTGTCTAGCACTGTATCGCCAGATCTAATCACCGCACCACCTATCAAACTGCTGTCGACAAGACAGATCATTTTCACACTGCAATCAAAGTGTTTTTCAAGCGTCTTAACTAGCTCAGCTAGTTGCGCTTCACTTAATTCAAATGAAGTCGTTACTGTTACTTCTTTCACATTTAACGCTTCAGCTGAAAACAGTTGAAATTGTTGATAGATATCACTTAACGCTGAAGTACGACGATTTTCGATAATAACCTTTAAGAAATTCTGTAAAGGTTCATCAAAGTACTCACCCGCTACATCGAAATACAATTGCATCAATTGTTCAGGTTGCAGGCGTAATGCCGCTTTCTGTAGCTCAGGAGCTAGAGAAAGGGTTTTCGCAAGTTCAAGCATGCTTGACCATTGGTCAACCGTACCGTTATCACTTGCGTAGCCAAATGCAGCCTTAGCATAAGGACGAGCAATAGTTGTCAAACCAGACATACCGACGCCCTCCCTTATAGCTTCGCAGAAATACTATCAAGTATGTCTTGATGAGCAGCTGGATCAATCGAACGCTCGATGATTTTCTCAGCACCAAGAATAGCTAGAGTAGCAACGTCTTTTTGCAGTTCGTTACGAGCACGTAAAGTTTCAGCTTCTAACTCAGCTTTACCTTGAGCTAGTACGTGTTCACGCTCTTGTGTCGCTTCTTGACGAGCTTCGTCCAGAATTTGAGCTTTGCGTTTATTTGCTGACTCAATAATTCCAAGCGCTTCTTGCTTAGCATCCTTTAACTGATCTGCTGCATTGTGCTGTGCTAGTTGTAACGCTTTATCAGCACGTTCAGCAGACTCTAAACCTTCAGAGATTTTCTTCTGGCGCTCTTCAATTGCTGCGATCAATGGTGGCCACACGTACTTCATGCAGAACCAAACAAACAACGTAAATGCGATTGCTTGACCTAGCAGAGTTGCATTGATATTCACAATGACCCTCCTTTATTCTTTTAATGTCTCGCTAATGCGAAACGACGTAGAGTAAATAAGAAAGGGGGTTTCTTACAATGCGAACAGCATGTACATAGAGATACCAACACCGATCATTGGAACAGCATCTAGTAGACCTGCAAGAATGAACATATTTGTTTGTAGCACTGGAGCCATTTCTGGTTGACGAGCAACAGACTCAAGGAACTTACCACCTAGAATTGCGAAGCCGAAGCCAGTCGCGATTGCACACATACCTAGTAGTAAAGCTACAACGAAATAAATTTCCATAATAATCTCCGAAATGAAATTTTGAGATAGGCTATAACCTATCAATTATAAATAAGTAAATTTTTTTAAATTTTAGTGTGAATCGTTACTTGCCATGCTGAGGTATACAATTGTCAGCATCGTAAAGATAAAGGCTTGTAGCACGATAACTAAAATGTGGAAAATAGCCCAAATAATATGTGCAATAACACCAAGTCCACCTAAAACAGCACCTGCCGTGTAAGTAACCGCAATCAAGATGAAGATAAGTTCACCTGAATACATGTTTCCGTACAAACGAAGTGATAGTGAAACTGGTTTTGCAAATAATGAGACTGTTTCCAGGACCAAGTTAAAAGGTATTAACGCTTTATTATTAATCGGGTGCAGCGTAAATTCCTTCACAAATCCCTTAAAGCCTTTGTACTTAATCATGTAAGCCACGGTAAGTATTAGGACACCTATTGCCATCGCTAGAGTTGTGTTCAAGTCGACCGTAGGGACAACCTTGAAGTATTCAAATCCAGCTAAGTGCATTAGTTGAGGGATAAAGTCGACCGGTATCAAATCCATTGTATTCATCAGTAGAATCCAACAGAAAAGAGTTAAAGCTAATGGTGCGACTAACTTATCACGTCCATAAAAAGCACCTTTTACAATCTCATCGACTTGTTCAACGACCATTTCGACGAAGCATTGTAATTTTCCAGGGGTGCCTGTGGTTGCGTTTTTTCCAACCCGATAGAACAACCACAAAAATAGCGAACCCAATAGTGCTGAGACTAATAGAGTGTCCCAGTGTAGAGTCCAGAATCCAGCTTCTGCACAACCATAGTTTGTGGCAATGCTGCCATCAACAACACAAACTTTGGCGTTAGTGAGGTGGTGCTGAATATATTCCTGCGGAGTATCAGCCATGGTTAATCCCATTTTTTGAAAAAAATAAAATAGGTGCAAACCAAAATATGAGTAATGTCAGCTTATAACCTGCAAAGAAAGCGCCTGGACGTAGAAACTCCGTTACAGAAAAAACTAAAATAAACAATATTATGGTGACCACCAGTTTTAAAGCCCATCCGATAAAAATAAAACCAAGTAGTACAGAACCATCGGCATCATCGTTAGGGATGAAGGCAAACAGAGCATATATGTAGTTACCTAGAACCGCGATCATCCCGCCTTTAAGAATAAAGCGGGCAGCCTCGTCTCCACACTGCACATATGTTAAGCCCCCGATAAGAACAACAAACATAAGCTGTAAATGGACTACTTTAAAAGCTACTTTCCCTTTTTCGCTTAGATTTGAAATAAACATCAAAAGCACCTGTTTTCGTGTTGTTTACTGATCAAGAACAAAGAAAGGTCCCTCTCAGTAAAAAAAGCTTAAAAAGTATATAGAGACAGGAGCAAAACACAATAGTAAGCCCCGCATCTCAACTAACTTGAATTCTATTCTGTGAGCTCGGAGGTGCTATGACCTTGCGCTAACAGATGTAAGATTTTGTGTAGCTGGTCCTGACTATCAAAGTCAATCTGAATTTTACCTTTGCCAGCCTTACCAAGAGCAACATTCACCTTTGAGTCATACTGCTGCGATAACGCCGCTAGTTGAGCTTCAGCATCGCTAGATAAGCTCATTTCAGGCGTACTAGACTGTTCTTCTGGCTTTAAAAGTTTCTTAACCAATGCTTCGGTCTGGCGTACGGTTAGGTTCTTTTTAGCTACTTCTACAGCCACTTCAGCTTGCTTATCGCCTTCGAGAACTAGCAGAGCACGAGCATGGCCCATTTCGAGCTGTTTGCTTGCAACCAAACCTTTTACATCACTCTCTAACTGATTGAGACGCAATAAGTTACTGACCGTGGTACGTGACTTACCGATCACCTCAGCAACTTGCTGATGAGTTAATGAAAACTCATCTTGAAGACGCTCAAGCGCCTCGGCCTCTTCGATGGCATTAAGATCTTCTCGTTGGATATTTTCAATCAATGCCATTGCGATCGCCGCGCGATCTTCAACTTTCTTATTCAAACATGGAACGCGTTTTAAGCCCGCTTGACGCGCTGCGCGCCAACGTCTTTCACCCGCAATGATTTCAAAATGTTCATTGTCGATTTGACGAACCACAATCGGCTGAATAATGCCTTGTGATTGAATAGAGGCTGCTAGCTCTTCTAGTGCCTCAGGTGCCATGTCTTTACGCGGTTGATAAACACCTGGCTTTAACTGACTAATGCTCAGTTCAATCAGTTCGCCATCAGCAGATAGAGCTTGGCTTTGAGAAGCAACATGCTGTTTTTCTCGCGCTAATGAACTGGTTGCAAGCAGCGCATCCAGCCCTTTTCCTAAACCACGTTTAGACATGACAGCAGATTCCTTTTAAATATATTTTTATGCAGGGACTTCATCGCGACGAAGCATTTCACCGGCGAGCGCTAAATAGGCTTTCGCTCCAGCAGAGTACTTGTCGTAATACATAGCAGGCTTGCCATGGCTTGGCGCTTCGGCTAAACGAACATTTCTTGGGATAACCGTTCGGTAAACTTTATTACCAAAATGTTTTTTCAATTGATCCGATACTTCGTTAGAAAGTCGGTTTCTCGGGTCATACATCGTTCGCAATAACCCTTCAATTTTAAGGTTCTCGTTTACCACTGCGGCCAGCTTGCTAATTGTGTCCATCAATGCGGTTAACCCTTCCAGTGCAAAGTACTCACACTGCATAGGAACCAACACAGAATCTGCTGCTGCCATAGCGTTGATTGTAAGGAGATTTAGCGACGGAGGACAATCGATAAAGATGAAATCATAGTTATCACGAACCGAAGCAAGGGCGTTTTTCAACCGAACTTCACGTGCAAAGACTTCCATGAGCTTAATTTCAGCAGCAGTAACGTCACCATTAGCAGCAATCAAATCATAATGACCGGAAGTTTTGGTACAAACCACTTCATCAAATGGTACGTCTTCAACCAACAACTCGTAAGCCGTAGCATCAACTTGATACTTGTCCACTCCGCTTGCCATAGTGGCATTGCCTTGAGGATCGAGATCGACAACTAATACTTTACGTTTAGTCGCGGCCATAGACGCTGCTAAGTTAATGCACGTTGTTGTTTTTCCTACGCCACCCTTTTGGTTGGCTATTGCTACTATTTTACCCACGGTCTGCCTCGCTGTTATCCCTTGCGGGATAAGATTACAAGATGACGTTCACCTTCTAATTCAGGAACGTTCAAAGATTTGACACAGTTCACAGAACACCATTCTGGTAGCTGCTCAACTTCATCTTTCTGCAATTGCCCCTTAAGTGCTAGGAAAACTCCAGAATCTGGTTTAGGGAGGTGGTGACACCACTCAACCATATCGGACATTGAAGCAAATGCACGGCTAAGTACACCATCAAATTTATCTTCTGGCTGGAACTCTTCAACGCGACTTTGGACCGCCGTCACATTTTTAATTCCAAGCTCATGTGCCACCTGCTTAATAAAACGAATTCGTTTTCCTAAGCTATCAAGCAAATAGAACTCTTTATCAGGGTGCATGATCGCTAAAGGGATACCAGGAAGACCAGGACCCGTTCCAACATCAATAAAACGATCCCCTTCAAGGTGTTCACCGACCACGATGCTATCAAGAATATGTTTAACGATCATTTCTGAAGGATGACGAACAGACGTCAAATTGTAAGCTTTATTCCATTTATGCAGCATCTCAACATAGCCAATCAGTTGATCCGCTTTTTCTGACGATACCTCTAAATTGGTTTGGCTAACAAGTACATCAAGCTTTGTTCTTAAGTCACTCATTGTGATTCTTCACCCTTCTTCAATAGACCTTTTTTCTTTAGATAAACCAACAAAATAGAGATAGCGGCAGGGGTAATCCCTGAAATTCGTGACGCAATACCGAGAGTCTCTGGTTTTGAATTTGAAAGTTTTAAAATTACTTCGTTAGATAAACCTGATATGCCACTGTAATCGAAATCAGCAGGGATTTTAGTGTGCTCATGGCGCAACGATTTCTCGATTTCATCTTGCTGACGCTGAATATAACCTTCGTATTTCACTTGGATCTCGACTTGCTCTGCTGATTGCTGATCATCCAGTGCAGGAGAAAAATGATCCAAACTGGTTAGCTGTGCATAAGTGATCTCAGGTCGACGAAGTAGATCTTCACCACTCGCTTCTCTCGATATTGGGCTTTTCAGTAATTCATTAAGTGCATCAACGCCTTCAGACTTAGGATTGACCCATTGATCTTTTAGTCGCTGACGTTCTTTTTCAATATTTTCAACTTTTTGGTTGAAGCGAGACCAACGCTCATCATCAACTAAACCAAATTCACGAGCTTTCTCGGTTAAACGTAAATCTGCGTTGTCTTCACGAAGCAACAAGCGATATTCAGCACGAGAGGTAAACATACGGTAGGGTTCTTTCGTCCCCATGGTAGAAAGATCATCGATCAATACGCCCATGTAAGCTTGATCACGACGTGGGCTCCAGCCCTCTTTGCCTTGAGTGTACAAGCTCGCATTAAGTCCGGCCATAAGCCCTTGAGCTGCTGCCTCTTCGTAGCCTGTTGTGCCATTAATTTGTCCGGCAAAGAATAATCCAGCAATAAATTTGTTTTCGTAAGTTTGCTTGAGATCTCTTGGGTCAAAGAAATCATATTCAATCGCGTAACCAGGACGAACTATATGGGCATTTTCAAACCCTTTCATTGAGCGAGCGATCTGAATTTGAACATCAAATGGCAAGCTGGTGGATATTCCATTTGGATACAGTTCGTGAGTCGTTAACCCTTCTGGCTCAATAAAAATCTGGTGACTGTCTTTGTCAGCAAAGCGCATGACCTTGTCTTCAATGGAAGGACAGTATCGAGGTCCAATTCCTTCGATCACACCAGCATACAGAGGGCTACGGTCAAGATTGGCACGAATTAAATCATGCGTTTTTTCGTTAGTATGCGTGATGTAACACGGTATTTGCGTTGGGTGCTGCTCACGATTACCCATGAAGGAAAATACCGGTGTTGGGTTATCACCATGCTGAGCTTCAAGAGAAGAAAAATCGACGCTTCGAGCATCAATTCGAGGTGGTGTTCCCGTTTTTAAACGATCAACACGCAGTGGTAACTCACGAAGACGTTTCGCTAATGCGATTGATGGAGGATCGCCTGCGCGACCTCCTGAGAAGCTTTCCATACCTATGTGAAGCTTTCCACCAAGGAACGTTCCAACGGTCAACACAACCGATTGAGCGTAGAATTTAAGCCCCATTTGAGTCACTACACCGACGGCTTGATCATTTTCTACAATAAGATCATCAACCGACTGTTGGAACAGGGTTAAGTTTGGCGTGTTTTCAAGAGCATGACGAACATAGGATCTATACAGCGCTCGATCAGCTTGCGCACGTGTTGCTCGAACCGCTGGCCCTTTTGATGCGTTCAAGGTTCTAAATTGAATACCCGAATGATCAATTGCTTGAGCCATTAATCCACCCATAGCATCGACTTCTTTGACTAAATGCCCTTTGCCAATACCACCAATAGCGGGATTGCAAGACATTGCCCCTAAGGTATCAATGTTATGTGTTAGCAGTAATGTGCTTTGCCCAGTACGTGCAGCAGCAAGAGCAGCTTCGGTTCCTGCATGACCACCACCAACAACGATGACATCAAATTTTTCGTGATAGAGCATGTATAAACCTTAAGTGATCAAACGAAATTATGGATAGATAAAAGAGCGACATTCTACCTTTTTTAATGGAATGAGAAAACGAAATTATGGAATTTTCATTTTTCGTCGATCCCTTAATATATATAAGATCTATATAGAGATCTTTTATTAGATCTATTATTAAGGAAGCCCTTTTCTGTGGATAACTGGAAAATGATCAACAAGATCATGCTTTTTAAGTAGATCATTTGTTGTGATCTAGCGTTGATCAAGCAGAGGATTAGCTGGGATCAAAATGGCTACTTATGCACAGGGGGAGTCGGGCTATGAAGTTGTTCATTGGATAACTATAGGATCATCACCGTATATCTACCTATTTATCCACAGACTGTTTGGTTGTTTTTTGTTCGGTTGAACTGCTACATCGGTCGTTAAGTTATTCACAATTGCAGTTGAAGAGAGTTTAAAGCAAAAAAAAGTGGCCATAGTTGGCCACTTTTTTGCGAAATATTGAAATTAACGAAGCAGATCCTGATGCTTTTCTAACCAAATATCGACATCATCTTCAGGGACTGGGGTATTTAATACATCAATTAGTAGGCTATCACAGAGTCGATTTGCACCAATATCAGCCAGTAAATGGTCAGCATGCTTACCTGCGCTGCAGAAGGTATCGTAACTCGAATCGCCTATTCCAATGACCGCAAAGCTCACATCTGACATTTTAGGCGGTGTCGATTGAAGCGCCTGAATGAAGGGTTGAATATTGTCAGGATAGTCGCCTGCACCGTGTGTGGACGTCACTATTACCCAAGTTCCAGAGGCCGGAATAGTGTCGATGCTAGGGTGGTTATGCACCGTGGCTTCGACTCCTGCAGCGGCTAAGTGGTCAAAAATATGATCACCTACATATTCAGTACCACCAAGCGTGCTACCTGTAATTATATGAATCATTTACACTTTCCTTGTTATTCTTTATCTAGATAGTGGTTGAGCGTGGTGATTATTTACCAATACAAAATGAAGAGAAAATCTGTCCTAATAAATCGTCTGAACTGAATTCACCCGTTATTTCATTAAGATGCTGCTGGGTGATGCGTAATTCTTCTGCCAGAATCTCACCGGCCATGTAGCCTTCAAGTTGTTGCTGACCAATATCGAGGTGATGAGCTGCGCGCTCAAGTGCATCTAGATGGCGTCTACGAGCCATAAACCCGCCTTCATGACCGCCAGCAAAGCCCATGCACTCTTTTAAGTGAGTTCTTAATGCATCGACGCCTTGGCCTGTTTTTGCTGATAAACGGATTAAAGTCGGTGAATTGACATGGCAAATCCCAAGATCTTCGCTTGTCTGATCGGCTTTATTTCGTATGACTGTCATGCCAATATCTTTTGGTAGACGATCAACAAAGTCAGGCCATATTTCCGTTGGATCGGTCGCATCTGTTGTGGTGCCATCGACCATAAATAGAACTCGATCCGCTTGTTTTATCTCTTCCCAAGCGCGCTCTATGCCTATTTTTTCCACTTCATCAGACGCATCACGTAGTCCGGCCGTGTCGATAATATGCAAAGGCATCCCATCAATATGGATGTGCTCGCGTAGAACATCACGGGTTGTACCAGCAATTTCGGTGACAATTGCTGAGTCTTTACCAGAAAGCGCATTGAGCAAGCTCGATTTACCGGCGTTAGGGCGTCCGGCAATGACGACTTTCATCCCTTCACGCATGATCGCACCTTGATTGGCTTCTTTGCGCACCGCTTCAAGATTATCAATGATGGTTTGGAGATCAGAAGAGACTTTGCCATCGGCAAGGAAATCAATCTCTTCTTCGGGAAAGTCGATAGCCGCTTCAACATAAATACGTAGATGGATTAAAGAATCGACTAATGTATTGATGCGATTGGAAAACTCACCTTGCAGAGATTGTAGTGCCGATTTTGCCGCTTCTTCTGAGCTGGCATCAATCAAATCAGCAATCGCTTCTGCTTGAGTTAGGTCCATTTTATCGTTTAAAAAAGCACGTTCAGAGAACTCTCCGGGCTTTGCTGCTCGTACTCCTGAAATGCTCAAGATACGTTTGATAAGCATATCCATAACCACAGGACCACCGTGTCCTTGTAGCTCAAGCACATCCTCACCAGTAAAGGAGTGAGGATTTGGGAAGAAAAGCGCAATGCCTTGGTCGAGCTCTGTGCCATTTTCTGCTTTAAAAGCAAGATACTCTGCATAACGCGGTTTAAGTGCTCTGCCAGTAACTTTTAGGGCGACTTGCGTTGCAAGAGGGCCGGAAACACGAACAATTCCAACGCCACCTCGGCCAGGAGCTGTTGCTTGAGCAACAATAGTATCTGTAGTCATAGTTTTGCCATTTCGATAGTAAGTAGCACGGTTAGTCATAAGTGCTATTTGGATATTCACTAATTAGCGCTCTTAGGTTGTTAACGCTATTAGTTTGTTAACGCAATTGTAATCAGCGAAAAACAAAAAGGCGACCTTTTGGTCGCCTTTCTTTATTTCTTTATGTCGTCTTACTTAGAATGTAAGCCTTTCTTTTCTAGCGCTCGATAAATCAACGTTTGCTGAATCAGCGTTACGATGTTTGATACTAGCCAGTAAAGAACCAACCCTGATGGGAAGAACAGGAAGAAGAAGGTAAACATAACCGGCATAAAGGTCATGATCTTCTGCTGCATAGGATCCGTTACAGTTGTTGGGCTCATCTTCTGGATTAGGAACATTGAAGCACCCATCAGCAATGGCAGGATGTAGTACGGGTCCTGTGCTGATAAGTCATGAATCCAACCAAAGAATGGTGAGTGACGAAGCTCTACCGACTCCATTAGTGCCCAGTACAGTGAAATGAAGATAGGCATCTGTAGGAAGATAGGTAAACAACCACCAAGTGGGTTCACTTTCTCTTTCTTATACAGTTCCATCATTTCTTGGCTCATGCGTTGACGGTCATCGCCAATACGCTCACGCATTGCAGTCAGCTTAGGCTGAAGCATACGCATTTTCGCCATTGAGGTGTACTGCGCTTTTGTTAGTGGGTACATCGCACCACGAACAATAAACGTTAGGACTATGATTGCTAGACCCCAGTTCACAACAAAGCTTTGAATGAACGATAGAAGTGTATGCAGCGGTTTCGCTATAAACCACAACCAACCGTAATCAACTACAAGATCAAGGCTTGGTGCAACCGCTGCCATCTCGTTTTGTAGTTTAGGACCAACCCAAAGTGTACTTTCAAATTGAGTCGTTTCGCCCGTAGCGATTGTTTTGTTTGGCATACGCACGCCGATATCAGCTAGGTTGCCGATAACGCGAGTATATAAGCTAGTACCAGGCTCGTTACGTGGAACCCACGCCGTTGCGAAGTAGTGCTGGATCATCGCTGCCCAACCTTGGCCATTTGGCAGGCTGATAGACAGGTTACGATCTTGCATGTCACCAAAGCTGTATTTTTTGTAACGCGTGTCTTCAGTTGAGTATGCGCCGCCACGGTAAGTTGGCATTGTTAAGCTGCCACCCTTATCCATCACAGTTTGACGAAGGTGAGCGTACATACCAACCGTTGCGTTATTGCCTGAGTTGTTCGCAACATCAAACGTTACGTCGATAGCGTAGCTACCACGTTTAAGGATAAACGTTTTAACGTAGTCAATGCCGTTCGCTTGGAACGTCATTGGGATGCGAAGCTCGTCTTGGCCGTCAACAAGTGTGAAGCTATCAGCTGATACTTCATAGTTTGGACGATTTGAGCTGCTTAAATCGATACCTTGAGGACCAACTAAACCACTTTGAGCGATAAATTGATGCGCTTGAGTATTTTGTAGCAACACAAAGGATTCTTCAGAATCGAATTCTTCATCGTATTGATTTAATTCTGCAGCAAGAACATCACCACCAACCGTGTCGATAGACAGAGTTAGGACGTCCGTAGTCACGGTGATTGTTTGCGCAGACGCAGACGATTGACCTGGAGCTGGATCGAGATCATCAGCAAAAGATGGTGCCGGTAGTGAGCCGCTAGATTGTGCCTGTTCAACTGCTTGTGGAGCTGGAGCCTGTGCTACTTGCCATTGTTGGAATAGTAGAAAAGAAACCAAAGCCAAAGCAATTAGCAGGATATTACGTTGAGAATCCATCGTTATTTATCTCTGTCTTGTTTTTGGACTGGTGGAATGGGGTCAAAACCCCCTTCGTTCAAAGGGTGGCATTTTAATAGACGTTTGCCTGATAACCAAGACCCTTTTACAAAACCGTGAGCTTTCAACGCTTCTATCGCATAGAGCGAACAGGTTGGCGTAAATCGGCAGCGAGGACCAATCATTGGGCTTATAATCCATCTATATAGATAGACCAGTCCAATAACTAACCACGCGAAGGGCGAGACAGGCGAAGCCATAATTTATCAAATAATTTGAAAATTTCATCATTGCTCAAATCTTGCGCGCTTTTCTTAGCAATAACAACAAAATCTTTGTTAGGAAGTTGGTGTTGACTGTTACGAAAGCTTTCACGAGCGAGACGCTTAAAACGATTTCTTCCAACCGCAGTTTTGATTTGTTTTTTGGGTACAGCTAAACCAAGACGAGGATGAGAGAGAGTATTATTGCGAGCGATGATGGTGAAATGAGGCGAACCAGCACGATGAGCTTGCTGGAAGACTTTTTGATAGTGTTCGGGAGTTAACAAACGTAACTCCCGACAGAAGGCTAGCTTATTCAAAATAATCAAAGATTACTTAGAAAGACGCTTACGGCCTTTAGCACGACGTGCATTGATTGTAGCACGACCGTTCTTAGTCGCCATGCGTGCACGGAAGCCGTGAGTACGCTTGCGCTTTAGAACTGTAGGTTGAAATGTGCGTTTCATTTTAAATACCTTTACTGATCAGTAGTTTTAGGTTCTTGTTAACCCGGCGTGGGCACAATGTATTTCTCTATTAAGTAGAAAGTACGACCGACGCCTCTCAACAAAGAGGCGGAATTGTAATCACTGTCACAAAAAGAGTCAATGATTGGGTTTAGCTAAATTCCGGTCGGCCGATTATACGTAGTGTAAATAAAATCTCAAGGATCTTTAGATCACTACCTTAGATCTTTAATCAAGACCAACTTGATTAAGGAACTTCTTGAGTTGAGGATCTTGTGGATTATTAAAGATATCCTGTGGAGAACCTTGCTCAACAATATGTCCGTCAGCCATAAAGATCACTCTGTCGGCGACCTCTTTGGCAAACTGCATTTCATGTGTCACCACCAACATTGTTTGGTGTTTGGTGGCTAACTGCTTCATTAAATTAAGAACTTCACCAACCCATTCCGGATCTAATGCTGAAGTGGGTTCATCAAATAGAAGAAGTTCGGGTTGTAAAGCCATTGCTCGGCCAATGCCAACTCGCTGCTGTTGACCACCAGAGAGAGCGGCGGGATAACTATCGCCTTTATCGCTTAATCCGATGTCATCTAATATCTGTTGAGCTTTGGCTAAGGCCTGATCTTTTTTCCAACCTCTTACTGTAATGAGCCCTTCAGCAATATTTTGTCTGGCAGTCATATGTGAAAACAGAGCATAATTTTGAAATACAAAACCGGTTTTTCTTCTCAGTGCTAAAACTTCCGCTTTATTGTGAGACTGAGCATTCACGGAGACATCATCTATAGTGATTGTGCCTTGATCCGCATGCTCTAGGAAGTTAACGCATCTAAGCAGCGTTGACTTACCCGTGCCACTAGAACCGATGATCACGATGATTTCACCTTGCTTGATATCGATATCGATCCCTTTCAATACTTCAGTATCACCAAAGCGCTTATGGATATTTTGTAGTTTGATCATCGTTGGTAAGCCTTATTAAGCTTGGCTTCAGCCAAAATTTGAATACGGGTTAATATCAGAACAACACCCCAGTAGATAAGTGCAACCGCGAGGAAGGCTTCAAAAAATCGGAAACTAGACGACGCTTCCATTTGAGCTCTAGCCATGATTTCAGCCACGCCTAGCGTGAAGGCAAGAGAGGTTGATTTGATCATATCGATGAAATAGTTCATCAAAGAAGGCAGGGCAATTCGAGTTGCTTGAGGCAATATAATACGAATCATCGCTTGCGAACGCGTCATACCAACAGACAGGCTCGCTTCCATTTGACTACGATCGATACCAATAATGGCCGCACGTATACTTTCAGCCATATAAGCGGCAAAGTGCAAGGTAAGCCCTATGACTGCCGCGCCAAACGCATCCAATCCAACCATTATTGGGAATACTTGAGGCAATCCGTAATAAAGTAGGAAAAGTTGAACTAAAAGTGGTGTACCACGGAAGAAGCTTATATAAAGCTGACTCAGCTGATCCAGTACCGGTACTTTGAATACGCGGATATTGGCAAGTGCAACAGCAAGGATGAGCGAGAAGAAGAGTCCCCATATTGCCATTTCCATTGTAGTACCAAGATAGCCAAGCAGAATTGGAATCAGCTCTAGCATATAATGAAAATCAAAACCCATTAAGAGACCTTATATCGACAGTGGTGATGTAAACGAAGTTTATGTAAATGCCAGTTATGTAGCAACTTAGACAAGAAAAGGCGGAACATGACGTCCCACCTTTATATAGAGTAAACAGCTAAGAGTTATTTAGTGATATCAGCACCAAACCATTTTTGAGAGATATCAGCAAGCGTTCCATCTTCACGCATTGCCGATAAAGCTTGGTTTACTTCCGTTTTAAGTGCTTGTCCTTTTTCGTTATCCACAAATGGCCAAGCGTTTTGAATTGTTTCAAATGGTTCGCCTGCAAGTTGCAATGGTAGGCCTGTTTTTTTAATCAGTTCTAGTGCTGATAGGCGATCCATAACAAATGCATCCGCACGACCTAGAGCAACATCATGCTCGATACCCGTGTCGTAGGTTTTGATGGTGATCTTGTTGTCTTTATCATAGTTACGCAGTAGTTGCTCAAAGTTAGAACCCAGGTTAACTGCAACGGTCTTACCTTCTAGATCTTCAATGCTTTGAATTTCATCATTGCCTTTGCGAACCGTAATCTGTGCGCCATCAACGACGTATGCGTCAGCAAAAGTATATTTTGCTTTGCGAGCGTCAGTGATGGTTATTTGGTTTGAGATAGTATCAATACGACCCGTTTCTAATAGGCCAAATAAACCAGAAAAGTTTGCTGTTACGTATTCAACGTTATAGTCATTGCGCTTACCAATCTCATCCCATAGATCAACTTCAAACCCTTGTAGCTTATCTTGCTGAACAAAAGTAAATGGGAAGTAGCGTCCAGACATGCCAACTTTTACGTCAGTGGCAGCTTGAACAGTGCTTGTTGATAGTGCAATAACGGCAATAGCAGCCTTAATCCAGTTTTTCATAATACAACTCCATAGTTATGTAGGAGGAGATACTACTGGTAACGCTATCAATTAGAGAAATAACTAAGTGCGATAAAATAGAGGAAAGCGGTATAAGTTAGAATTTATGTCCTGTTAACGATCGTTGGATATAAATTTAATTCACAGAGTTATCACCAATGTGTGGATCTCGCTATTTCATCCACAATGTGGATCAAAATGTGGGTAAAAGAGGGGCAAGATGTGTTGATCTATCAGTTTTGAGCGTAAAAATTGTGAATAACTTCGATCTTATTCACTGGATCGTCGATCAATCGCTGGTGATCTTGGTTATCAACAGGTAAAATTGCCAGTCTTTTCCGATTATATATTTCGAGTGGGGGCACCGTGTCATCTTCGCTTTGGTTGCAATGTCTGCAACAGCTTCAAGAAGAGCTACCAGCTACAGAATTCAGTATGTGGGTTCGTCCGTTACAAGCGGAGCTCAATGACAATACTCTCACCTTATTTGCCCCGAACCGATTTGTTCTTGATTGGGTACGTGATAAATACATCAATAGTATTAATCGCTTACTGCAAGAGTATTGTGGAAACGACATTCCTAGCCTGCGCTTTGAAATTGGTAGCCTGCCTGTTGCGGCGCCAAAAGCCGCGCCGACGCGTACTGCTGCAGATGTGGCTGCGATGTCATCGGCTCCAGCGCGCATGCAAGCTCGTAAACCCGTGCACAAAACATGGGATGATGAACCGAGTACTTTAGCGGACATCAATCACCGCTCAAACGTTAACCCTAAACATAAATTTAATAACTTTGTTGAGGGTAAGTCGAACCAACTAGGCTTAGCGGCTGCGCGTCAGGTATCGGATAACCCTGGCTCTGCTTATAACCCGTTATTTTTGTACGGTGGTACTGGCCTCGGTAAAACTCACCTATTGCATGCGGTAGGCAACGCGATTGTGGATAACAAGCCCAATGCTAAAGTTGTCTATATGCACTCTGAGCGCTTTGTACAAGACATGGTTAAAGCGCTGCAAAATAATGCGATTGAAGAATTTAAACGCTACTACCGTAGTGTTGACGCATTGCTGATCGATGATATTCAATTCTTTGCCAATAAAGAACGTTCTCAAGAAGAGTTCTTCCATACCTTTAATGCACTGCTTGAAGGCAACCAACAGATCATTTTGACTTCTGACCGTTATCCTAAAGAGATCAACGGCGTAGAAGATCGCCTTAAATCTCGTTTTGGTTGGGGTTTAACTGTTGCGATCGAGCCTCCTGAGCTTGAAACGCGTGTTGCGATCTTGATGAAAAAAGCAGAAGACCACCAAATTCATCTTGCTGATGAAGTGGCGTTCTTTATTGCGAAACGTTTACGCTCTAACGTTCGTGAACTTGAAGGGGCACTTAACCGTGTTATTGCTAATGCAAACTTCACTGGTCGCCCAATTACGATAGATTTTGTTCGAGAAGCTCTTCGAGATTTATTAGCGCTGCAAGAAAAATTGGTCACCATTGATAACATTCAAAAGACCGTTGCTGAATATTATAAAATTAAAGTGGCTGATCTACTGTCAAAACGTCGTTCACGTTCTGTTGCTCGCCCACGTCAACTGGCGATGGCACTGGCGAAAGAACTGACCAACCACAGCTTGCCAGAGATTGGTGATGCATTCGGTGGTCGTGACCATACGACGGTACTACATGCATGTCGTAAGATTGCTCAGCTGCGTGAAGAGAGTCACGATATTAAAGAAGATTACTCGAATTTGATTCGCACACTTTCTTCTTAATTTACACTACTGTTTTGTTTTACCTGAATAGATAGAATATGGCATAGCGCCAAACTACCGTTAAGAGCTAGATATGAAATTTACTATTGAACGTAGCCATTTAATTAAGCCACTTCAGCAAGTGTCAGGAGCCTTAGGTGGGCGACCAACACTGCCTATTTTAGGTAACCTGTTGATTAAAGTGGAAGATAACGTTCTGTCGATGACGGCAACTGATTTAGAAGTTGAACTGATTAGCCGTGTGACATTAGAAGGTGACTTTGAGGCGGGTAGTATTACGGTTCCTTCGCGTAAGTTTCTCGATATTTGTCGTGGATTGCCAGATAGCTCGGTAATCACTGTCGTTCTAGAAGGTGACCGAGTACAAGTTCGTTCAGGTCGAAGCCGCTTCTCATTGGCAACACTGCCATCTAGTGACTTCCCAAACATTGAAGATTGGCAAAGTGATGTTGAAGTTTCGCTAACTCAAGCGGAGCTTAAAGGTCTTATTGAAAAAACACAGTTCTCAATGGCCAACCAAGATGTACGTTATTACCTCAACGGCATGTTGTTTGAAATTGATGGCACGACCATTCGTTCTGTTGCCACTGACGGTCACCGTATGGCAGTTTCTCAAGTTACACTTGTCGGTGAGTTTGAAAAGCAGCAGATCATAGTGCCTCGTAAAGGGGTACAAGAGTTATCTAAGTTATTAGACGCGCCAGAGCAGCCGGTTGTATTGCAAATTGGTAGCTCTAATCTACGAGCTGAAGTGAATAATTTCGTCTTCACCTCTAAGCTTGTTGATGGTCGTTTTCCAGATTATCGCCGCGTATTGCCGCAAAATACCAACAAAACACTTACGACAGAGTGTGATGAGCTGCGTCAGGCATTTTCTCGTGCTGCCATTCTTTCCAATGAAAAATTCCGTGGTGTTCGCGTTAATCTAGCCAATAACGAGATGCGTATTACCGCTAATAACCCTGAGCAAGAAGAAGCAGAAGAGACTCTTGATGTGGACTTTCAGGGCGAAGATTTAGAAATCGGCTTTAACGTTAGCTACGTACTGGATGTATTAAATACATTGCGCTGTGAAAAAGTACTGATCTCAATGTCTGATGGCAACGCCAGTGCATTGATTGAAAATGCTGAAGACGACAGTGCCATGTACGTGGTTATGCCGATTCGTCTATAGACGATAGCGCTTGCGAAATGCCATTAAATCGTCTCATCATCAAACAATTTAGAAACATTGAAGCCTGTGATATTGAACTATCTACAGGCTTTAACTTTCTTATCGGGCCTAACGGAAGTGGCAAAACCAGTGTCCTCGAAGCGATTTATCTGCTCGGGCACGGTCGCTCTTTTAAGAGCTCTTTAACAGGCCGAGTGATTCAAAATGAGTGCGATGAACTGTTTGTTCACGGTCGTTTTTTGAACTCGGATCAATTTGAGCTACCAATTGGCATTAATAAGCAGCGTGATGGGACAACAGAGGTTAAAATAAGCGGTCAATCTGGGCAAAAGTTAGCACAGCTTGCACAGATTTTGCCGTTGCAGTTAATCCATACAGAAGGTTTTGAACTGCTCACTGATGGCCCGAAACATCGCCGTTCATTTATTGATTGGGGTGTGTTTCACAGCGAGCCTGCATTTTATGATGCGTGGGGACGTTTTAAGCGCCTCAACAAGCAGCGAAATGCGTTATTAAAAACGGCGACGTCGTATCGAGAGCTCAGTTATTGGGATCAAGAGATGGCTCGCTTAGCTGAAAATATTAACGCTTGGCGACAGCAGTATGTCGATGAGCTAAAAAATCACGCCGAGCAGATTTGCCAAGACTTTCTGCCCGAGTTCGATATCAAGGTCAATTATTATCGTGGCTGGGAGAAATCCACACCATACCAGCAGATACTGGAAGATAATTTTGTTCGTGATCAGGCGCTTGGTTACACCTTTAGTGGACCAAACAAAGCCGATTTAAAGATAAAAGTGAATGGAACGCCCGTTGAGGATGTTTTATCACGAGGTCAGTTAAAGTTGATGGTTTGTGCGCTTCGAGTTGCGCAAGGTCAGCATTTAACGCAAAAGACCGGTAAGCAATGCATCTACTTAATTGATGACTTTGCCTCTGAATTAGATAGCCAACGTCGTAAGCGTCTAGCCGACTGCTTAAAAGAGACCAAGGCACAAGTTTTTGTAAGCTCTATTACTGAAAGCCAAATTGCCGATATGCATGATAATAACGGCAAGATGTTTCATGTGGAACATGGCACAATAGAGCAAGGATAAATAGCGAGAGAGTAATTCATGTCTGAAAATTACGATTCATCGAGTATTAAGGTACTAAAGGGTCTGGATGCAGTACGTAAGCGTCCGGGTATGTACATCGGCGACACAGATGATGGCACCGGTCTACACCACATGGTCTTTGAGGTGGTGGATAACTCAATTGATGAAGCGTTAGCAGGTCACTGTAATGACATCATTGTGACTATTCATGAGGACAGCTCTGTATCCGTACGAGATGACGGCCGTGGTATCCCAACAGAATTACACCCAGAAGAGAAAGTTTCTGCTGCTGAAGTTATCATGACGGTTCTTCACGCTGGTGGTAAGTTCGATGATAACTCATACAAAGTATCGGGTGGTCTACACGGCGTAGGTGTTTCAGTTGTAAACGCACTGTCTAAGAAGGTGACGTTAACTATCCTCCGTGCTGGTGAAGTTCATGAGCAGACATACTGCCATGGTGAACCTCAAGCGCCTTTAGCTGTAACGGGTACTACTGATAAAACCGGTACTGAGATTCGCTTCTGGCCAAGTGAAGAGACCTTCACCAATATTGAATTCCATTACGATATCTTAGCAAAACGTCTGCGTGAGCTTTCGTTCCTAAATTCTGGCGTATCTATCAAGCTAATTGATGAGCGTGAAGAAGACAAAATGGATCACTTCGAATACGAAGGCGGTATCCAAGCATTCGTAGAGCATCTAAACACCAATAAAACGCCGATCATCCAGAAAATCTTCCATTTCGATCATGAACGTGAAGACGGTATTACGGTTGAAGTTGCGATGCAGTGGAATGATGGTTACCAAGAGAACATCTACTGTTTCACCAATAACATCCCTCAGCGTGATGGTGGTGCTCACTTAGCTGGTTTCCGTGGCGCGCTAACTCGTACGTTAAACAGCTTCATGGACAAAGAAGGCTTCTCTAAGAAAGCGAAAACCTCGACCTCTGGTGATGATGCTCGTGAAGGTTTGACGGCAATCGTATCGGTGAAAGTGCCAGATCCTAAGTTCTCTAGCCAAACCAAAGATAAATTGGTTTCATCTGAAGTTAAATCAGCCGTTGAATCAACAATGGGTGAGAAGCTGTCTGAGTTCCTTATTGAGAACCCGGGTGAAGCGAAGATTGTTTGTACCAAGATTATTGATGCAGCACGAGCTCGTGATGCAGCGCGTAAAGCACGTGAAATGACTCGTCGTAAAGGCGCGTTAGATTTAGCGGGTCTTCCAGGTAAACTTGCGGACTGTCAGGAAAAAGATCCTGCACAATCTGAACTGTATATTGTGGAAGGAGACTCTGCTGGCGGATCAGCCAAGCAGGGGCGTAACCGTAAGAACCAAGCGATTTTGCCACTGAAAGGTAAAATCCTAAACGTTGAGAAAGCGCGTTTTGATAAAATGCTCTCTTCTCAAGAAGTGGCAACTCTAATTACTGCATTAGGTTGTGGTATTGGTCGCGACGAATATAACCCAGATAAACTGCGTTACCACAACATCATCATCATGACCGATGCCGATGTCGATGGTTCTCACATCCGTACGCTACTGCTGACGTTCTTCTATCGTCAAATGCCAGAGCTTATTGAACGTGGTTACATCTACATTGCTCAGCCACCACTTTACAAAGTGAAGAAAGGTAAGCAAGAGCAGTACATTAAAGATGAAGATGCAATGAGCCAGTTCCAAGTATCTTTAGCTCTGGATAATGCATCACTGCATGTTAACGCTGAAGCACCTGCATTTTCTGGTGAAGCACTAGAGAAACTGGTTCAACAGTACAACTCTGGTATTAAGCTAGTTGATCGTATGAGCCGTCGTTACCCGCGCTCTCTAATTCATGAGTTTATCTACACGCCACGCTTAACAGCAGAGCAGTGTCATGATGCTGCCGCTGTGGAAGCTTGGGGTAATCAGCTGATTTCACAGCTTAATGCTAAAGAAGTGGGTGCAAGCCAATATAGCCTTGAGGTTGAGCAGCATGCTGAGCTAGGTTTAAACCTGCCTAAGATTGTGGTTCGTACTCACGGTGTGACCCATGAGCACGTTCTGAGCATCGACCTTATTAACTCGAAAGAGTACGGCAGACTAGCATCGCTATCTGAAGCGCTTTTCGGGTTAATTGAAGAGGGTGCTTACATCAAGCGTGGCGAACGCACATTGCCAATCGACAGCTTCTCTGAAGCACTTGAGTGGTTAATTAAAGAGTCTCGTCGTGGTCTAAGTCTACAGCGCTACAAAGGTCTAGGTGAGATGAATCCAGATCAGCTTTGGGAAACGACAATGGATCCTGAAACGCGTCGTATGATGCAAGTAACGATTGAAGATGCTGTTGGTGCTGACCTGTTGTTTACAACGCTAATGGGTGACCAAGTTGAACCTCGTCGTAATTTCATTGAAGAGAATGCGCTGAAAGTTGCTAACTTGGATGTATAGACCAAATTAGAACTAAACATGAAAAACACCGCCTATTTGGCGGTGTTTTTTTTGTTTCTAACGTACTGAAAAATAATAGCTATAAAAATATCTTCAAATAATCCCTTGAAAACATTTTTGCTTGTCCACATATCTATTTGTGAAGAGGATGCCTTGCTTGTTCATTAAATGAAAAGACAGAGGGCCTCGGAAACCACTGACTTAGCTTCGCTCAAGAGAGGAAGACTTAAGCAGTACACAATTTGATTTAAGGTTCACTTCATGTCCCAGAGCTAATAGAGCCAGAGGAGTGATGTTTGAATTGCTCAGTACATTTCAGCCTTATGCTGAGTGACTGAGACTATTGCTTAATTTAAGAGGATAGTATTATGCGCAACGTAGATTTCTCACCTTTATACCGCAACGCTATTGGTTTTGACCGTCTGTTTAACTTGATGGAAACCAACAACGCTAAGAATACTCAAGGCGGTTACCCTCCGTACAATATCGAGCAGCAAGATGAAAATAACTACCGTATTACCATGGCGGTGGCTGGCTTTGCTGATGAGCAAATCGATATTACTCAAAAAGAGAACATGCTGATTGTTCGTGGTGAACGTAAACCTGAAGAAGGTAAAAACTACGTTTATCAAGGGATTGCTGAGCGCGATTTTGAGCGTAAATTCCAATTGGCTGATTATGTAAAAGTGCTTGGTGCAACAATGGAAAATGGCTTGCTTCATGTTGAACTTGTCCGTGAAATCCCAGAAGCAATGCAGCCGCGCAAAATTGCGATTAACGGTAGTAACCTAGTCGAAGGTTAATTGTCTGTCTCAGTGTTGAGATAGGAAGATGAAAGAGCGCATATTGGCGCTCTTTTTTATTGTGCTCATCATCGCTAATCAGTACCTTCTGCACCGGAAAATACATTGATAAGGTAAATGGAATGAGAAAGGTTGTATTGACGGCGTTAGTAGTTGCTGTCTCTGGTTGCTCAAGCCTTGTAGCGCCACTTGCGTCGGATTATATCGCCACTAATGGTGAAACAATTCGAATTGCTTACTCTAATTTAGAAAAATCAGCGAACTGCCAATTGAAAGGGCACTCAGCGTTTAACCCAAATTCTCAAAGTATTTTGGGGATTGTCTCTCTTGGCTCAAGTGAGATGGACGAAGAGCAGCAAATTAACTCAACATTTGGTGAAGAAGCCGCGGCAATGGGTGCGAACTATGTTAATCGTGGCTTCGCTGGCTCATCGTCGTTTGGTGGTGTTTACGAGCGATCTTCTACGGTTGAAGCTGCTTTCTTTAATTGTGAAAAGATTCCTGCATTATAAAATGAAACAGTCCAAAGCAACGCTTTGGACTGTTTCAAGCCTTACTTAGCTTGGTAAGCCTTTTCAGCTTCTTCAGCAATAAGGTAGAGAAAGAGCGCACTCTTGGTTAAGGAGGCGCTCTTTTTAGTTTGTTCTTGCTTTAAGTATTAAGTAAGAAGATGTCTGATTACTTCTTCGCTTTTGCCTGATGATCGGCGTATTTCTTTTCAACAAACTTTGTTAGAGAAAGTCCTGTACGCTTGTGGATCACATAAGCAATCGCGGCTAAAACGAAAAAACCAATGATGGTTCCCATCGTAATCCTCCTTAACCCATTTCTAGTGCGCTAAATCAACTATCAAGCCGAGTAAGCCTTACTGACTTCTTCAGCAATAATAGCGATGCCTTTGCTCATCATATCATCGCTCTGTACGTAATTCATACGAACACATTGGTGAGCATGATCCCACTCTTCCTTTTGTCCTATGAAAAAGTATTCACCAGGTACAATTAACACGCCACGTGCTTTGAGACGCTTATACAGCTCCATGGTAGTGATAGGCAGTTCATCAAACCAAAGCCAAAGGAATATTGCCCCCTCAGGCTTATGGATTCTAAAGCGAGGGTCAGTAATTTCTTTTTGTAGCAGCTCGACCGCTCGTTGAGATTTGTGCTGATAGAAAGGCTTAATTACATTACTGCTGAGTTTAAGTAAGTCGCCTTTTTCAATCATATGGCTGGCAATTGCAGGACCTATACTGCCCGGTGCTAGGCTGATGATACCGTTCATATTGGTCAGTGCTTGTGTGACTTCTTCACTCGCAATGACAATGCCACAACGAACGCCCGGTAGGCCGAGTTTCGATAGACTCATACACAGGATGGTATTTTCATTCCAAAACGGTTTTACATCTTCGAAGATAATATTTGGGAACGGTAGTCCGTACGCGTTATCGATGATCAGTGGAATATTATTTTCACGGGCCAACTTATCGAGCTTTTGAATCTCTTCGTCGGTAAGAACGTTGCCCGTTGGGTTGGTTGGGCGAGATGCGCAGATAGCGGCTATAGAGTCGTCTACTTTGAGCTTCTCGAAATCGACATGATACTTAAACAGCCCATTATCAAGCATCTCAATTTCAGGGTGATAAGAAACAAAGATATCTTCATCAATGCCTGCGTCGCCATAGCCAATGTACTCAGGAGCAAGGGGCAGTAAGATTTTCTTATGCGAACCATCTGATTGTTGACCCGCTAATAGATTGAACAGGTAGAAAAAACCACTTTGGCTGCCATTGGTGAGGCTGATGTTCTTTTCAGAAATGTCCCAGCCGTAGGTCTCTTTGAATAATTTAGCGAGTCCTTTAACAAAAACGTCTTTACCTTGAGGACCATCGTAGTTGGTCATAGAGGCAATTAGCTCTCCACTGGCGAGCATCTCTTCACTGGCTTGGCGAAAGTAATCGAGCATGGCGGGAATCGCGGCAGGGTTTCCACCACCGAGCATGATGGCACCAGGCGTGCGAAGACCATCATTTAAGTCGTCCATTAACTGGGTAATACCGGAGTACTGATTAAACTTTTCACCAAACTTAGAAAATTGCATTGTTTCTTATACCTAATTCATTGCGATTGCTTGTATGTATTATTAAGGCCTGCGGTATGCTTGCCACCAGAGTAATCCTTGAACATACCTCAATGTTTTTGCGACGCAAAGCGAGAAATCACGCCTTCTTAAAAAAACTTCTGTTTCTCTAATCCTAGCCAATCATTTCCGTTAGACAAAACTGAACTCAAACTGAATGAAAATGAGGAAACTGTCAGCTAAATGTGAGGATGGTCACTCTTTTATTGCTCAAAAATAGTGCACTGAATATTATCTTTCCTGAAGACAAAACAACTTAATATTCTTTTGGAGAAGGTAATGATTACTCGTTTATTCGTTAAAACTCAGCTGTTTATTGAAACATTTAAAAATGATGAACGCGGCGTGACAGCGATTGAATACGCCATTCTAGGCGTGTGCATGTCAGCTATCGTATTGGCGGTATTTGGTGACGGTTTAACTGCGGCACTGAATGATGCTGTTGCGAACATCTCACAAAATATTACTGATGCAAATGATGTTGCGTTATCACCGGCTATTGGCGAATAAAGGCCCCTGCTGATGAATTTATGGTGGCTAACAGTCTTAGCCGCCATGGCTACTTACGCTTGCTACTCCGACTGTAAATATAGAGAAGTCAGTAATCGCTTGGTGTTATGTATAGCACTGTGGAATCTATCGTTACTGGAATTTCACGGTGAAGCCCAGCAGCTCATACAGCCTTTGGCTGTGTTGTTGATTGGGAGCGTGCTATTCAAATTAGGGCTATTGGCCGCGGGAGACAGCAAATTGCTTTCCGCATTTAGCCTGGTGATTGCTCCGCAGTTTTTCTCGATAACGGTTGTGGTGATTGGCGTATTAGGTGGCGTGTTAGCGGTAAGTCAGTGGGTTATCGGTCGATTGACTGGTGATGTGAGTTGGACTCAGCGCGGTGTTCCTTATGCAGTACCAATCTGTTTGGGAAGCTTATTAGCTATAGCTGCATCGTTATAGGTTAAAAGATGAATTCAAAAATCATTCTTGGTCTAGCAGTGGTTGCTATATCTATTGGGCTTTATGGCGTCGCGACACAAGAGGCGCCAGTTAATGAGGTTACGACCTCTCAGGTAAATCAACCTGAACCGAAAATATTAGCGTGGCAGCTTAAACGTGATGTGGCTCAGGGTGAAAGAGTGACTCGTCATCACTTTCAAGTGGTTTATTTAACGCGCCAACAAGCGGGGTTACATGGCCTAACGTCTGACACTCAGTTTGATTGGCAGTCAAACCTGTTCGCCAAACAAAACCTCGTCAAAGATGACATTGTGACTCAAGAGTTACTGACCTCACCGGGTCGTGCTGATTATCTTACCACCGTGATTAAGCCAGGTTTTGTCCCATTTAATGTGACCGTTCCGGGTGTTGATGTCGTCGGAGGAACGATTGTTGTCGGGGACTTAGTGGATATATCCGTGTTGTCAGCACCAAAACAGAATTTGGCTAATGACAAGACTATCGATGATATTCAACACCTGACCATGACTCCACTGCTCGCTCAAGTGCCAGTCTTGGACATGATCAGTCGCGAGAAGTCGGTCAGCACGCTAAGCAGTGAAAAAATGACCGAAGTGACTTTGGTGTTGCAAGTAACCAACCGACAAGTGGCACAGTTAACCGTTGCCAAGAAAATTGCAGAGATTGAAGTGCATAAGTCGATTGGTAAAGAGTTCTCAGACGATTTAAAAGCAGATTCGAGCGATGTCATAAGCGTGTCGGGTCAGCGTGATGAAATTCGTGAATATCGATTTAAATAAGGCTGTGTGTGATGAAAAAACGAGTATTGGCTTTTGCTGCAATTTTGATTTTATCACCATTGGTCTTCGCTTCTAGCCTAACCAACCTAACAGAAGGACAGGCGACGACCATCACTGTATCGGGTGAGGCGGCGTCGGTGTTTATCTCCGATCAAAACGTGGCTGATTACCAAGTTATTGATGCGCATAAAATTGTTGTGTTTGGTCGCCAGTTAGGAACAACGACTTTTATCGCCTTTGATCAAAAAGGCAATGAATTGGTGAACAAACAGTTGGTGGTCAATCGCAGTTATACTGACATCGTTCAACAGATAAAAATTCAATACCCTCTAGCGAAAGTAACGGTTTACGGCATTGGTGAAAACATCATTTTGAGTGGTTTGGTGGCGTCTGAGTTAGAGAAAGACAACATTTACCAAATGGTAGGTGAGCTGCTGGGTAAGAAAGAGGTGGAACAGGGCTTCTCTTCTGAGAATGAGGCCCCTGTGGATGATTTGAGCATCGAGTTTATGACTAAGCGTCGTTATCGAGGGGTGGTGAATAATATTGAAGTGAGCGCGACTAAGCAAGTCAACGTGAAGCTTACAATAGCAGAAGTATCCCACTCTTTTATTCAAGACTTTGGTATCAAAGTAGGGAGTGCTGGCAATGCGGGCATCTTCGTTGATCAACTAACCCACTTTAGTGCAAGCGACATCGTTTCGGTGATCTCAGCCGTTGGCTCTGATCAAGTCGGGCAGATACTTGCAGAACCTAATTTGTCGGTAATTTCTGGTGAAAAAGCCAGCTTTTTAGTGGGGGGTGAATTGCCTGTTATCACCACCAACGATGGTTCAACTAATGTTGACTATAAAGAGTTTGGGGTGCGCTTAGAGCTAATGGCAAAAGTTCTGCGAGATGACAAAATCAAGCTCGCCTTAACGCCTGAAGTCAGTTCCCTAGACGTTCAATACAGCAATGAACTCTATGATTTACCCGCACTGAAAACTCGGCGTGCGCAAACGACTGTTGAACTCGGTGACGGGCAGAGCTTTGTCTTGGGTGGGTTGTTAAACAGTGAAGAGCGTGAATCTCTGACTCGCATTCCATTTGTTGGCGATATTCCTATTCTTGGTGCGCTGTTTCGTCATACCGGGACGGAGAGAAATAAGACGGAGTTGGTGATTGTTGCGACGGTGAACTTAGTTCAACCGGTGAAAGCGAGCCAAATTCAACTGCCCACGATGGAGAAAACCGGCACATTAAAGCGTTTTTTGGCCCTTGATGGTGAGTATGAAAAATCTGATCAACGTTGGGCAAATGAAATACTAGCCGCTGGGGGATTTAAGCAATGAAATGTTATTTATTAGCCATATTGTTGACGAGCAGTTTAGTGGGTTGCGCAGATCATGTGATTGAAGCAACCGGAACCTCAGTGGAGATGGCCCCAATTACTTATCACTTAAAGATCGCCAGTGATGATTTAGAGCAAGCGACACAGAAATTTGATGAGTTCATTGTCCAATATCAGTTACAGGGAAGTACTGCTGATTGGACACTCGCGGTTAAAGACAATAAAGGTGAGAAGCTGTTGTCTGCACTGCAAGAGAGGCTAACTCAACACAGGATCTCTTCAGAACAAATTACGCAGCAAGTATTAGCGCCAAGCAGTCGCTACATGCTGGAAGTCAACGCGACGCGAGTACAGGTTCGATTGGCCGTCTGCCAGCAGGATAAAGTGGGTTACTACGGCTACGGACACATGGGTTGTTATACCGATGGAAGCCGTTGGCAATCCATGGTTAACCCAGAAAAATCCCTGTAATTCAGCTTAATAAAAACCTTCACGAAATTAAGGTCTGCGAATATGTTTAATTTGGTCGATAAGTTGAGCGCAAAGGAAGAGCAAGCTCCTCAGACACAGAATCAATGTGCGTTACTTTTTCAAACTGAGTTGTGCCGTTCACTTCTATCTAAAGCGTTTCGTTTTGAGGGTTTAGCCGAACCCATCACCATGAGCAATCAAACGACAAATGCTCTGAAACTGGCGGACTACCATGATGTAAAAGTGGTGCTAGTTGAATTAAATGACAGCGATAACGTGGTGCAGGATGCTCAGAAAATTGCTCTTCAGCTACCTACACATTTATCGGTGGTTATCATTGGAAGTGAAGATGCGATTTCGACCATCCGTGATCTCAAGAAACTCGGCTTTTATTACCTTTTCTGGCCAGCCAGTGAACTAGAGGTGACCGACTTTTATCGCGGTGTATTGACGAATCATCAGCAGCAACAGGGTGTAGCTCGAATCCGAAAAGCGAAGCAAATCGCGTTTTTAGGTGTAAAAGGGGGCGTGGGAACGTCGTTGGTAGCGAGCGAGGTGTCACGAGGTTTGGCAAAGCAGCACTTGTTACCTACGCTATTGGTCGATCACACCTACACCGGCAGTAATCTTGATGTGTTGCTCGGTCTAAAGACGTTTCAAAAACGTAATGTACAAAAAGGCACGCTAGTGTCGGCCGTTGATACCTCTTTGGCGTCCAATTTAGTACAGAACTTGGAAAACAACCTATCGATCCTAGCGGTGGAGTCACAAGACTTCACGCGCAGTGACCTGCATGAATATACCCAAGCACTGACCAAACAAGTGGAACAGAATAGCTCATTCATTATTGAAGATTACTCTCATAGCGTTCTTACACAGAAAGAACTTTATCGTGCACTTAATAGTGTTGACTCATTAGTTTTGGTATTTGATGCAACGGTTTCATCATTGAGAGAGCTCAACCGAATAACGGACAGTGTTAAAGCAGAGTTCCCTGAGATGACAATAGTGACGGTCATGAATCATGCTCGTCCACATAATGCCGCGTCGGTATCAAAAGCGGATGTGATCAAGCATTTTGGCCAAGCCGCTGACTGCAATATTGAATTTGATCACAAGGCCAACCAATACCTTTTACAGGGCGACCTGATCACAGAAACGAATTCACCGATGTGTGAAGGGCTACAACAGTTGATGGACAGGCTGTTGGGTGAGCAAGTACCCAAAAAACCGAAAATGCCATGGCTTACTTGGTTTAAGAGGTAGCGTGGTATGCAGCAATCAAAACAAGTTTATTTGCAGCTACGCCAGCAAATATTTGAAGCATTAGACGCCAGTGCCATTGAGTCACTGTCGACACCTGAGTTAGAAAAGCAGCTAGCGCATGCTGTTGAGGTGTTGATTAGCCGTGAGCAACTGCCGGTTTCCGCACTGGTTAAGCAAGAATACGTAACAAGTCTGAGTAATGAGCTTGTTGGGTTAGGGCCGCTGCAGGTGTTGATGGATGACGACAGCATCAGTGACATCATGATCAATGGTCATCAACAAGTCTTTATCGAGCGCAATGGATTAGTCGAACGGGCTCAGATTCAGTTTATTAACGAACAGCAGTTGGTTGAAATAGCTAAACGCATCGCTAGTCGAATTGGACGCCGTGTTGATGAGTCGTCACCGACGTGTGATGCCCGCTTAGAAGACGGCAGTCGAGTTAATATCGTCATTGCTCCAATCGCCTTGGATGGTACGCTAATTTCGATCCGTAAGTTTCGTCATCAAGCTATTAATTTTGATGAACTGGTTCAACTTGGTGCGTTAAGTTCGGAAATGGCGCAGCTATTGGCGTTAGCGGCTCGCTGCCGATTGAATATACTGATTTCAGGCGGCACTGGTGCGGGAAAAACTACGTTGCTGAATGCGTTGTCGCAGCACATTATTCAAACGGAACGTATCGTGACAATTGAAGATACGGCCGAATTAAGGCTTCAGCAACCGCATGTGGCTCGCATGGAAACGCGCCTTGCTGGTATTGAAGGAACTGGTGCCATTACCTCACGTGACTTGGTGATTAACTCGCTGCGTATGCGCCCTGATCGAATTATTGTTGGGGAGTGCCGTGGTCCAGAAGCGTTTGAAATGCTTCAAGCGATGAACACTGGCCATGATGGCTCAATGTCTACACTGCACGCCAACAGTCCACGCGATGCACTATCACGTGTGGAAGCTATGGTGATGATGGCGACGAACAACCTGCCATTAGAAGCGATTCGCCGCTCTGTGGTTAGTGCTGTTGATATTATTGTCCAGATAACTCGCCTGCATGATGGTTCAAGGAAGGTGATCAGCATCTCTGAGGTGGTGAGTGTGGAAGGCGATAACGTTGTGTTGGAAGAGTTGTTTTCTTTCGAAGCCTTAGGGCTGAACAGTGATGGCAAGTTATCTGGCCGATATGTAACCTCTGGCGTGATGAGCCGCTCAGTCTTGTTCAAAAAGGCTCGATTTTTTGGCTGTGAACCTCAGCTACAACAGTTGATTGATGCGATTGAGCTAGTGGGGTAACGCGATGCATTGGCTATTGGTGTTAGGGGGCATAACCCTGTTACTTGTTGTTTTTTTTCCACAAAAGAATTGCTCTATTGATGAGTACTTTAAAAAAACGAAGCGTGATGACTTAGATAATACTCGGCCTCGACAAGCTATCCACTTAAGCGGGATCGATTATGGTGGTGGTCTTTCCCATTTTGTACGTCTTTGGAGCCAAATTCAGCAGCAACTGGGCTCGATGGCGGTCATTAAGTGGTTGGTATTTAGTGGATTTGTAGGCTTGTTCGCCTCGTTGATCAACCATTACATGCTTCGTTTACCTATATGGGAAGTGATTCCAACAGCTTTAATCGCCGCTTGGTTATGGGGATATTTCTGGCTACAACGTCGAGATAAAAAGCAATTTGAGGAGGGCTTTCCTGATGCACTGAATATGCTAGCCAGTTCATTATCAGCTGGGGAAAGCATTGGTAGAGGCATTGGTTTTGTAGGTAAAAGACTCCCCGGAGAGGTAGGAAAAGAGTTTAAAAAGATGGCAGAACGATTGAAGCTTGGAGAACCGATTGACGATGTATTTCGAAAGTCTTGTCAGCGCTTCCCTTATCCATCGTTTCAATTTTTCGTTATAACCTTGCGCGCCAATATGCAGCGTGGCGGTCAGCTGAAAGATGTGATGTCTCGGCTGAATCGTCAAATGTTTGAAGCGAGAGCGATTGAGAGAAAGAAATTTGCAATGACCTCAGAGGCTCGAATATCCGCCAAGATTGTCAGTGCGACACCATTTGTTTTTCTGTTTATGTTGCAGTTTCTGAGTCCTGAAAACTTCGAGTTCCTCATGTTCACTGAAGCGGGTCGGCCCATTTTGTATTATTTACTGATCAGTGAAAGTATCGGCTTGGTGATCATCTGGGCATTAATGAAGAGGGTTAAATAATGTCTCATACACTCTCTTTGTTGGCGAATATCCAATGGAAATCGTTTTTAGTTTGGGTCAGTTTGTATTTTGGCGGGCTACTGCTGTGTTATTGGTTGGTTAGCCAATATTTTGCTGAGAAAAATGTGGCAAGAATTGTGAGTCAGTTTAAATCTGATCACGATAAACGGACTCAAAGACAGCAGCAGATAGACAGTTTATTGCTTCCGATTTCTCAGCTGGTGAGCCCATCTGAACAACAGATGGAGCAGCGCTTTATCAATGCGGGTTTTTACCAAACTCGTTATAGCTCGATCTATATGCAGGTGAAATACCTCGCTTTATTGATTGGGGAGTTCAGTTTGGCCTTAGTGTGCTGGTGGTCGACTATCGATCTCAATCAGATTGTTGCTTTGATGTGTAGCTGGGCAATGATATCGATCGCACTGCCCGACATTGTACTTGCACAGCGCAGTAAGCAGCGTCAACACAAGCTGACGGGTCAATTACCTTACCTGATTGATTTAATGGCTATATGTGTACAAAGCGGTATGACTATAGAAGCATCATTTAAGTACCTAGCAAAAGAGATGCAAAGCTTTGACCGTGACTTAGGTTACCTGCTGAACAAAACCAATAATAGAGCACGTGTTGTTGGTATGGAGGTGGCGCTAGAAGAGTTGCACCAACAAGTGCCAAGCAGTGAAATGCGTAGCTTCGTTATGACACTCACCCAAAGTATGCAGCATGGTTCGTCCATTTATAAAATGCTAACAATGTTGGCTAGTGATGTACGAGAAGTACAGATGCTAGAACTGGAAGAAAAGATAGGGAAGTTAGCCGCCAAGATGTCGATTCCATTGATTGTCTTCATCTTGATTCCGATCGTATTCGTTATTGCCGCTCCTGGGGTGATGAGGATGATGCAAAATGTTTAAGAAAATTCTGATATGTAGTCTGCCATTGTGGTTAATGGCGTGCAGCTCGACTTCAACTAACTGGCAGCAGGAAGAGTCTAAAGAAGCGATTTACCAACAGACTCACAACAATGCTCAGTTGGTGGAACTTTACAAGACGCAACTTCAGCGTGAAGACAGCTTGGCCATACGGGAAAAGCTTGCACAAAGCTATCTACAGCTTGGCGATGCAGAATCGGCACTGTTTTACATTAAACCCGTGGTTGATGGGAAAAAAACATCAGCCTCTGCGCTTTTGATTCTTTCGCAAGCCTACGGTGATATGGGGAAATACCCTGCGGCAATTTCGGCGGCGAGCCGTGCGCTAAAGATAGAGCCAATTAATAGCCACGCTGAAAATATGTTGGGTACTTATTATGGCTATAACTATCAGTTTGAGTTGGCGCGTCGTTATTTCGAGCGTGCTCGAGCACACTTTTACGATGGCGTCACGGTTAACAATAATCTAGCCGTGTTGGATATTGCTGATGGTGATTATTTAGCGGCGGCTAAGCGTTTGATGCCGCTATATAAAAACCACCAAGCAGACGAGCAAGTAATGGCAAATCTAACCTTAAGCATGGCGAAACAAGGGCATTATCTCTTTGTTCAGCAGGTACTGTCTGATCACTATAGCCAGCACCAAATTGAAAAAATTTATCGCTCACTGCAAAAATTTGAACCGATGAGTGTTAACAACCGTTCGTTCGCACTCTCAGCGATTCAATATGAAAAATAAACAGAGTGGTGTGGCAAGCATTGAGTTTGTGATTGGATTCTTCGCCTTTTGGTTAATGTGCATGGCTTGGGTTGAGATGAGCTACATGTCTTATATCTCATCCATTAACGATTTGGCGATTTCAGAGGTAGCTCGCGAAGCAAAGAAAGGCTCTCGTGATTACATGGCGACAGTACAGGGCGTATTGCACCGCGATGGCAGCATGTGGAATACCGTGGTTGATGGCGATAATTTTCAAGTGACTATTCAATACCTGACTTCGGTAGGTGAACTAGTGAAGATCACCGATCAGTGCCAAATCAGTGCGAGCGAGTCTCAAAAAGAGTGTGGTAATGAACAGCAATCTTCGCTGGCTATCTACCAAATCAATTACCCATTCACCCCAATTTTTAGTTACTTCTTAGGGCTAGACGGATTACTCAGCCGAGAAATGATAGTGGTTCAAGAGTATGAAAGATCGAAATTTGAAGTCTAAACCCCCTGTTAAAACTAAATCAGCTTCTAAAAATAGACAGCAAGGCATCTTCAGCATTGAGTTTGCTATCGTCGGGTTCTTTTTTAGTTTGTTGTTGGTATTCAGTGGCGATGTGATCATTAAGCTATCGGTGAAAGGCAAGCTAGATCGATTGTCTTACTCGCTAGTCAATGTAATCAAAGAGCGTACTCAATTATACAATGCCAGTGTTCAGTTAACACCGAAGCAAGTGGATGATGTTGATAAAATCGCTCGACACTCATTGATGCGTACGTTTGCTAACTATGACAGCAAGCAATATGGACTTTTGGTTGAGGAGTTGAGCTTCTCAGGCGTGGATCAAGTAAACCCGATTATCAGTGAGATCCGAGGCAGTATTACTTGCCCAGTGGCACAGCCCATTGACCAGCTATCTCATTTATCTGTGGTTAGTGTTTGGGGACATCAAATGCCGCTCTATCGAGTCACATTGTGTTATCGAACAGATAATTGGTTTGGCGACATAGTCGGGACTCAATTTACCGATGTGATGTCGGACTCTATTGTGATTGGGAGATAGTGATGAGGCATTCATTAGCTAAGCAATCTGGTCATGCAGCCATATTGTTCGCGATTTGTGTTCCAGTGCTATTTGGTGTGTTTATGCTGGGTTCTGACGGCGCACGAGCATTGCAAACTAAGGCTCGATTAGAAGAAGCGGCAGAAGCCGCGGTATTAGCGGTCTCTGCAGAAGACAGCCAAAACCACCGACTTGCAGAAGACTACATAGATCACTACCTCTACGACATGGATTCATTGATTGATATTAAAGTGGATAAGTTGTCGTGCGATGAAATTTCGGATTGCTCAGAGCAGGCAGAACAGGGCGGTGCGCGTTACTTTGAATATCGTGTTGCAGGCAAGTCTCAGCATCAGTCTTGGTTCCCTGGGCAAGGCCTGATTGTGGGTTTTGGTGATACGTTCGATGTCACGGGATCTTCAAAGGCTCGCCGTTATCAGAGTAAACCGGTGGATATCATTTTTGTCGTCGATTTTTCTGGGTCTATGAATAATAAATGGAGTGGCGGGGAAAATACTAAATTTGAAGATCTTAAAGACATTATTGAGGAAGTGACCGAAGAGTTAGGGAAGTTTAACCAAATAAACACATCTCAGCCTCACAGAGTCTCTATCACTGGGTATAACCGTCGAACAATGAATAAGAATAAGAACAATAAGCTCATTATGCGTGATCAGCGCATAACCAAATATGACCCAGATGGGTGGGATAAAGACGATATATTTTATCCACAAAAAACGATTAATGCTCAGTTTGAAGTAAAGGGTGCCGCTCAACGTATTCCTAGTGAAGACGATACAGCCGAGTTTTACGATATCTTTTATTCGTCGAATTTCACCAACTTTATTAATAAGGTGAATGGATTTAAGGCCCATGGAGGAACCGCTTTTTTGCAAGGTGTAATACGTGCAGGGCAAATTATTACAACCCTGGCTGAAAATCCTAGGCAGTTAATTATCATTCTATCAGATGGTAAAGATTCCGATCTTTATGAAGAGCAAGTGCCAAAGCTGATTAAAAGAGGAATGTGTAGCAACATCATCAATATGGTGAATGGAGGTCCAGTTACAGCTGATAATACCGACGATGATATCTCAGTTGTAGGTGGTATTAGCCAAGGAATGAAGACCCCTACTGGGGAACAAATGAATGCCAGAATGGCTGTGATCGGATTTGATTATGATTTAGATGAAAATGAAAACCTTAAAGACTGCGTTGGTAAAGAGAATGTTTACAAAGCAGAAGATAAAGATGACATCCTCAATCAAATATTGTCTCTGATCACTGAAGAAGTCGGTCACCTTGCTAAGTAGTCATCGGGCTGATTTATACGGCCGAAGTATGTATTTAAACCAAAGAGAATTGAAATGAAGACGTTAATAATTTTGGCTCTATTGATGACACTGCCATTTTCAGTGTTGGCAACTCAGCGACAAGCAGGCACTAATGAGCTGCTGTTCCAATATTGTGATACTAGCAATGCAGAATATGAGCAATCAGTGGCGGTTGGGCAAGGGAAAAAAGTTATGTACCATCAAGGGGCATTTATGCAGGTAATAGCCAATACCCCCAATCAGGCTGTGATGGATTACATGCACGATCAATTGGTTCAAGTTGGGGTAAAAAGGGATTGCGCTCAATACTTGTTGAGTCGAGCGGTTGCTGACGATCAAGAGATCGAACATGAGTTGGTGGCTCGTGTTTTATTTGATTTTGATAAGTCCGAGCTAAATACACGCTCTCGTTATCTGCTTAGCCAAATAAAAGCTCGCATAAAAACCAGTGATACTGAGCTGAAGTTAGTAGGCAATACCGATTCAAAAGGTAAGGCTTCATATAACGTTGCGCTGGGTCTTAAACGTTCTCAGGCGGTGGTTGATTACTTAGAAGAGAAAGATACTTCGAGCTCAAATCAGAGGTTTAGTCAGTACTCCGATGGTGAAACGCACCCGATCAGCAGTAATCATTCTGATGAAGGCCGTCATACCAATCGCCGCGTTGATATTTCTACTCAAAACCCAAGTTAATATTTAACTGATCGGCAATAGTATTTTAAGTGAGACGCCCATGGATGGGGTGTCCGGTGTATCAAACCAAATCGCCCCTTTATAGCTGTGAATAATTTCATCACACAGTGCTAAGCCCAATCCCGTTCCAGTGTTTTGTTGATCGGCCCTGACGCCTCTTTGAAAGAGCTTTTGACTGATATCTGGATCGATTGCTGGACCATCATTGAGAACCTCAATGATCATTTGAGAGTCATTTACAACCACACTGATGACTATTTTTTTCACTGCAAAACGGTAGGTGTTTTCTAGAATATTGCCAAAAACCTCCATTAGGTCATCTTTATTGAGTGGCATTCTCTGATCGTCGTCGAACTGGCGAGTAACTCGAATGTCCCTTTCTCGGTGTATTTTACTGAACATATTAATCAAGCTATCTAGAGTTGGCTTTATTGGAGTAGCTGTGGTTGCTATGCCTTTTACTCCAAGGGATGCACGCTTTAATTGACCTTGAATCAGTGAGTCCATCTCTAATAGATGTCGATTTATCTCACTAGAATTTGAATTGGTTTGTTGGTCAAGTAAGGCTTGAGATACCGCTACTCGTGTTTTTAGACTGTGTGCTAGATCATTGAGAGAGCGTTTGTACTTTTCCTGAGTTTCCTTTTGTTGATACAGCAACTCATTCAGTGCGCTGGTCACATTATGTAAATCTTCAGGGTAGGCTTCGGTTAACTGGTTTTGCTTGCCAAGTTTAATTCCATGCAGTTCTTTTTCTAAGCGAGTAAACGGGGCAAAGCTCACTCGATAGAATACAAAAATTAGCGCAGTGATTAACGCTAGAGCAATCACTAGGACGATCGCAGTGGTGTACTTTAGCTGGCGCATCGGTTCCATTTTGTCTTCCACTCTTTGAGTGAGAATGACCTTGCCATCTTTCTTCTGTTTGATGCCTTTCCACAAAGTAGTATGGACGATAAACGCAGCGCCACTCGGCTTCTCGACCAAACGAATAGTATCGATAGGGAAATCTAAATCGGCGCACAGGTTGTCAATTTTTAGGTGAGAGATCCCTAACTCTTCCAGTCGGTTGGCTCTTTTTTCAACATCAATGGATGTCCAGACTTGCTGGTTGTCGCCATCACATAAGATCACGCTTGTATTGGGAGACTCTTTGGCATAAAAGTGATCCCACTGAGTTAGGGGGGGAAGTTGGCCTGAGGAGAGGATTTCATTGATGACAGACGGCAGCTCACGCAGTGTATTTTTGGAGTAATCTTCGAATAATTGGTGTCTTTGACTGTTGTAATAGAACCAAGTGCTGGTCAATACCATGGAGAAAAGAATGGAGGCCGCGGCGGCAAAAATACGGCGTCTAAATTGAGTGTTATACAGTCTTTTCATACTACTTTGCTTCTAATTCGAAGCGGTAACCTTGTCCGCGAACGGTACTGATGAGTTTGTCTTGAGTGTGCAGAGCCAGTTTTTTCCGCAAGCGAGATACGATAACTTCAATATTATTCATCTGAACACTTTCGCCTTGAGCATACAGTGAGTCAGCTATCTGCTGTTTAGAAATGATCTGTAAACTGTGACGAATCAAGTATTCCAAAATTTGGAATTCTAAAGCGGTTAAATCGAGCAGTGTATCGTTGTAGGTGATGCTTTTAGCTTGAATGTCTAAGGTGAGGCTCTGTGCTTTCACTTGTGTCGTTGAAAAGCCTTGATTACGTCGTACCAGTGCCTCAAGACGAGCGTGCAGCTCTTCAAATTGAAACGGTTTAGTGAGGTAATCATCAGCACCACAGTTAAGCCCTTCGACCTTATCTTGCCAATCACCACGCGCGGTTAATATTAGAATCGGTACAGCAATCTCTTTACGGCGAATTTGCTTGATGAGGGTGAAGCCATCGAAGTCGGGTAAGCCAAGGTCGATGATCATGACCTCTGCGTTTGGCTGTTTTTGAATGGTTTGTAGGCAAGCGGAAGCGGTTTTTTCCGCATACACGGTATGTCCTAAATCACGAAGTTGTGAAGAGAGATGGTGATTCAATATTTCATTATCTTCAACCAAAACAACCAGCATTCATTACCCCTATACGCAACTGAATTCTCTTTGGTAGAGCTTACACTAGCTTTGAATAAAAAAAAGGGAGAAGCCAAAGCTTCCCCCTTATATTTATTCAAAATTGTGCCTATTTTTGCAGTAAAGAAATATCAGCAATCTGTAGGAATAGGTTACGTAGATTATTTAGTAACGTTAGACGGTTCTTTTTCAGAGCTTCGTCATCAGCCATAACCATTACGTTATCGAAGAACGCATCAACCGGTTCACGTAGGTCAGCAAGTTTGCTTAGGGCTTCTTGGTAGTTGCCTGTCGCGAATGCTGGTTCTAGTGCTTCGGTCATGACTTCAACGTTTTGCGCTAGTGCTTTTTCTGCATCTTCTTGAAGAAGCGTTAGATCGATGTCTGCAGGTAGCTCGCCATCGAATTTCGCTAGAATATTACCTACACGCTTATTCGCTGCAGCCAGTGCTTCTGCTGCTTCCAATTCACGGAAGTGAGAAACCGCTTTAACACGTTGGTCAAAGTCTGCAGGCTTCGTTGGACGACGTGCTAGTACCGCTTGGATGATATCAACACTGAAACCAGCATCTTGGTACCATGCGCGGAAACGACCGAGCATGAAGTCGATAACATCAGCTTCAACGTTGTCGTTGGTTAACTTATCGCCTAGCTGTGCTTTCGCTTTGCCGATTAGGTCAACCAAATCTAGGTTGTAGCCGTTTTCAACAATAATACGAAGAACACCGAGTGATGCACGGCGAAGTGCAAATGGGTCAGAGCCTTTTGGTGCTTGACCAATACCGAAGATGCCAACAATAGTGTCTAGCTTGTCTGCCATTGCTACTGCTGAAGAGATACCTGTGCTTGGTAGCGTATCGCCAGCGAAACGAGGCATGTACTGCTCGTAAAGTGCTAGGGCTACTTGCTCGTCTTCGCCATCATGCGTTGCGTAGTGCATGCCCATCACACCTTGAGTATCCGTAAATTCGAATACCATTGATGTCATTAGGTCACATTTAGCAAGAAGACCAGCACGCTTTGACTTTTCAACGTCAGCATCGATTTGCTCCGCGATGTAGCCAGCAAGCTCAGTGATACGGTCAGTTTTGTCTTTGATAGTACCAAGTTGCTTCTGGAAGATAGCTTGGTCTAGCTCAGGAAGACGGTCGATCAGTGGGCGCTTACGGTCGGTGTTGAAGAAGAACTCTGCATCAGCAAGACGTGGGCGTACAACTTTCTCGTTACCTTCGATCACGTGACGAGGCTCTTTAGACTCGATGTTCGATACGAAGATAAAGTTTGGTAGTAGGTTCTTGTCAGCGTCATACACAGGGAAGTACTTCTGGTCGCCTTTCATGGTGTAAACCAAGGCTTCAGACGGTACTTTTAGGAATTCTTGCTCGAACTTAGCCGTTAGTACCACTGGCCATTCAACCAAAGAGGTCACTTCTTCCACTAAATCGTCTTCTAAGTCAGCAATACCGCCAACTGCGTCAGCCGCTTTTTTAGCATCAGCAAGGATGATCGCTTTACGTGCATCGTAATCCGCCATGACTTTACCGCGCTCTTCTAGAAGAGTTGGGTATTGGTCAGCTGAGTCGATAGTAAACTCTTGCTCACCCATGAAGCGGTGACCACGAATAGTGCGAGCTGATGCTACGCCAAGGATTTCGCCTTCGATTAGTTCATCACCAAGTAGTACAGTCAGCGTTTTAACTGGGCGGATAAACTGAATATCAGAGTTGCCCCAACGCATTGCTTTAGGAATTGGTAAGTTCGCCAGAGCTTTAGCAGCAATATCGATAACCAGTTCTTGAACCGGTTTGCCAGCCACTTCTTGTTTGAAAAGAAGCCACTCGCCTTTGTCTGTTTTTAGACGCTCTGCTTGCTCAACGGTAATGCCATTACCACGAGCCCAGCCTTGAGCTGCTTTGGTTGCATTGCCTTCAGCATCAAATGCTACTGAGATCGCAGGACCGCGTTTCTCAACTACTTTATCTGCTTGGCCTTCTGCAAGGCCTGTTACTTTAAGTGCTAGGCGACGAGGAGCTGCATACCATTTCACGCCTTCGTGAGATAATTCAGCGCCTTTTAGACCAGCTTCAAAGTTAGAAGCAAAGGCTTCTGCTAGAGAACGAAGTGCTGTTGGTGGAAGCTCTTCCGTACCTAGTTCAATTAGAAAATTCTTCGCCATGATTACTTCTCCTCAACCTTCTTACACATAGGGAAGCCTAAAGCTTCACGTGACGCGTAGTACGCCTGAGCAACCGATTTAGTCAGGTTGCGGATACGAAGAATGTAACGTTGACGCTCAGTTACTGAGATTGCTTTACGTGCATCAAGAATGTTGAATGCATGACCGGCTTTTAGAATGCGCTCATAGGCTGGAAGCGGCAGTGGCTTCTCAAGCTCAAGTAGTTCTTTACACTCTTTTTCGCACTGGTCGAAGAAAGTGAATAGGAAATCTACGTCTGCGTGTTCGAAGTTGTACGTTGATTGCTCAACTTCGTTTTGGTGGAAGATATCACCATAAGTCACGTTAGAACCGTCTGGTGCTACGTTCCATACAAGGTCGTAAACAGAATCTACTTCTTGGATGTACATTGCTAGACGTTCGATACCGTAAGTGATCTCACCAGTAACTGGCTTACACTCAAGGCCGCCAACTTGTTGGAAGTAAGTGAATTGAGTCACTTCCATGCCGTTTAGCCATACTTCCCAACCAAGACCCCAAGCACCCAATGTTGGGTTTTCCCAGTTGTCTTCTACGAAGCGAATATCGTGAACTAATGGATCGACACCAAGCACTTCAAGAGAGCCTAAGTACAACTCCTGAATATTGTCTGGAGAAGGTTTTAGAGCTACTTGGAATTGATAGTAGTGCTGCAGACGGTTCGGGTTTTCACCGTAGCGACCATCGGTCGGGCGACGTGAAGGTTGAACGTATGCCGTAGACATTGGCTCTGGGCCAAGTGCACGTAGACATGTCATTGGGTGAGAGGTGCCAGCACCTACTTCCATGTCCAAAGGTTGAACAATGGTACAACCGTTTTGAGCCCAATAATCCTGCAGCGCGAGGATCATTCCCTGGAAGGTTTTGATATCGTATTTTTGCATAGTCAAGTTCGCGCGATTCTTCTAAATGATTTAATAAAAATAACCATCAAGTATAGCGACATATTAGGCTTGCGAGTAGGGGTAATCATGGTTAATTAGTGCTCTAAAATGTCCTTTAATGAATTTTTGTCGCTAAGCGTGCGGGTAAATTCACTAAATGAAACAGTTTAGTGCCGAGTTTGCTTGAATTTATTTAATAGCGATATAGAATCCACACCGTCTTTGGGGAGTAGCTTGCTTATCCAGATGGAACCAAATCCATCAAACAGGATGAGTTCGTTCGTCAACATAATTGATGCAAAATCATCATGGCGTTCGAGACGAGATATCGAAAACTTCGATAGCTGGTTTAGCAAGACCATAGACAAGTATCGTGAACCGGGGTGGGGCGCGAGACTTGTCTTTGGTTACTATAATAATCCTCACCCCAAATGAGCATGTCGTGAGCGTTTTAGCAATATCTATAACCACCGTAGCATTAGCAGAAATTGGCGATAAGACCCAACTGCTGTCGTTACTCTTAGCAAGTCGATACCGAAAGCCAATTCCAATCATTGCTGCGATCTTTTTCGCAACCATAGCCAATCATGCGTTAGCTGCATGGCTCGGCGTTGTCGTGGCTGATTACCTATCACCAGATGTCTTAAAGTGGGTTCTGGTGGTGAGTTTTATCGCCATGGCGGGATGGATCCTTATTCCTGATAAACTCGATGACGATGAAACAATATCAAACCGAGGCCCTTTCGTAGCGAGTTTTATCGCATTTTTCATCGCTGAAATTGGTGATAAAACTCAGATAGCGACGTCAATACTTGGGGCGCAATATTCTGATGCGCTAATGTGGGTTATTTTGGGGACAACGATAGGGATGCTACTGGCTAATGTCCCTGTGGTGATTATCGGCAAGCTATCAGCAGATAAAATGCCTCTGGCTCTGATCCGAAAAGTCACCGCAATACTGTTTGTTGGATTGGCTATCGCGGCAGCTCTATTTTAGAGATCAATAACAGAAAAAGAGAGAATAGAAGGCGATATTGAACTGGATCAATAAGTGATTCGATCCTAGACAATATCGCTCGCTTTGACACATAAATGTCATATTTTTCATGCTAATTTAAGAGTGTGAAAAGTAAACAATTCCTAAAGGCGAGAGGGCACTATTATGCTGACACGTTATATGGGTATGACACCGCAAAGTCAGAGCTATCTGTTCACATTTGGTTTGGCGATCACGCTACTTGGTGTGGTATTAACTGAAATGTGGTTGCCAATGGTGGTTGGGGCAATTTTGATGACAGGGTTAATGGTTGAGTCGTGGATTCGAGTCGCTCACATTATTCCAATGCATCAAGAGATGCGAGATATGCAAAAACAGATCACTGCACTTCAATCTCGGGTTCATGAGCAAGAACTAGAGTAGACCAAATTATTGAATTGAGAGGGCACTGCGTTTGACGTTGTGCCCTTTTTTGATCAGATTAAGCGATGCCTTTTTTAATTAGATACAGGTAAGGCAGTTCTTCTACTTTTGATGAGATGAGTTCGTGATCCATAAAGCGGCAAAAGCTTGGAATATCACGAGTCGTTGAAGGGTCATCTGCTTTGACTAGTAGCACGTCGCCATCTTTCATCGTCCTAATTGTTTTTCTCACCATCATTACCGGCTCTGGGCATCGTAGCCCTTCTGCTTCTAGTGTGTGGGTGGCAAGTTTTGGATCAAAAGTCATGGTGATATCTCAATTACAGCGTTAGAGCGGTAGATAATACTAATGGAGAAAAAATATTCAATATTCTCTTGGCAAATCGATCAATATGTTTTAATTTAGTTAACAAGTTGGTAACAAATGCCATTTCAGCAAAATAAGCAGGGAGCTAATATGTTGACAGCACTAGATAGATTGACCATCTACTCGGTTCTTTGTTTTATCTCATTTTGCGCTTTGGTACTACGTGCACCAGCTGAACCGTCTTTAATGCCATTATTTGGTTTAAGTGCAACGATTTTAGGGATTTGGCTTGAGATGCGCCGTTGGACGGGCACATCTGAAGAGCAAAAAAATTAACACGGTTTAGGCTTTTCTACACTTAAGCATAGACTGCGCACTTGTAAGACTACACACGAATACATTCCGACACTACCCCAGTTTTCTTGGGCTTCCCCGCTGAAAAGCGGGATTTTTTTTGCCCAGAGGTTACACTAAAGGTTGATACTATAGTGGAGCCAACCCGTGGAATTAGAAGAGGTTTACCGAAAAGACCTCAATTTACTCGTTGCATTACGAGTTTTAATTGAAGAGTGCAGCGTAAGTAAAGCCGCTGCTCGTTTAAACCTCAGCCAGTCCGCCATGAGCCGTGTTCTTGGCAGGCTTCGCCATCTACTCGATGACCCTCTTTTTACCCGTCAAGGTCAGCACCTTATTCCAACGGAAAAAGCACTCGAGATTGATCGCTCACTGGGTGAGCCTTTGGAATCGCTTCGTCAGCTACTTTCACCACTGGATTTTGAACCGCAAAGCTGCGATCAGAGCTTCTCAATCGCCACTACCGATTACGCAATGCAGACAATTCTTCCCTTTGCATTACCTCGTATTTATCAAGAAGCACCTCATGTGTCGTTTAATTTTTTGCCACTGCAGCACGACAGACTCTCTGATCAGCTCACTTATGAAGGGGCTGACTTAGCGATTTGTCGGCCAACAGGACCTGTTGAACCGCTGCGCAGTGAAGTTCTAGGTCGAGTAGGGGTTCTTTGCTTGCTTTCAAAGCAGCATCCACTTGCCGATAAAGAGATGAACTTACATGACTATTTAAGCTATCCACATGCGATGATTGCGATCAGTGATGGGGTGAAGGCGCTGCTTGATCAGTCTCTTGTTGGCAATCCACAGCCTAAAATGGTGCTGCGCGCGTATCATCTAGAAGCGGCGGTCGCGATTGTTGATACCATGCCGATCATTATTACCGTTCCTGCTGATTTAGCTTATTTAGTCGCTGAGCGTTATGATTTAGCGGTTAAGCCGCTGCCATTCCAGTTTACCCCGTTTGATTACTCGATGATTTGGCATCCACGATGTGAACACTCACCTGCGCAAGAGTGGTTACGGAGTATTGTCAAAGAGGAGTGTGGCCGCCTGATTGCCAAGCGAGTTGAAGATATGGGTCTAGATGGTTAGTTGTTGATGCTATAGAAAACCAGTTCGTTTTGGATCAAAAAAAGCTTTAGGTCTCCCTAAAGCTTTTTGCTATTTAAGCGGTACATAGCTCAATTTAATCGCTGAAAAATCGAGTTAACGCTTAATGTGACTCTTACAATTTAAAGCATTTTTATAGCTTAATAACTACGCGACCAGTCACTTGTCCGTTAGTAATGTCTTCTGCAAACTTTGGCGCTTCAGCTAATGCTACTTCAGTACATGCTTGCTCAAAGTAGCTCTCTGGTAGAAGTTCAACCAGCTTATCCCAAGCCGCAATGCGTTTTTCTGTTGGGCAAGAAACAGAGTCAATCCCTTGCAGACGAACGTTACGTAGAATGAACGGCATAACTGTCGTTGGTAGATCAAATCCACCCGCGAGACCACAGGCAGCAACCGCGCTGTTGTAATCCATCTGTGCTAATACTTTTGCTAGAACTTTGCTACCGACTGTATCAATCGCGCCAGCCCAGATCTGCTTTTCAAGAGGACGAGCAGGCTCTTCAAACTCTGTACGATCAATAATACGACTTGCCCCAAGCTTTTCTAGTAGTGGGCCATTTTGTTCAACGCGGCCCGTAACAGCAGCAACTTTATAGCCAAGCTGAGCAAGTAGGGTTACAGCAACAGAACCCACCCCACCACTTGCGCCAGTCACAAGGATTTCACCTGTTTCCGGTTTAACGCCAGCATCAACGATAGCTTGAACACACAGCATCGCAGTAAAACCAGCGGTGCCAATCATCATTGCTTTTTTGCTATCAAGACCTTTTGCTAGTGGTACTAACCAATCTGCTTTCAGACGGGCTTTTTGTGCCATGCCACCCCAATGGTTTTCACCCACGCCCCAGCCAGTTAGAACAACGCTATCACCTGTTTGGTAGCGTCCATCTTCTGAACTCACAACGGTACCCGCTAAATCAATGCCTGGCACCATTGGGAAGTTACGAATAATTTTGCCTTTGCCTGTAATTGCTAAGCCATCTTTGTAGTTAAGTGATGAGTAGTCGACATCAATCAGGACTTCACCCTCTGGCAGCTGTGACACATCGATCTGCTCGACGTTAGCGATGGTGCGTTTTTCTTCTTGGTTTAGGACTAAGGCGTTAAACATGTGATTCTCCAAATAGGATGCATTGTTCATATAGACAACAGTTCATATAGACAGCAATGAAATTACAGCTAGTTTAGTCTTTAAATTGTCATGACTAAAATGAAACTTTATCATTAACTCTATGCGTATCACGCATTTTGTCTGTTTTTTCTACAGTGAGTGAAAAAGATAAAAAAGCCAGTCATTGAGACTGGCTTTGGCGATTATTGGCTTCAACTGCAATTAAGAGAGAAAGAACTGATACGACGGGTTATCGGTTTCATCTTTGCACTGATACCCAAGCTCACGAAGGTGGGTTGAGAATTGTGCTAAATCGCTTTCATCAAGCTCAAAACCACAGAGAACACGGCCATAATCTGCGCCATGGTTACGGTAGTTAAACAGGCTTATATTCCAATGCGTACCTAGGGTGCTTAAGAATTTAAGCAGGGCACCGGGGTATTCTGGGAATTCAAAGCTATACAGACGTTCCTTAAGTGGTTTCGAAGGTTTGCCACCAATCATGTAGCGAACGTGCAATTTAGCCATTTCATCTTCAGAGAGATCGACAACAGGGTAGCCGCCATCACGTAGGTCTTTGATGATATGTTGCAGCTCTTCTTGCCCACCTTGTAAACGAACACCCACAAAAATATTTGCTAGGCTGTCGTCGTTATAGCGATAGTTAAACTCAGTGACCGCTCGGCCGCCAATGATATTGCAGAACTCAAAGAAGGCTCCTTGGCGCTCTGGAATAGTCACAGCTAAAAGACCTTCACGTTTCTCACCAAGTTCACAACGTTCAGAAACATAACGAAGACCGTGGAAGTTGGTGTTAGCACCAGACAGCACTGTCCCTAATTGTTTGTCTTTTAGTTGGTTCTGTTCGGTAAACTTCTTGAGGCCAGCGAGCGCGACAGCGCCAGAAGGTTCAGCAATCGCACGAGTGTCTTCAAAGATATCTTTGACTGCAGAGCAGATCTCATCACTGGAAACAGCAACATGCCCATCAATATACTTTTGGCATAAGCGGAAGGTCTCTTCACCGATACGCTTAACCGCTACGCCATCAGCAAACATGCTGACTTGGTCAAGCACGACGGGCTCTCCCGCATCAAGGGCTGCTTTTAAGCAAGATGAGTCTTCAGGCTCTACCGCAATCACTTTGATTTCTGGCATGAGCTGCTTTATCAACACAGCAACGCCGGCCGCTAAACCACCGCCGCCAACAGGAACAAAGATATAATCTAAGTGCCCATTTTGCTGCAGCATTTCCATACCAATCGTACCTTGCCCTGCGATCACTAAAGGGTGATCGAAAGGAGGCACAAAGGTATAGCCATGTTCAGCAGACAAACGCTCAGCTTCTGCTTTCGCTTCATCAAAATTGCTGCCATGAAGAACAACGTTACCACCAAAGCTGCGTACCGCTTCGACTTTGATATCTGGAGTCGTTTTTGGCATCACAATAGTCGTGATGATGCCCAGCTTTGTACCTGATAGCGCTAAACCTTGAGCATGATTACCTGCAGATGCTGTAATCACCCCCGCCGATTTCTGTGCTTCCGATAAGCTTGCCACCATGTTGTACGCACCACGTAATTTGAACGAGTGCACCGGTTGGCGATCTTCACGTTTGAGTTGTACTTGGTTACCAATGCGTTCAGATAGGCGAGGCATATCTTGCAGTGGTGTTACCGAAGCAACTTCATATACAGGTGCTCGAAGGATCTGGCGCAGATAATCTGCACCAGTTTGTTGACCTTCTTTTGCTAAAAAAGCTTCAGTCATGGGATTACCCCTCTAGCTTAGACTTATCGCGTACAGCGCCTTTGTCTGCACTGGTTGCCATGCTTGCATAAGCCTTTAGAGCCAGTGACACAACACGTTCTCGGTTAGCTGGTTTCCAACCTAATTCGTCTTGTTTCGCGCGGCGTGCCGCTAATTCATCTTCTGCCACGTCGAGTGTGATAGAGCGGCTAGGGATGTCGATAGTGATGATATCACCCGTGTTCACAAGGCCAATCACACCGCCACTTGCTGCTTCTGGAGAAGCGTGACCAATCGAAAGACCCGAAGTACCACCAGAGAAGCGACCATCAGTCAGAAGTGCACAAGATTTACCTAAGCCCATCGACTTAAGGTAAGTCGTTGGATACAGCATCTCTTGCATGCCAGGGCCGCCTTTAGGACCTTCGTAGCGAATTATTACTACTTCGCCTGCTTTAACTTTACCGCCCAAGATGCCTTCTACAGCGTCATCTTGGCTTTCAAATACAATCGCAGGGCCTTGGAATTTTAGGTTTTCTTCGTCAACACCAGCCGTTTTTACGATACAACCGTCAACGGCGATGTTTCCCGAAAGAACCGCGAGTCCGCCTTCTTGGCTAAATGCGTTTTCTTTGGTTCGAATACAGCCTTCTTTACGATCATCATCTAAGCGATCCCAGCGGCAATCTTGAGAGAAAGCTTTGGTAGTACGAATACCGGCAGGGCCAGCGCGGAAGAACTTAAGTACTTCTTCATCTTCCGTTTGCATGATGTCATATTGCGCCAATTGCTCTTTCATTGAAAGATTGAGCACGGTGCGAGTATCACTGTTTAGTAAGCCTGCTCTGTCTAGTTCACCAAGGATAGCCATAACACCACCAGCGCGGTGAACATCTTCCATGTGGTACTTAGGTGTTGAAGGCGCAACCTTACAAAGGTGAGGTACACGGCGAGACATCTCATCGATATCGTCCATATCGAATTTAATCTCACCTTCTTGAGCAGAAGCTAATAGGTGAAGCACGGTGTTGCTTGAACCACCCATGGCGATATCTAACGCCATCGCATTTTCAAAAGCTGCACGGTTTGCAATGTTGCGTGGTAGCGCTGAATCATCGCCTTGCTCGTAGTAGCGCTTTGTTAGCTCAACGACACGTTTACCAGCGTTGATAAACAGTTGTTCACGGTCAGCGTGAGTCGCCAACATTGAACCGTTACCCGGCTGAGATAGACCAAGTGCTTCAGTTAAACAGTTCATTGAGTTCGCAGTGAACATACCTGAACAAGAACCACATGTTGGACATGCTGAACGCTCAACTTGCTCGCTTTGCTCATCTGAAATAGATGGGTCAGCGCCTTGAATCATCGCATCAACTAAGTCTAGCTTGATGATTTGGTCTGAAAGCTTGGTTTTGCCCGCTTCCATTGGTCCGCCTGAAACAAAAATCACAGGGATGTTAAGGCGCATAGCTGCCATCATCATTCCCGGAGTGATTTTGTCACAGTTTGAGATACACACCATGGCGTCTGCACAGTGCGCATTGACCATATACTCAACCGAATCGGCGATCAGCTCGCGTGAAGGCAATGAGTACAGCATGCCGCCGTGACCCATTGCAATACCATCATCAACCGCGATGGTGTTGAATTCTTTTGCGATACCGCCTGCTTTTTCAATCTCGCCCGCAACCAGTTGACCCATATCTTTTAGGTGTACGTGGCCTGGTACGAATTGAGTGAATGAGTTTACAACGGCGATGATCGGCTTACCGAAGTCTTCATCTTTTACGCCTGTTGCACGCCATAATGCACGTGCACCCGCCATGTTACGTCCATGGGTAGTTGTTGCACTGCGGTACTTGTTTTTTGGAGCCGTAGACATTGGAATTTCCTTTTCAATTATTTCGCTGACGGTGCATTCTCAGGGTAGACGTAGTCAAGCCAGCCCCACTTATCTTCCGTGGTGCCATTAAATAGACCAAAGTAATCTGCTTGCAGTACTTTCGTTATTGGGCCACGTTTACCTGTGCCAACTTCTATCTTATCGACTGTACGAACCGGTACGATTTCTGCCGCGGTTCCTGTCATGAATACTTCATCAGCAAGGTATAGCGCTTCACGTGCAATATTTTCTTCACGCACTTCATAACCGCGTTCTTTAGCAAGAGTCATGATCGTGTCGCGAGTGATGCCTGGTAGGATTGCGCTGGTTGCTGGTGGCGTTGAAAGAATGCCATTGCGAATAACAAAAATATTCTCGCCAGCCCCTTCAGATAAGTAACCATCGACACTGAGTGCGATACCTTCATCGTAACCGTTACGACGAGCTTCACCACCAACAAGTAGAGAAGATAGGTAGTTACCACCGGCTTTTGCTGCGGTTGGAATCGTATTTGGTGCTGCACGGTTCCAGCTTGAAATCATCGCATCAACACCGTTTTCTAGCGCTTCTTCACCAAGGTAAGAGCCCCAAGGGAATGCTGCGATGATTAGCTCCATTACCGAATCTTCAGGAGGACAAACACCAAGGCCAACATTGCCAACAAAACCCAGAGGGCGGATGTAAGCAGAATCAAGCTTGTTTTGACGCAGAGTTTCGCGTGTCGCTTCCATGATCTCTTCCTCTGTATAAGGAATTGGGAAACGATAGATTTTTGCAGAGTCCTTCAGACGCTTAGCGTGCTCAGGGTGGCGGAAGATAACTGGACCATTTGGCGTGTTGTAGCAGCGCACACCTTCAAAAACCGAGGTGCCGTAGTGCATAGCGTGAGTGAGAACGTGGACATTGGCTTCAGCCCAAGGAACCATCTCACCATTAAACCAAATGTAGTCTGCTGTTTTAGCTGTCATTGCTGTCTTCCTTATGCACTAATCTTTTGTTGTAAGTTGTAAGTTGTTATTTGGCAGTTCGTCATTGCTGATAATCGTGACATCAACAGTGCGTACATCCCATAATTTTTCTATTTGATTGGTCAAAAAAGAGATTGGGCGATCACTGTCGACAATGATCTCAACGCTCGCAACCTTGCTTTCATGGTTCTGTGTTCCGGCAACTTGTTTTACAACAAAGCCACGGTGGCGCACGACTCTTAGTACACGCTCAAGGAGTACCGGTTTATCATCCGCTTTGATGTCGAGTAAGTATCTTTCCATTTTGGCGCTTCCTATGTGTTCTCTAGCATTTCGCTGTTCGACGCACCAGGTGGAACTAGCGGCCATACATTCTCTTCTTCATCAATAATGACATGAAGTAGATACGCGGTTTTACTTTCTAGCATCTCTTTCAGGGCTGGCTCAACTTCTTCTTTCTTAGTGATAGTTTTACCTGGAATATCGAAGGCTTTAGCAAGCATTACGAAATCTGGGTTGTCATCAAGAATCGTTTCACTGTGGCGGCCATCAAAGAACAGTGATTGCCATTGACGAACCATGCCTAAACGTGAGTTGTTCAGTAGCACCATTTTTACAGGGATCTGGCGACGCTTTAATGTACCAAGCTCTTGTATGTTCATCATAAATGAACCATCACCCGAGATTAGGATAGACTGATCATCGGGTCTGCCAACTGCTGCCCCCATTGCCGCTGGTAAGCCAAAGCCCATCGTTCCCAGACCCGCAGATGTGATGAAGTTTTGCGGATTACGTGGCTGAATGTGCTGCGCTGCCCACATTTGGTGCTGGCCCACATCGGTCGAGATAATGCTGCTCTCTGGCATCATTTCAGAAAGTTGCTTAAGAAGCAGTGGAGCAAAAATCAGATCACCTGGGTGATCGTAACGCCACTTAAAACCTTTACGTAGGCTTTCACTGTGCTGAACCCAAGGGTTTATATCTTGGCTTAGCTCCAGCTGAGGAAGAATCACATTGATGTCACCACGTAGAGAGGCGTTTGCTGTGCGTAGCTTGTTAAATTCAGCCGCATCGATATCTAGGTGAATGACTTTAGCGTGAGGAGCAAAGGTATCAAGCTTGCCGGTTACTCGGTCATCAAAACGAGCGCCGACAACAAATAACAGGTCACACTCTTGTACCACAAGGTTGGCGGCTTTGGTGCCGTGCATCCCTAGCATGCCCAAATAATGTGGGTCGTGACGTTCAACAGAGCCAAGCCCTTTTAATGTGCTGACTGACGGCATAGGATTTAGGCGTAAAAACTCACGAACGCTTTCTGTTGCATGGGCTAGTTGAACACCGCCACCAACATAAAGAACAGGGCGAGTACTTTGTGAAAGCACCTCTTGCGCTTTAGCGATATCGTCAACACTAGCAACTGGTATTGCTGGTGGTGTAAATGGAGGAAGAATAGAAACAGGCGCTTGTGCGAGTTGTACATCTTTAGCGATATCAACAATAACAGGGCCTGGACGACCTGTTTTAGCTACTTCAAAGGCTTCCGCCAAGGTTGGAGCGAGTTCGTTGATGTCAGTGACTAAGTAGCTGTGCTTAGTACATGAGAGAGACATACCAATCACATCCATCTCTTGGAAGGCATCGGTACCAATATGAGAGCTTGCGACCTGACCAGTGATAGCAACCATCGGTACGGAATCAAGAAACGCATCAGCAAGGCCAGTTACTAAGTTGGTAGCTCCCGGACCTGACGTTGCCATACATACGGCGACATCTTGTGTCGCGCGTGCCATTCCAATTGCAGCCATTGCTGCGCCTTGCTCGTGTCGGCAAAGAATATGCTCAACACCGCCATCGTATAAGGCATCGTAGATTGGCATGATAGCGCCACCTGGATAACCAAATACCGTTTTGATTCCTTGCTGGGTTAAAGCAGAAACGACTAATTCAGCACCTGTCATTACATGCCTCCCATATTGTTGTGTTTGTTGCACTTCATGTGCGCTCCCATTCTTCCTGTCATATCTGATTGCTTAGTTTTTCTTTGTTGAAGCTAAGTCAATCAGGATGAGCTTCAGTCTAATTAGTTGTAAAAAAACCCCCGGACTTTTCAGTGCGGGGGTTTTTAAAATCTTGTGGTTATCTGCTGCCCACTAGCCCCCGCGTGGTGTCAATAATGACCACGATAATCAGGAGTACCAGAGTGTTGATGCGGGCTTTGAAGTTCATCTTATTTCTTTTGTCTGTCTTAAATTCTATTAAATATTGAACAAATTTGTTTGTATACCTAGTGGTAACATATATTTCCGTTAAATGACAAGCAAAAACTCATTCTTTTTTCACATTCTATCAGCATACCTACACGTTATATAACATCCTTACTCAAATAATAGCCATTCAATAATGGCTGTGAATAGTTATCAAAAGGGAAGTTATATGGGGTTAGCCATCGTTAATAGTCGCGCCTGTGTTGGGGTTGAAGCACCAGAGGTCACTGTTGAGGTTCATATTAGTAATGGGCTTCCTGGTTTTAGCTTAGTCGGCTTACCTGAAACCACGGTTAAAGAAGCAAAGGATCGTGTTCGTAGTGCCATCATTAATTCTCGCTTTGAATTTCCAGCCAAACGCATAACCGTCAATCTTGCACCTGCCGATCTTCCTAAAGAGGGCGGGCGATTTGATTTGCCAATTGCATTGGGGGTTTTAGCTGCCTCAGATCAGATCCCAATCGATAAACTGGCGGATCGGGAGTTTATTGGTGAACTAGCGCTCTCTGGTGAGCTTCGCTCTGTAAAAGGCGTTTTACCCGCGGCTCTTGCGGCTAATAAAGCTAAACGTTGTTTAATCGTGCCTCACTTAAATGGTGATCAAGCCGCGTTAGTCGGTAAGGAAATTCATAAGTCGGCACAAAGCCTATTGGAGGTGTGCGCTGAATTGTGTGGTCAGCAGTCACTCGATCTATTTCAAACCAAGGCAAAATTTAGTGAACGGAAATTAACACGTGATCTACAAGATATTATTGGACAGCAACAAGGTAAGCGAGCGTTAGAGATTGCTGCTGCCGGGAATCATAATCTTTTGTTCTTAGGCCCTCCGGGTACGGGAAAAACCATGCTGGCTTCTCGGTTGTGTGATTTATTGCCTGAAATGTCGGAAAGTGAGGCGATGGAAACGGCATCGGTCGCCTCATTAACCCAGCAAGAGATCAATGAAAATAATTGGAAACAGCGACCTTTTCGTTCTCCTCATCATTCAAGCTCTATGGCGGCATTGGTTGGTGGCGGCTCAATCCCTCGCCCGGGTGAAATATCGTTGGCTCATAACGGACTGCTGTTCTTAGATGAGATGCCCGAATTTGAACGCAAGGTACTGGATTCATTAAGAGAACCCCTAGAGTCAGGGGAGATCATTATCTCTCGGGCTCAAGGGAAAACACGGTTTCCAGCTCGGTTTCAATTAGTTGGCGCACTAAACCCTAGCCCTACGGGTTATTATGAAGGCAATAATACTCGGACCAACCCTCAGCTTATTTTGCGTTATTTGAACCGTTTGTCTGGCCCGTTGCTGGATCGGTTTGATATGTCGATAGAGATCCCTGTCTTACCAAAAGGCGTACTAGCGGAAGGGGGTGATAGAGGTGAGCCCACAAAGGTAGTTAAGCAGCGGGTAGAGGTTGCTAGGGAGCGCATGAATCAGCGAAGTGGTGTGGTTAATGCGTTATTAGGTAGCCGAGAGGTCGAACGATACTGCCCGTTAGAAAAGGTCGATGCACAATTTCTAGAAACGGCCTTGCATCGACTTGGACTTTCTATCCGTGCCTATCATCGAATTATTAAAGTGGCGAGAACCATTGCAGATTTAGACGGGGCACAGCAGATAGCCAAACCTCACTTAGCAGAAGCGCTTGGCTATCGAGCGATGGATAGATTGCTAAAGCAACTGACGTTACAGGCGGTGTAACATCAGCATCTATATGTGTCGATTAAAAAAAGCACCGATTAAAATTTATAGTTAACACCGAGTGATACGATCGTTTGTGACTCGTCATAAAAGTCGATATTAGCGTCTGTTTGGCTATAACCGGCAAAGGAAATCAGTGACCAATTATCCCACCCCATGAAGTTGAGATATTCGTAAGCAGCAAAAAATGTCACTTTATCTTCAGAGCGAGTTTGATCATTAAAGGTTGTATTCGCCTGTTGATAATCTTGTTTAGTATAAGTGGTTGTTAGCGCTAACTTATGCCGATCAAAGAATTGAAATAAACTGAGTTCGGCGCGGTAACCATCGTAGGAATTGGTGTCGCCTTTCCCGTGTTGAGTAATGTAGGCGATTGCAGGAGACAGCATGGTTGTGCGGCTAACTGGAATTCCTATCTGCCCTTTAATGAAATAGGTTTCTCCGTCTCGAGCTAACTCAGTCCCTTGCAAAGCGTCATTTTCAATGGTTTTGTCTGCGTAGGCCATATCAATCGAGACTCGACTGTCCGCGATATTTGAAAGTGTCAGTCGATAAGCATTGCCTGAAACATCCGTTTCGGTTCGAGGGCCAGTTGTGGAGTAAGGGTTTTGCCAAGTACTCCCTGGTTTGATGGTGGGTAAGTAAGCCAAATCAATGATGGTGGCCGATGGCAGTTGGTATTTATAACCCAGTTGCATTACCAATGTACCGACTGCGATATCATCACGAGCCGTACCTAGGTAAACCTGTTGTTGACTCGATTGACCAAATGTATAAGCGAGGCTGCCTAGTGGGGCGACTAAGAAAGAATCTTCACTCTCCGCAGATTGGTCGAGACTGACCAGCGAGGAGTCTGTATCGGTATTGAATTGTGACTTTTCAGAAGAATAAATAGTATTGAGGGAAATCTCTCCACTAAAGCCGTTGCTGCCCCCCAGCTTAGCGTAACTAGAAGAGCTAGCGATTAAGGCAATAAGTAAGATATAACTGGCTTTCATAAGGTTCTCCATAACCTTGCTCAATAGTTATTACTATACTGTAAGATTTGTGTATATATATGATTATTTTTATAAAAAAAGGGAGCACGCTTGTGCTCCCTTTTGAATGTTCACGATTGCTTAGATTACTTAGTTAGCAAGTAATTAACCAATGCAAAGTATTCGGTCGTAGTTTTAATAGATTGTGCTTGAACAAGGTAACGATTATTTACAACTAGTGCTGGAACACCAGTAAGGCCACTGTCTTGGAACTGTTTATCAAAGCGGCGCACCATTGAGTCAACGGCAAAGCCATTATAGGCAGCGTCATACTTGTTAGCGTCGATACCTTCATCAATGAAGATTTGGCGCAGTGCGTCTTCGTTTTTAGGTGGCTTGCCCATGTTATGAATACGATTAAACAGAATTGGAACCATTTTATCTTCAATTTTTAGCGCAACCATGGTCGCATAAGCTTTGCTAACAGGAGCACCCATTGACCCACCCATGAAAGAAACGTGGTTCTTTTGCAGCTTTGCGCCTTCAGGAAGTTGTTCTTTTAACTGCTCAATAACAGGCTCAAGAGAGTTACAGTGAGGGCAGTAGAATGAGAAGAACTCAGTCACAATTGGTTTTTTAGATGGCTCTAAATCCAGCACTTTGTAGTGCTGTCCTTCTTCAAATTGAGCCGCGTGAGCAGTTAGGCTCAGCATCAGTGTCGCGAAAAGTGCAAACAGCTTCTTCATTGGTATCTCCATATTCTATTTATCAGGCAATTGCCTATTACCATTGTGGTGTGAGTGACAGTGAAGGTTCACTCAAAGCCGCAATTTGTTCTTTAAAACCTAAGACTTGGCTCTCCCAGTATTTTGGATCATTAAACCAAGGGAAAGCGAGTGGAAAAGCAGGATCCTGCCATCTTTTTGCTAACCAAGCCATATAGTAGACCATTCGTAGACCGCGCAAAGGCTCAATAAGTTTCAGCTGTGAGTGATCAAAGTCACAAAACTCTTGATAAGCTTCCAAAATGATATCTAACTGGGCCATTTTATCGGCCCGATCGCCATTGATAAGCATCCATAAATCTTGAACCGCAGGACCATTTCTAGAGTCATCGAGATCCACAAACATCGGTCCATCGCGCCATAAAATATTACCGGGATGGCAGTCTCCGTGAAGTCGAATAATATCGACCTTGGGTTGCCACTGCTCTTCAAGGCGAGAAATTAGTAGGTCGAGATCGCTGAAGAACGCTTTCTCTAAGTGCATTGGAATAAAAGTCGAGTTCTCTAAGAGCTTTCTCGGTTGATAAAGGTATTCATCCAGACTGATCGTTGGTCTATGAGCAAAAGTTCGCTGCTGGCCTACTTGGTGAATTCGACCTAAAAATCGCCCCACGCCTTCTAACTGATCAAAGTTATCGACCTCGAACTGCCTACCACCAACACTAACAAACAGAGCAAATAAGTAGCCCTTGTATTGGTGCATTGTATGGCCGTTTATTCGGCACGGTGGGGCAACGGGTATTTCAGCGTCGTGCAATTCAAGTGTGAAGTCATGCTCTTCTTGAATTTGCAACTCACTCCAACGCTCTGGGCGGTAAAACTTCACCACATAGCGTTGGCGCTCTTCATCGGTGAATTGATAAACGCGGTTTTCATAGCTGTTGAGTGGCAAAAAGCCAGACTCGGCACGAATCCCAATACTTTCTAGTGCGTACCACATGAAGTCGGGAGTAAGTGCATTAAAGTTAAATGCTTGTTCGGTCATAATTAAAAAGGCTCATTACTGAGCCTTTTCCATAATATTTGAATTTGGGAATATCGGTTAGAGCTCGCCAATGAAGCGGCTTTCTACTTCTATTCTGAAACCATCACTGTCTGACAGTATAAACTGAATCGTAGTAACAGGAGAGGTTAAGTTCTCAGGATTAATACCCAAACTCATCGGTAGGTTCAGTACTTCACCGGGTTTTACGTGGATTGTTTTTCGACCATACCATGTGGCATCGCCAAGGCCTGAAACATCTAAGTCATAGCTTTGAGTTTGCTGAGTTTTATTGATCACTTTTAGAGTGTAAGTATTCTCAATTTCACCTGCGTTATTCTCTCTAAACAGCTGGCTTCGGTCTCGAATGACGCTAAGCCCCGCGGGCTCTACACTGGCTATTTGAGCGAAAAATAGGCCGATCATGACTACAAAAATTAGACCGTAACCAATAAGCTTTGGTCTCATAATGTCAGTTTTATGGCCTTCTAATCGGTGCTCGGTGGTATAGCTAATCAGCCCTTTCTTGTACTTCATGCGCTCCATTGTTTTATCACAAGCGTCAATACAGGCACCACAGTTAATGCATTCATATTGTAGACCATCACGAATATCGATACCTGTTGGGCAAACCTGCACACAAAGGTCACAATCGATACAGTCGCCTATTCCTAACTCTTGTGGGTTGGCTTTACGAGAACGTGGTCCTCGGTCTTCACCTCGCTTAGTATCGTAGCCAACAATAAAGGTGTCTTTATCGAACATAGCTGATTGGAAGCGAGCGTAAGGGCACATGTGAAGACAGACAATTGATCTCATCCATCCTGCATTCGCGTAGGTACAACCGGCGAAAAATAGCACCCAAAAGACTGGCCAAAATGAACCGCTAAAGGTAAAGAACCCAATGATCAGTTCATTGATAGGAATGAAGTAGCCAACAAAGGTGAACCCTGTCGCTAAGGCAATAGCAAGCCATGCACAGTGTTTTAGGATTTTTCTAAGTATTATTTTCTGGGTTAATTTACCGGAATCTTGTTTACGCCTTTTGTTGGCGCTGCCTTCTAGTTTTTCCTCAAACCAAATGTACATAAAGGTCCAAACGGTTTGTGGGCAAAGAAAACCACACCAGACTCGCCCTAAAAAGGTGGTTAGAAAGAATAGGCCAAAGGCGGCAATCATAAACAGCAATGCAAGCAGGGTTAAATCTTGTGGATAAAGCGTGGTACCAAAGAAGTTAAATTGCTGACTCGCAATGTCGAGCAGAACTGCTTGGCGTTCGCCGTATGGAATCCATGGCACCATGGCAAACATCACCAATAAAAACCATGCTCCATAGCGACGCAGTTTTTGAAATGTTCCTTTGCTGTCACGGACATAGATTCGACTGCTTGGGTTAAATCGATCCTTGTTCCCTTTATGGGTTTTAGGATTAAACGTTTTTGGGGTCACGTCTTTAATATCGATCTTATCCTGACTCATTAAGTCATCCTTTTTCTGGGGCTGTTAGGTGCAAATTCTACTGTTCACACTCTATCGACACTGCAATTTATTTGGATGGATCTGATGCGTATGAAAATGAATCAGTACCAACACGGTATTTATAGGGGCATTATTATACAGTGTATAGCGTATTTAATTGTTTAACATTAGCCACAGTTCATAACAAAAAATCTATAACAGATGAGACACTTAGGGCTAATAATAAAAAAGCGACCTGAGTAGGTCGCTTTTTTGGGAAAGATAATTGACGTTATTTAACGATGCCTCGAGCACGTAAAATCGCTGTCTTGAAGTCATCTTCTTGGTCTTTCTTTAGACCAGGGATCATCTCCGTTTTTTCACTGTTACGCATTTTTAGATGATAGATGAGGACGTCATCAGTGAGGTCTTCTAGCTTATCTTCATAGCCCGCTTCTTGGGCAATCTTCACAATAAATTGTAATAGATTCAATTGTTGATCTTTTTGCCACTCAGGCTCTAGCAGTTCAAGTAATTCTTCAATTCGATGACACTTCACTTTTTTCTCTCGTTGTTATCATTATGAATGGGCAATGTAGCAAATATGGCGGCTTTTACTAGGCTAGATAGGCTTGATTGATAAATTATAAGCGTAAAAAAGCGCAGTGAGCACTGCGCTTTTTATTAAGCCGCTTTAATTTCTTTGGTTGGATCTGACACTGTGCGAGCTGTCTTTTCCGCCAACGTCATAGCGGGTGCTGCTGGTTTAGCTGTCGGAGCAGTAGCAAAGCCACTACGTCGACGAGACGCACTACGGTTCGAGTGCGCAAACCTGACGGGTGTTGGGCGCATTTATTTACCTAACGGTCAGGCACATCCATTGCCAATCTAATGGCCTAAATCGCTATGAGTTGAGCTTCAATTGCTTGAAGGGTGGCTCTTCTGGCTTTCGCCAATCCAAATAACGATTCAGGAGTAACGATATGCGAACATATCAAAACTAGATTAGCACCAACCATTTCATTGGTCGATATCTAAACAGTAGATTTGATTTGTTATTATGATAATAATGTGATCGAAATGTAATCTTACCGTTTGGTCTACGATTACCGATCGAAACAGTGGGTGAAATCACAGTTGCTCGATTGAGTTGAGACAAGGTTCATGGTTACTATGATGCTTCATCAAGGAGGTGTGTATGTCGTTTTTCAAGAAAACCCTCGCAAGTTTCGGCATTGGTTCGGCTAAGGTTGATTCAGTGCTACAACAAGAAGTGCTGTACCCCGGTCAAGGGGTGAATGTGACTATTCATGTATATGGCGGTTCAAGTGAGCAAGATATTGATAATATTGAGCTAAAACTCTGTTGTCGTTATGTAGAAGAAGTGCCTGTCGATCAAGGTGAAAAAGGGAAAGGTGAACGTACTCGCCGTGTTAATCAAACCCATATCTTAGCTGACTGGAGTCTTCCCTATGCTTTCACCATTAAACCGGGTGAAGAGCGAGACTTTAATGTTGAGTTAGATGTACCACTGAATACGCCTGTGACCATTGGTGATGCCAAAGTTTGGCTCGAAACTGGCTTAGATATTTCTATGGCTATCGACCCAACAGACAAAGATATTCTCACCGTGCGACCTGATCCGATAATGGATGGCATTTTTACTGCGCTAGAAGAGCAAGGTCTACGAATTAGACAGGTAGAGTGTGAAGCGGTAAAAGGCTTTGAGTTGCCCTTTGTGCAAGAATTCGAGTTTGTACCGACAACGGGGCCTTATCATGGTCGTTGGCGAGAGGTTGAAATCGTTGCTCATCATACAGGTGATGCGATCAAGCTTTGGTTTGAAGTCGATAGAAATCGAGAAGGGGCGAAGGGAATGCTGGCGAGCCTTCTTGGGCTAGGACAGTTAAAAAGAGAGCTTATTATTCCTCTCGATACCAATCCTGAATTGGCGGGAAAGCAGGTTCTTGAATACCTAGAAAGTAGCTGTTAGAGAACAGTTAATAATTTAAGCGTACACGTGTAAGCTTAAATGTGCCATACTGCCAACCAATGATATTATTATTCTAGGTTGGTGGTGTGATGACAGCTTCGGTTAGCACTGAATATACATCTCGTGAAGAGCTCGCAAACTCAGTGAGCCATGGTCTTGGTGTGTTATTTGGTATTGTGGCGCTCGTTCTATTACTGCAAAAATCAATGGCTGCTCAAGCCGATACACTGACGTTTGTCAGTATGGGGCTTTATGGTGCCAGCATCATCATCCTGTTTCTTGCCTCTACTCTTTACCATTCTATCTCCTACGCTAAAGCGAAACGTTGGTTAAAAACGTTCGATCATTGCGCTATTTATCTCCTTATTGCAGGTACTTATACCCCTTATTTATTGGTCGGTTTAAGAACGCCACTCGCAATCGGTTTGATGATCGTGATTTGGCTGATCGCTTTGGTTGGCATCATTATGAAGCTGTTTTTTGTCTATCGCTTTAAAAAGGCTTCTCTGATCACCTATTTAGCGATGGGTTGGTTGTCGCTGGTTGTGATTTATCAGCTGGCGTTAAATATAGAAATGGGTGGCTTGATACTACTTGCTGTGGGCGGGCTTATTTATTCGTTAGGCGTCGTGTTCTATGTCATCAAGCGTATCCCTTACAACCATGCTATTTGGCATCTGTTTGTTTTAGGCGGGAGTGTCTGCCACTTTCTATCTATCTATCTCTACGTTACACCTGTTTCAGCTTAACTTTCTTGTTTTACCAGGATATTAACGTCGCCAAAATGCAGGAAAGAACAGAACCAATAGGGTAAGAATCTCTAATCTACCCATTAACATGCCAAAGCTCAGCAGCCATTTTGCCCCGTCAGGTAGTGGGGCAAAATTGCCTGTTGGACCAATCACAGAGCCCATGCCCGGGCCGACATTGGCAACCGCCGTGATAGAGCCTGAAATACTGGTAATCGGATCAAGTCCCATCGCACTTAGCCCCGCAGCAATAAATATAATGGTAATAAAAAACATCAGACCAAACGCCACCACAGAGCGAACGATATCGTCGTTCACCGGGCGATGATTGTAGCGTTGTACAAACACGCCAGAAGGGTGAATCAACTTCATCATCTGTTTATTGAGTAGCGCAAAGGCAATTTGAAAACGAAATACTTTTATCCCACCTGAGGTAGAACCGGAACATGCGCCTGCCATCATTAAAAATGCAAATAGTGTGGTTGGTAGTGCGCCCCATGCCGTGAAGTCTTCTAGTCCAAATCCAGTGGTTGTAACAACAGAGACTATATTGAACATTGACACTCGAAACGCATCTAAGATCGCGTATCCATCTCGAATAACGAGCCAAGCGGCCACTACAACGCTTGAAACAAGAAACAGATAACTAAAGCCTCTCACTTGAGCATCTTTTAAAAGAGTTTCTGGTTTGCGTTTTTTAAGTGCGGTAACAAAGAGCAAAAAGGGTAGGCCTCCAAGAAACATAAACAGAGTAGCAACCCAGTGTGAGCCATTAGAAAAACTGTTCATCGAGCCGTCAGAGGTTGAATAACCACCCGTCGATAGCGTGGTAAAGGCATGGTTAATCGCATCAAATAGAGACATGCCAGTAAGAAGATAACCAATCAGACACAATAACGTCAGAGTGAGATAAACCGCGACGATATTCTTCGCCACCGTTTTCGCTCTCGGGCTGCTTTTATCTGACCAGTCTGATGATTCCGTTTGGAACAGTTTCATACCACCGACATTGAGCATTGGCAGTACCGCGACAGCCATAACGATAAACCCAACTCCACCAAGCCACTGTAGTATTGAGCGCCATAATAAAATGCTCGGTGCCATGCTATCTAGCCCACTGAGCACTGTTGACCCAGTCGTAGTAATGCCTGACATGGTTTCAAAGTAGGCATCGGTGAAGCTGATGTGATTGATAAAAACAAAAGGTAACGCGGCAAAGGCACTGGCTATTGTCCAAACAAGACTGGTGATAAGAAACATATCTCGAACGCTCAATTGGAATTTAGCAGTACGTCCGAGTGTTAAGCATAAGAAAGCAACAACATGGGTGACGAGAAGGGACTGGCCAAACTCGATGAACCCACCAGTCCCAGTAAAGAAGGCGACAATCGTTGGAATATACATAAATAGGGCTAACTTTGATAAAAGCAGCCCGATAACGAATAAGATAGGACGTAGGTTTACCATGTGATGATGCTCCTAGTCGCCAAAATGATTAGAGGAAGAAAGCACTTGGTTGGAAGAGTGCTTCAACATCAGAGACGTATTTTTTGTTCACTAAGAACATAACAACGTGGTCATCTTGCTCGATAATGGTTCTATCATGGGCAATCAGTACTTCATCACCACGGACAATCGCACCAATTGTGGTACCCGGTGGTAATCGAATGTCGCCAATGGCTTTACCAACGACTTTCGAGGTTGTTTCATCTCCATGAGCGATCGCCTCGATGGCTTCTGCAGCACCACGACGAAGTGAAGACACGTTAACGATATCTGCACGACGAACGTGTGTTAATAGTGCCGAAATTGTTGCTTGCTGAGGAGAGATAGCCACATCAATCACACTGCCTTGGACTAAATCTACATAGGCACTGCGCTGGATAAGTACCATCGCTTTTTTTGCACCCATTCGCTTAGCGAGCATGGCTGACATGATGTTGGTCTCATCTTCATTAGTCAGTGCAATAAATACATCGACTTGATCGATGTTCTCTTCGGTAAGCAATTCTTGATCGGCTGCGTCTCCACAGAAAACAATCGTATTTTCAAGATCTTCTGATAGTTTCTCAGCTCGCTTGTAGTTGCGCTCTATTAACTTAACGCTATAGCCTTGCTCTAGACGTTTCGCCAGACCTGCACCGATATTACCGCCACCCACAATCATGATGCGTCGATAGGGCTTCTCTAGACGTTGCAGCTCACTCATTACTGAGCGAATGTGATTACTTGCAGCAACGAAAAATACTTCGTCATCCGCTTCGATAATCGTGGTGCCTTGCGGTCTGATTGGTCTACCTTGGCGGAAAATAGCCGCTACACGGGTATCAATGTGTGGCATGTGATCGCGCAGTGCGGAAAGGGCGTTACCAACTAGAGGCCCGCCATAGTAGGCTTTTACGGCAACTAGGCTGACTTTTTCATCAGCAAAACTTACTACTTGCAGTGCTCCGGGGTATTGAATGAGGCGTTCGATGTAACTGGTGACAAGCTCTTCTGGAGCAATCAAGTGATCGACCGGAACCGCACCGGATTTAAATAAAGCGTCTTTTTCTATTAAGTATTCAGGAGAACGAATACGAGCGACTCGGTTGGGTGTATTAAACAGAGTAAAGGCGACTTGGCATGCTGCCATATTGGTTTCATCCATATTGGTGACCGCAACCAACATGTCTGCATCTTGTGCACCCGCTTCGCGCAGTACATCTGGGTGGCTGGCGTAGCCGTTTACAACACGTAAATCATATTTATCTTGAAGCTCGCGGAGGCGATCGCCATTTTTATCGACGATGGTGATGTCGTTATTTTCGCCCACTAGATTTTCTGCCAGTGTGCCGCCCACCTGACCCGCGCCAAGAATAATGATTTTCATGCCATGTTCTCTTTATTACTGCTCTAAGTCGTAAATGAAAGCATCATTGGATGCTTTCATTCAATTCGGTCTTACTAAGCTATTAAATTATTGATTCGTCAGTTGACTAGGCGACCGCTTTTTTTAGCACAGCGTAGTAGAAGCCATCCATGTCATCTTCACTTGGAAGAATTTGTCGACCGGGTGCTGATGGCTCAGAGCCTGTTAATTCTGCGTTTTCTGTACGTGCCAAAAAGTCAGTGACTTGTAAGCTGTTCTCTTTTGGGTGAATCGAGCAGGTTGCGTAAACCATAGTGCCGCCTGGCTTCAATTGCTTCCACATTGCATCCATGATTTCACTTTGAAGCTCAACAAGTGCATCAATGTCGGTTGCTCTACGTAGCCATTTGATGTCAGGGTGACGACGAATAACACCGGTTGCTGAACAGGGTGCATCTAGCAAAATACGATCAAATTGTTCACCTTGCCACCATTCTTCTGGGTAACGTGCGTCACCGCAAATAACATCCGCATTTAGTTGCAATCGGTCAAGGTTATCGTAAACACGATCAAGCCTTTTGGCATCACAATCAATCGCGACGACTTCAGTGTCTTTAGTGTGCTCAAGGATGTGTGCTGTTTTACCACCTGGCGCTGCACAGCAATCAAGAATCAATTCGCCTTCTTGTGGTTCTAGGTAGTCAACAGCAAGCTGCGCTGCGGCATCTTGTACTGAAACCCAACCTTTTTCAAAACCAGGTAAGTTGCTCACATCACACGGAACCGTCAATTTTATCGCATCAGCGGCTTCAGGGTGAGTAGTGAACTCTATGTCTTCATTTTTGAGTAGTTCAAGATATTCATCACGAGTGTGGTGTTGGCGATTAACACGCAACCACATTGGTGCTTTGCTGTTATTGGATTCTGTAATAGCTTCCCACTGTTCAGGGTAGCTCTCCTGTAGCATTTTCAGGATCCAGCTAGGGTGGCAGTATTTTCCAGCATTGTGGCTAAGCGAAATGGCATCTAGCTCTTCTTGGTTGCGAAGATAGTTACGTAATACAGCATTGATGAGCCCGCTTAAACTAGGACCACGCAGTGTATTGGTCGCTTCGACCGTTTCCCCTACAGCAGCGTGAGAAGGGATGCGCATAAATCCAAGTTGATATATTCCGACTAGGATAAGGTGGTGAAAAACACGTTTTTTACCTTTAAGTGAATTCTCCATCAGCTCATTAGCTATCGTCTCTAAACGAGGTAAGTAGCGTAATGCGCCATAGCAAATCTCTTGTAGCAGCGCGTGGTCTCGAGGACGTATGGTTTTTTGGGCGGCTGGTAGAGCGTGAGATAGCGAGTGGCCTTTGTCGACGACTTGGAAAAGTACGTTAGCTGCGGCTGCGCGAACATTCATGGTGAATACCTTAAAAGTTATTGGAGGCATCTCTGCCTCCTAAAATGTACTGACTTACCTATCCTGAGTTCAGGCTATTTTTATTAAGTCATTGATAAAACTAATTTGTTGCTTGAGTTGTAATGGTTTTTGCTGAGTGATCAACTCAATACGCTACCCACTTCAAACCAGCTTGCGCGAGAGTTGAGAATATCTTGCACCGACATGGCTTTTTTACCTGGCACTTGTAGCTGTTCAAGTACGATAACGCCGTTGCCTGTTGCGATATAGATGCCAGTTTTATCGGCTTTCAAAATGGTACCTGAAGCTTTATCACTAGACTCACCATCAACGCGGCTTTGCCAAACTTTAATCGTATTCTCTGCGGCTTCAAAGTGACTCATTGGCCAAGGATTGAAAGCACGAACACAGCGTTCGATGTGCGTGGCATCATCATTCCAGCTAATACGCGCTTCATCTTTGCTGAGCTTCTTCGCGTAGTTGGCTTGTTCATCATCTTGTTTTTCAGCGATTGCGGAGCCGTCGGCAATTGTCGAAATACACTCAACAAGCGCATCAGGACCAAGCTCAGCAAGCTTTTCATACATAGAGGCGCTGGTATCACTAGCTTCAATTGGAAGTGTCGCGATTTGCAGCATATCACCCGTATCGAGACCGATATCCATTTGCATAATGGTTACGCCAGTCTCTTTATCTCCAGCCCAAATTGAGCGTTGAATCGGAGCCGCGCCACGCCAACGAGGAAGAATCGAACCATGAACATTAATACAGCCAAGTTTTGGCGTATCAAGAACAGCTTGTGGCAGCAATAGACCATAAGCCACCACAACCATTAGATCTGCCTTGAGATCTTTAAGCTGTTGTTTCGCTTCATCTGACTTGAAGTTTTCAGGTTGAAAAACCGGAATATCGTGTTCAAGTGCAATGTTTTTAACTGGGCTAGCGGTTAGCTTTTTACCACGACCGGCTGGGCGATCGGGCTGAGTGTAAACCGCGATGACTTCATGCTCCGAAGACAACAACGCCGCCATGTGACGGGCGGCGAAATCTGGAGTACCTGCAAAGACAATTCTTAAAGACTGGCTCAAGGTAGGCTTCCTTTTATAAAGTGATGGACTTTAGCTATCAATAGCGAGCGCTAGAGGTAGTGACCTCTAGGCCGTTTTATTTGTTGGCTTGTTTTTCGTTAAAGCGCTTAATCTTAGTTAGCTTATCTTGGATACGCTTACGCTTTAGAGGCGATAGATAGTCCACAAATAACTTGCCTTTTAGGTGGTCAAGTTCATGTTGTACGCAGATAGCCAGAAGGTCATCAGCTTCAAAGGCGATCTCTTCACCTTCTCGGTTTAATGCTTTCACTGATACTTCAGAGGCGCGTGGAACTAGAGCGCGTGCTCCAGGAACTGATAGACAGCCTTCTTCAATGCCATCTTCGCCACGTTTCTCAGTGATTTCTGGGTTGATTAGCACCATTGGCTCATCACGTGTTTCTGAAATATCAATCACTACGATGCGTTGGTGAAAGTCGACCTGCGTTGCAGCAAGGCCAATTCCATCTTCTTCATACATGGTTTCAATCATGTCATCGACGAATTTTTGAATCTCTGGTGTTACCTTTTCGACAGGCTTAGCGACAGTGCGTAAGCGGTCATCTGGGAACGTTAATACTTGTAATACAGACATATACACTCTAAATGTTGAACTGTGCCGAATCGGCCTAAATCTCGTTGGCTCAATTCTAGACATTTTAGACCCTAAATGACAGCATCCAAACGTGAATAATCTCGTTTTTGATTACAAATAAGACTAAGGGAATTAGGCTATGCCACGAGCAATCCATCTTATATACATGCTTTTTTTCTCTGCATTAATGACTTACTCGCTCTCTGCCTTCGCCACGAACAGTCAGCCACTTAGTGTAAAAGAGGGGGCGCCTAAAACTTATACGGTGGTGAAGGGCGATACGTTGTGGGATATTTCTGAGCTCTACCTTGAAAGCCCGTGGCTGTGGCCAAAGTTATGGAAAAATAATCCCTACATCGATAATCCTGATCTAATTTACCCCGGCGATAGACTGACGCTGTATTGGATAAATGGCCAGCCTGTGCTGAGTTTAAAGCCGATGGTAAAGCTTAGCCCTAAAGTGAGGATGTTAGAAAAACAAGCCGTTCCGACGGTAAAAGAGAGTCTTGTGATTCCCTATCTAAAGTCTGATCGCTTATTGGATTTAGAGGCATTGAACAATAGCAGTAAAGTGCTTGGTGCTAGCAGTGGTAAGAAATTTATCACCTCTGAAGAGTCTCTCTTTATTAGTGGCTCTCAAAATACTGAGGGTAGTCAAAAGCAGGTAGACTGGGGCATCTACCGAGTAGCGAATGAATACAAGCGTGATGATAAGACGATGGTGGCGCTTAAACGAATCGCGAGCGCGAAATTTTATCAAACGGATTCAGATTTAACGCAATTGAAGCTCATTAATCAGCGACAAGAGATTTGGATAAACGATATTGCGCTCCCCGATATCATTATTGATGGAGAGAGTTTGACGATGACATTTTACCCTTCACCATCGCCAGTGGAGACCACTGCAAATATTTTAGGTGCGCTTAATGGCAGCGAATACTCAGTAAAAAATCAGATTGTGATTATTGATAAAGGCTCAGAGGATCAAATTAAACAGGGCAGTATGTTTAAGCTGCTTGAGTCGGGTGCAGCAGTATACGAGAAGAAAGGTCAATTCAGTTATAAAGATAACTCTAAGCGTCCAGCGGTTCAGCTGCCTGATAGTGCCATTGGCAGTTTGATGGTGATTCGCCCATATCAATACTTCAGCCTAGCACTTATTACGGTCAGTGAAGCCCCAATCAGCAAAGAGTCACGGTTGGTCTCACCTGATTATCAACTCAACCAAGAGATGCTCAAGGATTCAAATGACGTTGTAGAAGCAAGCTTAGTCGAAAATACGAATACCATAGCTGCTGAACACCCAGACAGTTAATGAGTCATTAATGTCAGAGAGCGAGCTAGCAGCATGGTTGGCATTATCATTTACCCCTAAAATTGGCAGTAAAACCTTAGCTCGCTTAATTGCCATCGATGCGCCGCATAAACTCATCGAGCGTGACATAACATCCCTTCAATCGATTGGCTTATCTCCCTCTCAGGTTAGCTATTTCAAACAAGGCTCGCGGCGTGATGTTGATACTTGCCTTCAATGGACGCAAAGCACTAGCCATCATATATTGACCCCTCTTGATGAAACTTACCCACCTTTACTGAAAGAGATCTCATTTCCACCTCCCGTTTTGTTTGTTAAAGGTCGTCTTGATTGTTTAGCTCAACCACAAATAGCCATGGTTGGTAGCCGAAATGCCAGTACTGAAGGGCTAAATACAGCAAGATCATACGCAACAAGCTTTGTTGAACATGGGTTGGTTGTTACTAGTGGTCTCGCGCTAGGTATTGATGGTTATGCACATGACGGGGCATTGAATGCAGGAGGGCAAACCGTAGCTGTATTAGGCTCTGGCTTAGATGAAGTTTATCCGGCAAGGCATCGAAATCTGGCTCATCGAGTAGTTGATTCTGGTGCGCTAGTTTCAGAGTTTGCACCTCACATTAAGCCAAGACCTGCTCACTTCCCTAGGAGAAATCGGATTATTAGTGGCTTATCGGTGGGCGTACTGGTTGTTGAGGCGGCGGAAAAAAGTGGCTCGTTAATTACCGCAAGGTATGCAGCAGAGCAGGGAAGAGACGTGTTTGCCATTCCTGGGTCTATTTATAGCGGAGTGAGTCACGGTGGTAACTCATTGATTAAAAACGGTGCGTGTTTAGTTCAAAGTGAACAAGATGTGTTAGATGAAATTGATACCTTGGTAAACTGGTCTATTAATCAAAGAGCCAATACTCAGGCGGATTTATTTGATAAAATAGATAACGAAGAAGAATTGCCATTTCCTCAACTGTTAGCTAACGTAGGAATAGAGGCTACGCCAGTTGATATTCTCGCGAGCAGGACCAATATACCTGTTCATGAAGTCATGATGCAGCTCTTGGAGCTTGAGCTTTCAGGGCATGTTGTTGCAGTTTCCGGTGGCTATATTCGTAATGGGAGGGGCTAGCTATGATGATGGACATACTGATGTATTTGTTCGAAACCTATATCCATAGCGATGCAGAATTGCAAGTGGACCAAGATGAGCTAGAAGACGAGCTTCTTCGGGCGGGGTTTCACGAAAAAGATATTTATAAAGCCCTTCATTGGTTGGAAGAGTTAGCGGCGTTACAACAAAGTGACGAGCACTCAGCAATTACAACCAGTGCCGCGACATCCACCCGTATTTATACGGCAAAAGAGATGCAGCGGATAGACTTAGAGAGCCGAGGCTTTCTACTTTTTCTAGAGCACATTAAAGTTCTGACGACTGAAACTCGTGAGATGGTCATTGATCGTGTGATGGGTTTAGAGACGAACGAATTTGAATTGGATGACTTAAAGTGGATTATTCTAATGGTGCTGTTTAACGTACCAGGGAATGAAAATGCTTATACGCTAATGGAAGAGCTGTTATACACAACTGAGCAAGGTATTTTGCATTAAGTTTTCTTTCATTTAACCACTGATTAAGAGTCCGATGAGCAGTAAAATCGATCAAACACTATTTTCAGGTCATGAGCATGCAATAGAGCATGAAGCGTGCCCTAATTGTGATGGCGAACTTCAGCTTCGTCATGGTAAACACGGCCCTTTTCTTGGGTGCAATCAATACCCAAGCTGTGACTATATTCGTCCATTACATCAAAACGATGGCCATATAATCAAACCGCTCGGTGTCGCTTGCCCATCGTGTGAGCATGAGCTTGTCTTACGTCAGGGGCGATATGGCATGTTCATCGGGTGTAGTCATTACCCTGAATGCAACCATATTGAATCGCTAGATGAACAAGAAGATGAAAATGCACCACAATATGCTTGCCCTGATTGTGGTAAAGGTCATCTAATTGAACGTAAAACTCGATTTGGCAAATTGTTCTATGCGTGTGAGTGCTACCCTAAATGCAAATTTGCGGTGAACTTACCGCCGGTGAAAGGTCGATGTGAAAAGTGTGGTTTCCCATTGTTGGTGGAGAAGAAGCTGGCGAGCGGGATTAAAATTCAATGCGCCGACAGACGCTGCCATCATACTCAGTCATAACTGATTTGGCATGTTTGCACTCTAAATTCTGAAAACAAAAAATGACGCGAGTGCGTCATTTTTTATTCGTCTTTATAAGCTTAATTAATTGATACTTTGTGCCAATTCATGAATGGCAGGATAGGCATCTTTATCGAGAATATCAGCGAGTGAAGACAAGGTATGCTGAAGCTCTGCTTGAGAGTGAGCACATACATTAATATGGCCCATCTTTCTTCCTGCACGCTTCTCTTTTCCATACCAATGTACATGGCAACCTTCGGTTGAAAGTAGGCTTTCAGGCACACAGTCTTCGCCAAGGATATTGATCATTGCCGTTGGGCGTATCAATTTGGTACTACCGAGTGGAAGTCCTGTTACTGCTCGAAGGTGGTTTTCAAACTGACACGTTTCCGCACCCTGTTGAGTCCAGTGTCCTGAGTTATGTACACGTGGTGCTATCTCATTAACTAGAAGCTGGCCATTCACATCAAAAAACTCAAGAGCAAGTACACCCACATAATCGAGGCGATTGGCAATAGCGGTAAACATCTGCTTGGCTTGGCTTTGTAGCTCAAGATCATCGATGGCTGTTGATAAGCTCAATACACCGTCGGTATGAACGTTCTCAGCTAATGGATAAACTGAAACACTGCCATCTTTTGCTCTAGCACCCACCAATGAGACTTCGCGGTCAAAACCGATGAATGCTTCAGCAACGATAGCTTGGGTTGAAGAAGCGGCGATACATTCAGCCATCTCTTGCCAAACTGTCTCAACACAATCGAGAGATTTTAGACGCCATTGGCCTTTACCGTCGTAACCACCAAGCGCACTTTTTAGCACCATTGGTAGTTTGACATGCGCAATTGCTGCATCAAAATCTTCGCGAGTATTAATGATGTAATACGGCGCGTTTTTCACCTGAGCGTCATCGAGTAGTGCTTTTTCTATTCGGCGGTCACCACCAGCTTTAATGGCTTCAGTGCTTGGTAGAAACTTTCCGCTTTTTTCACAGACATCAAGAACATCATGTGGGATGTGCTCAAATTCAGCGGTAATTACATCGGCCTGTGCAATCGCATTATCCAACCCATGACCTATCACAGCCTGAGTTAGAGGGTGAACAATGTCTTCACTGTTCACGTCAAATGCGGATATCTCAATATTAAGTGGTGCGCCAGCCAGTGACATCATTCGAGCAAGTTGCCCGGCACCTAATACCAATACATGCATGATTTAGTCCTCAGCAGGGTTTGGATTTGCTAATACAGTATCCGTTTGCTCTGTACGGAACGCTTCTACTTTAGCCATAACACTCTCATCGTGTGTACCAATAATTTGAGCGGCCAAAATACCAGCATTTGCAGCGCCAGCTTCACCGATAGCAAGCGTACCAACCGCAATACCTTTAGGCATTTGAACGATAGATAGTAGAGAATCCATGCCTTTTAGGGCGCGAGATTGTACAGGAACACCTAATACAGGAACGCTTGTAAACGCTGCTGCCATACCTGGAAGGTGAGCTGCACCGCCAGCACCAGCAATAATGACTTTAATGCCGCGCTCTTTTGCACTTGTCGCGTAGTCCGCCAGTAGTTGAGGAGTTCTGTGCGCAGAAACGACTTTAGTTTCGTAAGGAACACCAAACTGATCCAGCATTTCTGCTGCTAGTTTCATTGTTGGCCAATCTGACTTAGAACCCATAATAATGCCGACTTTCATCTCAAACTCCTTCAAGCTTCAATAATTTGGTGAGCGGATATTTTGGGCGCATTATACGGGGAAAATCGCATCAAGCAAACGATTGCGTTGCTCTTGGTAGAAGATTGATACATTTTATAAACAAATAGCTTTAGGCACTGATAGTGATTATTTGTACACTTATGATAATCACCGCTGATAAATAAGAACTAGGAAGTCATCGTGAAGAATATTGAGCAAGTGAACCAAGCCTTGCAGCAAGGAGAAGTTATTGCTTATCCAACCGAAGGTGTCTTTGGTGTTGGGTGCGATCCTGATAGCCCTGAAGCGATTCAAAAATTGCTGGAATTAAAGCAGCGTCCTGTTGAAAAAGGCTTGATTCTCATTGCTGCCAACTATGAGCAGTTATTGCCGTACATAGATGAAAGCCAGCTTAGTGCAGAGCAACTGACGGCGGTACACGCAACCTGGCCTGGGCCCGTAACTTGGATAATGCCAACTAGTGATAAAACTTCTTCATGGGTGTCGGGGCAATTCGATTCTATTGCGGTCCGTGTTACTGATCATCCATTAGTGCAAGAGTTGTGTCTCGCATTTGGTAAGCCGATTACCTCAACCAGTGCAAACCTTACTGGCCTTGATCCATGCATGACATCTGAAGAGGTCGAGGTACAATTGGGTGATAAGCTATTTTCTATTTTAGATGGCAAAACAGGTGGGCGTGATAAGCCGAGTGAAATTCGCGATGCCAAGACCTCTAAAGTATTGAGACAAGGCTAATAAAACGATTCAATAATAAAGATAACGAAAGCAGCGTAGGAATAAATAATGGCAAGTATTGATAAGAATAAGGTAAAGCAGTTTTTATTATCGTTACAAGACAAGATCTGTGCTGAATTAGAACAAGTCGACGGTACAGCGCTGTTTGAACATGATGACTGGGAAAAAGGCCCGACTGAGCGATTAGCTGGTGGTGGTCGTACTCGCGTAATGCGTAATGGAAATGTCTTTGAGCAAGGCGGCGTTAATTTTTCTCATGTATTAGGCGAAAAAATGCCAGCTTCCGCTACGGCTCATAGACCTGAACTCGCGGGGCGAAGATTTGAAGCGATGGGGGTGTCATTAGTGATGCACCCAAAGAATCCTTATATTCCTACCTCTCACGCCAATGTTCGTTTCTTTATTGCAGAAAAAGAGGGTGAAGACCCGATCTGGTGGTTTGGCGGTGGCTTTGATTTAACACCGTTCTACCCATTTGAAGAAGATTGCCAGTATTGGCATAACGCTGCTAAAGAAATCTGTGAACCGTTTGGTTCTGAAGTCTACACGGAACATAAAGAGTGGTGCGATAAATACTTCTTCTTACCACATCGAGATGAAACTCGTGGTGTGGGCGGCTTATTCTTTGATGATCTTAATCACTGGGAGTTTGATAAGTGCTTTGAGTACATGAAAGCAGTCGGTGAGGGTTACATTACCGCCTACGTTCCCATTGTCCAAAGAAGAAAAGAGACCTTATTTGGGGACAGGGAGCGCCAATTCCAACTGTACCGTCGAGGGCGCTATGTTGAATTCAACCTAGTGTACGATCGTGGCACTCTGTTTGGCTTACAAAGTGGGGGCCGTACTGAATCTATTTTGATGTCGATGCCACCACTCGCTCGTTGGGAGTATTCCTACCAAGTTGAAAGTGGCTCTCCTGAAGCTGAGCTCTACGATCACTACCTAAAACCTCGCGATTGGTAATTGTTACCTATATATAGAGGCTTTCTTCTCTATATAGATAGTGATAGGGTCATAACATCAGGCAAACGCCTTTTGATATGACCCTTTTTTATCTGATAGGTTAAGGATATGACTCAGCAAATAGATCGTTACGTCGTTTTCGGCAATCCCATAGCACAAAGTAAATCTCCCTTTATTCATACTCTATTTGCTCGACAAACCAATCAACCACTCACCTATATTACGGCTTGTCCTCCTAAAGATGGCTTCAAACAGGCAGCAACAGATTTCTTTTCTGAAGGCGGCAAAGGCTGCAACATTACAGTGCCATTTAAAGAAGACGCGTATCAGTTTGCTACACGATTAACAGAGAGAGCGCAGTTGGCTGGCGCGGTTAATACGTTAAAAAAATTAGATGATGGAGAAATTATCGGTGATAACACCGATGGTGAAGGCTTAGTTCAGGACTTACTTCAATATCAGGTGCCGTTAAAAGGCGCTCGTATCTTACTTATTGGTTCGGGCGGTGCGGCGAGAGGTGTTATTAAGCCTTTACTCGATCAGAATCCCGCTGAGATTATTGTTACTAATAGAACCAATTCAAAAGCTCACAATCTTGCCGAGATGTTTTCGCAATATGGAAATATTAGTGCGATCGAGATGGAAAAAATAGATGAATCATTTGATGTCATTATTAATTCGACCTCATCAAGCTTAAGTGGTGAATTGCCTGCTATCTCTTCTAATATTTTCTCTGAACTCAGTGTTGTATATGACATGATGTATGGATCGGGGAAAACAACCTTTAATCAATGGGCGAGTGAGCACGGTGTTGTACAAGTCTACGATGGTTTAGGTATGTTGGTAGGGCAAGCCGCGGAAAGCTTTATGTTGTGGCGAGGTCTGAGACCCGGTTCTAAGCAGATCTTAAGAGAATTGCGCAAGAATCTAGAAGGTGTGTAATGAACCAATCTATTTTATTTCCTGATATCCAAAATTGGAATGAAGAGAAAAAGGTGATCAACTTTTCGGCTCAACAATCAGGTGCGTTAATTGAATGCTCAATCTCTATATCGCAACTCGAGCTGTTATCAGATAAAAAGATAGTTTCACCGCAGCTGGCATTAGAGATCTTCAAAGAGTATCGATTTGACATTGAGGAACTAGCAGAAGAGTTAATAGAGCAAGAAGAGTTTGATGCTTCCGGCTCTATTGAGATTAAGGCCTGAGTTACACCGACTTTACTTCTTCTATATAGTCATTTTTATTCTGAACATAATTACCAGAAGACTTTTGTAAAAAGGCGCGTTCTTTATCAGATAAAGGGCGTGCTTGTTTTACTGGGCTACCCACATAAAGATAACCGCTTTCCAGCACCTTATTAGGCGGTACCAAGCTGCCAGCGCCGATCATCACTTCATCTTGAATTACGACACCATCAAGTACAATTGCACCCATACCCACTAAAACTCGATTGTGAATAGTGCAGCCGTGTAGCATCACCTTATGACCAACAGTGACATCATCGCCGATAATCAATGGAAAGCCTGCTGGATTCTCTGGGTTTTTATGGGTTACATGTAAGACACTACCATCTTGAACATTGCTGCGCTTACCGATATGGATGTGATTTACATCTCCACGAGCTGCGACTAAAGGCCATATGCTCGAATCATCGCCAATTTTGATGTCTCCAACCAAAACTGCACTACTATCTATATAGACACGGTCACCTATTTCAGGGCGAATACCTTTATAACTACGTATTGAACTCATAATTTCTCCTTATTCATAAGGATTAAACGGGAAATGTGACGGAAATAGTAGCAAAAAACACACTTGTTGATTGAAAAACATCCAAGCAGTTAAAAAAAGCAAAAAAACCTAATAAAAGCACTTGCCAACGTGAGCGCGATCTCTATAATGCCCCCTCGCTGACACGGGAAAGCATCACTACTTCGGTTCTGAAGCGCCCAGTTAGCAAGGTTTGATAGCTTAAGCTAAGTGCTTAAAAAAGATTTGAAAAAGTGGTTGACACTAAAACTTAAATCGCTAGAATGACCGTCCGCTTAGAGAGCTTCTTCTTAGAAAGACTGACTCAACAAGCAACGCTCTTTAACAATTTAAACCTATCAATCTGTGTGGGCACTCGTTGATGAAAATCCAAAATGTTTTACTTAGGTAAAACAGTTTCTTCGGAAACACTTGGGCTTCAATGAACTGAGTGACCAATACAAATAACTACTTGTAGTTATTTGGCACAGTCAATTCATTATCTTTCTGTTGGAAAGATAATAGCTTTAAAGTTACATCTTCATGTTTACATGAAGATTAGTTTTGAAGTCAGTATTCATTGAGCCGACAAAATCTTAAATTGAAGAGTTTGATCATGGCTCAGATTGAACGCTGGCGGCAGGCCTAACACATGCAAGTCGAGCGGAAACGAGAAGTAGCTTGCTACTTCGGCGTCGAGCGGCGGACGGGTGAGTAATGCCTAGGAAGTTGCCCAGTAGAGGGGGATAACCATTGGAAACGATGGCTAATACCGCATATTCTCTTTGGAGCAAAGCAGGGGACCTTCGGG
>NZ_JAKJSU010000018.1:0-71077 GCF_050337265.1 Vibrio lamellibrachiae
GAAGATTGAAGGGGGCTGCTCCTAGTACGAGAGGACCGGAGTGGACGAACCTCTGGTGTTCGGGTTGTCACGCCAGTGGCATTGCCCGGTAGCTAAGTTCGGAATCGATAAGCGCTGAAAGCATCTAAGCGCGAAGCGAGCCCTGAGATGAGTCTTCCCTGGCACTTTAAGTGCCCTTAAGGGTTGTTCAAGACTAGAACGTTGATAGGCAGGGTGTGTAAGTGCTGTGAGGCATTGAGCTAACCTGTACTAATTGCCCGTGAGGCTTAACCATACAACACCCAAGGGGTTTTGATTGGACTCAAAGCAAGAACATATTTGAATGTGTATTAAGAACTTTTATTTTTTCTTTAAATAGAAAGCAGTTTTCCGAATTTTAGAATTTGCTTGGCGACCATAGCGTTGCGGACCCACCTGATCCCATGCCGAACTCAGAAGTGAAACGCAGTAGCGCCGATGGTAGTGTGGGGTTTCCCCATGTGAGAGTAGGACATCGCCAGGCTTTAAATATCGTTTTTAGGTCAAGACCTAAAGACAGATGGACACTTGCTTTGCAAGTATGCCACTGCGGAGTGGTAGTTCAGTTGGTTAGAATACCGGCCTGTCACGCCGGGGGTCGCGGGTTCGAGTCCCGTCCACTCCGCCACTTATTAAGAAAGCCCGATTCGAAAGAGTCGGGCTTTTTTACGTCTGCAATAAAGTGAATTACTAAATAGTTCACTTAACACTGAGTTTTCCTATTTATATATCACTCTATGCAGTGTTAATAGCCCTTATCAAGGCAGACTTCGTACTCTAATCTAAACCCGCTTTGGAAATTTAAGTAGTTCTCTTTGAATATATCCACCACTTGCGCAGGAAAACTAAGTGCAGCGATATGAGGTGTGATCGTAATTGACGGATGTTTCCAGAAAGCATGATCTTTAGCTAAAGGTTCATTGATAAACACATCTAAGAAGGCGTGGCTTATCGATTTATTTTCAATAGCCATCAGTAGCCCTTGCTCTGAAATGGTAGCCCCCCTTCCAACGTTGAATAACAGCGCACCATTACAGTGGCTTAGTGTCTTTTCGTTTAGCAAAGAATTTGTTTCTTCGGTATTAGGCAATGTGCTAACAATGATGTTTGCTCGTGAAAGTGATTGTTCTAGCTCTTGAATATGGTAAGTATCATCGAAGTTTGAGTTGTGTGGAGGAATTCCACTGCGATTTAAGCCAATAACCTTCATTCCCATTGCTTTCGCTGTATTGGCCACTTGATTACCTATAGAGCCAGTTCCTAGAATCAACATACATTTACTATTAACTGTCTCGTAGGGAATTTGTTGCCAATTCTGTTGAGATTGCTGAGCGCTGTATTGAGGGAAATGTCTGAAGTACTGTAGGGCATAGCCAATTACGTATTCTGAAATTTGTTGGCCAAATATTCCTTTCACATTGGTCAGTGTAAAATCTGTTTTTATCTCTTTAGATGTAATGGCATCAACACCGGCGTAAATAGATTGAATCCATTCAAGTGCAGGAAGTGTATCCAGTTTGGCCGCGATCTGTGGCGGCGAAGCAAGGATAATATTGGCAAGTTGAATATCATCTACGATCTCCAGATCTGGTAGACTCAAATCGACGATAAGTTCTCGGTAAGTGGCGTTGTGTTCTGTGTCTATATAGAGACTATTATTCAAATTCTTCATCGGCTTTGCTTTTTTCCCAGAGAGTAATCAAGTACACTTTCGTTGTATTTTTCTTCTGCAATAACGAGTGACCATGCTACAGAACCCAATACAAGTTCGTCTTGAAAAGTTCGAACCTTGGCAACAAATTACATTTATGGCTTGTCTTTGCGAGCGTATGTACCCTAACTATGCCACATTTTGTCAGAATACAGAATTTGCAGAAAGCCGAATCTACAGAGATATTCTCGACAGTGTCTGGGAGTTATTAACTGTTAAGAGCGCAAAAATCAATTTCGAGCGTCAACTTGAGAAGCTTGAAGAGATCATTCCAAGCTCGGAAGACTTTGACTTCTATGGTGTCTATCCGGCCATTGATGCGTGTATTGGATTGTCGACGTTATTGCACGGCTTGTTGGACCGTGATGATCTTTACGATAACATGCAAAAATTAAGTCAGGTTTCGGTAGTGACAGTAGCTCAGCTTGAAGAAGCACAAACTCAAGTTGAAATTACTAATGAAAATCAAAAAGAGAACGAAGCAGTCTGTTCTGAGTGGGATGTTCAGTGGGCGATATTTAGACCATTGAGAGAAGCGGAAGCTCGTGATATTGATTTAATTAAAGATCTGCGTCAAGAGTTGAAAGATGACGCGATCAGTAATATCGGTATTTCACTTTAGTGTGATAGTGGGAGCCTTGCTCCCACTCATTCTATTCATCTTTTTTACTGTCTATTACCCCGTGTTGTTTTTTCCATATTTCCCAACGTTCAAATGCCAGTTGCTGCATGTCGACGGCGTGATCCGCTTCATCGACAATTTCCTCGCCAATTAAATGTTCAAAAATATCTTCCAGCGTCACTATGCCTTGAATAGTGCCATACTCGTCGACAATCATTGCTAGTTGAATCCGTAATGACATCATCTGATCGAACGCTATAGGCAACGTTTGAGTGCTCAGAATAACGTGAATAGGGCGGCTGATTGCTCCTAGTCGTTTGTCTCCCGCTCCAATCTGCTGTTGCTTAAAGAGGTCTAGACGATGCACAAAGCCAATAACGTTATCCTTAGACTCGCTGTACACCAAAGGGCGAGAAAATGGGGTATCTGGATGTTTAGATAAGAAATCGTCAATAGTTAGCTCAGCACTTTCACGAAATACTACTGGGCGTGGGGTCATTATCTGAGTGATTGGTATGTTTGTTATGTTTAACAAGTTATAGAGTATCTTTGATTCGCCCTCAGCAAACTCTCCGCTCTCTTTTGCTAGGGTCGCCATAGCCGTAAGTTCATCCCTTACTTTTGGCTCTTGATAGCCTCTTGATAGGCGTTTAGTAATCTGTTCGGAAAACCAGACGAAAGGGGTTAATGCCCACACCATCCAATATAAAATAACGGCTGATAATGGAGCGAGTTGTCGCCAGTAAGTGGCCCCAATTGTTTTAGGAACTATCTCAGATAGCACCAGAATCCCAAGTGTTAGTATGGCGGAGAAAACGCCTAACCATTGACTACCAAATACGGCAGCTGCTTGAGCGCCGGCCGTAGCTGCACCAATTGTGTGTGCGATGGTATTTAAAGTCAAAATTGAAGCAAGTGGTCTATCGATATTTTGTTTTAATTTACTTAGTGCTGGTGCTGATGGATGCCCTGATTGCTTTAACTGAGCAATATAACTGGGTGTAAGACTTAACAGTACGGCCTCTAAGACCGAACAGATAAACGAAATACCGATAGCAACAGTAACGTAAGTGAAAAGTAAAAGCATGGTTTTCCTATAGGTGAATAATGCAATACTACGACAGTTTAACTGTATAAATGGTTCACATACTAACGCTATATCCTTCTATTATTTTTCATTACCTTAAGTAAACTTTCTCTTTAGACACCTATTTAGAAAGATGAATTCTGTCAATGGAAGGTCAATCTTAATAGTCACAAAGTAATCAAACACGTCCAAATTGTGAGTTATTGCTCATTATGCGGTTAAAAGTACGTCAGGAAAGCCAAAGAACACCGACAAACCTTTGCCAGACGGGGGCTTTATGCATTAGAGTGAGTTGAATTCGATAACCTATGAGAAGGGAAACCTAATGAACAAGACCCAATTAATCGACTTTATTGCTGAAAAAGCAGATCTATCAAAAGCACAAGCTAAAGCTGCTCTAGAAGCAACACTTGGTAGCGTAACAGAGGCTCTTAAAGAGGGTGACCAAGTTCAACTAATTGGTTTTGGTACGTTCAAAGTTAATCACCGTGCAGCTCGTACAGGTCGTAACCCAAAGACTGGTGCTGAGATTCAAATCGCTGCTGCAAATGTTCCTGCATTTGTTGCTGGTAAAGCACTGAAAGATTCAGTGAAATAATTTATAATACGCCGAGGTAGTCTTTATCTCGGCGTGATTTTCTATTTATGAAAAAACTTCTTTTATCCTCACTAATTTGCTCTGCCTTAATCGGGTGTTCGTCATCCGTGCCAACTCCTAACTTAGACCAGTTCTCTCATTATAGTGGCGGCCAATCAATGGGCGATGCTACTACGTTCTATTGGTACACAGAGAGACTCAGTCAGTCTTATACTGCAGGTGATTATGTTTTTGCCGGGGATTATGGCTGGTATAAAACAGATTACCGCTGGAGTGATGGTGAAGTTCGAGAGCTAATTCGTGAGGGTGAACAAATACGCCAAGATGTTGGTTTAGTACCGTATCGTATCCACGTTCGGTTCAATGTTAAAGGTGAAGCTGTTTATCAGCAGTACCGAATTGACGATAAAGTTCTACCAATTAATGAAGAGCAACTTCAGCGCTATCAAAACGAAGCGAAAACAGTGGCTGATGTTACGAAAGAGTTTGGTCGAGAAGGCATTGATCTGATCCAAGGCTATTGGGATGGTTCAACCTTCGAAAGCTGCAATGGACAAACTTATGATGGGATTGAGTTTAATCACTCGTTACCAAGCTTTGTTGTAAATCGATTAGCAAGCCTCGATAGCTATGTAGCAGTACTCGGTAAGACTCGGTCAAATAAAGTCATCATTGAAGAGCTATTAATGCTCGATACCGACAGTCACGACTGTATTGAACGGCCAAATTTAATCGAATCTAATTAATCGTTCGAAGCAACCAGAATAAAGCAAAGGCGCTAATAATAGCGCCTTTGTTGTAATTAAAGGCCAAGCTTTTGCTTAGCCAGTAATCAGCTAATTATTTAGCTTCATTTTCACGAGCTATAGCACGGTAACCGATGTCATTGCGGTGGAACATACCATTCCAGCTCACTTGCTTAGTTAGGGCGTACGCACGCTCTTGAGCTTCAGAAACGGTGTTACCTAGTGCTGTTGCACACAATACTCGTCCACCGTTTGTCACAACGTCGCCAGCTTCATTATTTGCTGTACCAGCGTGGAAGATTTTTTGCCCTTCAACATTATCTGTTGAAAGAGTAATAACATCTCCCTTTGCATAATCGGCAGGGTAGCCGCCAGCTGCTAATACAACACCGATTGATGCGCGTGGATCCCAGTGAGATTCAGCTTCATCTAGCTTCTCATTAACTGCAGCTAGACAAAGTTCTACTAAGTCTGACTCCATACGCATCATGATTGGCTGTGTTTCTGGGTCACCAAAGCGGCAGTTATATTCGATAACCTTCGGAGTACCATCTGCATCGATCATAAGGCCAGCGTACAGGAAGCCAGTATAAGGTGCGCCTTCTGCGTCCATACCACGTACTGTTGGGTAGATAACTTCCTCTAGAATACGGTTATGGATTTCAGGTGTAACAACTGGAGCAGGAGAGTATGCGCCCATGCCACCCGTGTTAGGGCCAGTATCTTTATCGCCTACACGTTTGTGGTCTTGGCTTGTTGCCATTGGAAGAACACTTGAACCATCAACCATAACAATGAAGCTTGCTTCTTCGCCTTCTAGGAACTCTTCGATAACAACGCGGCTGCCCGCTTCACCAAAGGCGTTACCTGCTAGCATGTCTTTGATAGCGTCTTCTGCTTCTTCCAATGTCATTGCAACGATGACACCTTTACCTGCGGCTAGGCCATCAGCTTTAACTACGATTGGAGCACCTTGCTCACGAACGTACGCTAGAGCAGGCTCAATCTCAGTAAAGTTAGCGTAGTAGCCCGTCGGGATGTCATGACGAGCTAGGAAATCTTTAGTGAATGCTTTAGAGCCTTCTAGTTGAGCAGCCGCCTGAGTAGGACCAAATATTGGCAGACCCGCTTCGCGGAATGCATCAACAACACCAATCACAAGGGGGGCTTCTGGGCCAACAATCGTTAGCTCAATTGCTTTCTCTTTAGCAAAGGCTACCAGTGCAGGAATATCTTCCACACCAATGCTTACATTCTCAAGTTTCGGCTCAAGTGCCGTACCTGCATTACCAGGCGCTACGAATACTGTTTCAACATCTGGGTTTTGTGCAGCTTTCCAACCAAGTGCGTGTTCACGACCGCCAGCACCAATGATTAATACGTTCATGTTCTATTCCTTAAGTTCTAAATTCTCAAAAGCCCCTCATAATGAGAGGCTTGATATTCGTCTACTGTTTAGAAGTTAACTCTAATAATTAGTGACGGAAGTGACGCATGCCAGTGAAGATCATCGCCATGCCGTGCTCATCTGCTGCAGCGATAACTTCGTCATCACGCATAGAGCCGCCAGGTTGGATAACACACTTAATGCCAGCTTCAGCTGCTGCATCAATACCATCGCGGAAAGGGAAGAAAGCATCAGATGCCATCGCACAACCTTCAACCACAAGACCTTCATCAGCAGCTTTAATACCGGCAATTTTAGCAGAGTAAACGCGGCTCATTTGGCCAGCGCCGACGCCGATAGTCATATCGCCTTTTGAGTAAACAATGGCATTAGACTTAACGTATTTAGCAACCTTCCAGCAGAATAGTGCATCTTTTAGCTCTTCTTCTGTTGGTTGACGTTTTGATACCACTTTAAGGTCAGACGCTTCAACCATACCTTGGTCACGATCTTGAACAAGTAGGCCGCCATTAACACGCTTAACATCAAAGCCTGTTGTTTTCGCTGCCCATTCGCCACACTCAAGTAGACGAAGGTTTTTCTTAGCTGCTACGATTTCTACCGCTTCAGCAGAAACAGAAGGTGCAATGATAACTTCAACGAATTGACGTTCAGTGATTGCTGTCGCTGTTGCTGCATCTAATTCACGATTAAATGCGATGATGCCGCCAAATGCTGATGTTGGGTCAGTTTTGAAAGCTCGGTCGTAAGCTTCTAGGATGTCTTTACCTAGCGCAACACCACAAGGGTTTGCGTGCTTAACGATGACACATGCTGGCTCGTCGAACTCTTTCACACACTCTAGTGCAGCGTCAGTGTCCGCGATGTTGTTGTAAGACAGTGCTTTACCTTGAATTTGAGTAGCTGTTGATACAGATGCTTCTTCAGGGTTTGCTTCTACGTAGAAAGCGGCTGCTTGGTGGCTGTTCTCACCGTAGCGCATGTCTTGTTTCTTCTCGAATTGTTGGTTGAATGTACGAGGGAATTTAGACTCTGCATCAGCCTTCTTTCCTTCTTCATCAAGCAAAGAGGCACCGTAAGATGGAACCATAGTACCGAAATAGTTAGCAATCATACCGTCGTAAGAAGCGGTGTGCTCAAATGCTGCAATAGCTAAGTCGAAACGAGTTTCTAGCGTTAGAGATTTCTTGTTTGAATCCATTTCTGCAACAACGCGATCGTAGTCATGTGCGTTAACAACTATAGCTACGTCTTTGTGGTTTTTAGCCGCAGAGCGAACCATAGTTGGACCACCGATATCGATGTTCTCAACAGCATCAGCAAGCGTACAGCCTTCTTTAGCCACAGTTTCTGCAAATGGGTATAGGTTAACGACAACCATATCGATAGGGTTGATACCGTGAGTGGCCATGATGTCGTCATCTTGACCACGACGGCCTAAAACACCACCGTGAACTTTTGGATGAAGCGTTTTTACACGACCGTCCATCATTTCTGGAAAACCAGTGTAGTCAGAAACTTCAGTTACAGAGATACCTTTTTCAGCTAGAAGGCGTGCAGTGCCACCAGTAGAAAGGATATCGACACCACGGTCACTTAGAGCTTGTGCAAACTCTACAATACCAGTTTTGTCTGACACGCTGATAAGAGCGCGACGAATAGGGCGAGCGTTATTCATGCTTCCATCTTCCTCAAATTCACGGAGTTAAAGTAGTAAAGATATTTGCCAAAATAAACCACTATTAATCCGATGTCATTGTAAACAAGCCCTAATTGGCAATGTAACAATGGATGAGGTTAAATGCTCATGCGCGGATTAGAATGTTGGTTAGCTTTGGTAAAGACCTTTAGGTGTATTATGCGCTAATAGACTCTAGATTTGATGGCGCACATTCTAACTAATTTATTACAATAAAGCTTGCGCAATCGTTTGGCATCGCAAAAATAATTGTAAAATCGACGAAAATGAACCAAATAAGTAACAAGATGGTTAATGAGGAATGTTATGTTTCAGATTGGTGAACTGGCTAAAAAGTGTCAAGTAAGCACAGACACGCTGCGTTTTTATGAGAAAAATAAATTAATTAAACCAGCAGGACGAAGCGAGTCAGGTTATCGTTTATATAGCGAAGCGAACCAGCGTCAGGTGAGTTTTATTATCAAAGCGAAGGAGCTTGGACTTAGCTTAGATGAGATTAAAGAGCTATTGGAGATAAAGCTGGAGCCAACGGAGCACAGTTGTGCTGAGGTTAAATCGATTACATCGTCAAAATTAGAGCTCATTGATGACAAAATCAATGAGCTCACTCGTATTCGTTCTGCACTTAAAAAGATCAATGACGCTTGTTGTGGTCATACTGATGACAAAGCGACGCACTGCTCTATTTTAGCCTCTCTTGAATATGACATCGTTAAGACATCATGCTCCGCAGAGGATTAGACCTTAAATAGCCCTAGATTAACTTGCAGTTGTTGACCACTTTCCATCATGTTATTACTTGCCTGCGCAACTTGTTCTGCTTGCGATGTGGTTTGAATACTATGATCTGCAATGCTAGTAAGATTCTGGCTTATCTCATCGGTTGCTAGAGTCTGCTGAGAACTCGCTTCTGCTATCTGCTCATTTAGCCCTAAGATGATATTCACCTGTTCTTCAATGGCGCTTAATGCGTCTTTTGCAAGGACGGCTTGCTCTTGAGTTTGTGAAGATTGCACTTGAGTCTGAGCCATCGATTCAGACACTTCTTTTGCTCTGCCTTGTAAGGTAGACACAATCTGTTCTATCTCGTCTGTACTTGCTTGAGTACGAGTTGCGAGTGTTCGAACTTCATCAGCAACGACAGCGAACCCTCGTCCTTGTTCACCTGCTCTGGCAGCCTCTATGGCGGCATTTAATGCCAATAGATTGGTTTGTTCAGCGATGCCTCGAATAACATCGAGTACTGTACCTACTTCCTGAGAATCTTGAGCTAGTTGATTGGTGTTTGTTTCTGTCTGACTCAACAGTGCTGAAAGTGAATCAATTTGAGTACTAGCTTGATCAATGACGCCAGCGCCTTGTGAGCCTTTGTCGCTTGCTTCTTTAGCTGCCGTCGCCGCATGTTGAGCCGCATTGGCGACCTCTTGATTACTGGCATGTAGCTCGTTCATTGCTGAAGCAACAGTATCAACGGCTTGGTGCTGTTGATTTGCTTTAGATGAACTGTCTTGTGCGACATTGTTGAGATCGACTGCCGCGTTAGTAATATTCTCACTCACAGGTGTCATGTTGAGTACGATCGTTCGGATTTTATTGGTGAATTGATTGAACGCCGTAGCAATTTGAGACAGCTCATCGTTGCCATCTTCGGCTAACTGCTTGGTTAAATCCCCGTCACCACTGGCAATTTCATTGAGTGCATCGAGGGTCTCTTGGCAAGGTGCAGAGATACTTCGGCCAATCCATAGAGCTAAAACTACCATTAGAGACAAAGAGAACACTAGAGCAATTAGAACATGTTGAATTCTTTCCCAGACGATGACTTTTATATCGTCTACATAGACTCCTGTACCAACGATCCAGCCCCAAGGTTTAAAGAGTTTAATATAGGATATTTTCCCAACATCAGTGTCTGAACCGGGTTTTGGCCACATATAATCGACATAGCCACCGCCTCCGTTAGAGCGAACGACACTAATAAACTCCATGAAGATCCGTTTACCAGTAGGGTCTTTGACTCCGGAAACATCCTTACCATTGAGTGATGGTTTAATAGGGTGCATAACCACGACTGGCTGCATGTCGTTAATCCAGAAGTAATCCTTACTTTCATATCTTAACTTTTCAACAGCACGTTTAGCTTGTTCTTGAGCATCTTCTTGGGAGAGTGCACCGGAAAGCTGTTGTTGGTGGAAGTGACTAATTAAGCTATGCGTAGACTCAACAAGATGACGAGTTTTTAGCTTTTTAGCTTCCATAAGGTCATTTTGATATTGATTAAGGACGTAACCTAGTGGGATTAGGAGCGCAATAGTCACGAGCGTAGTGAGTAGGATCAGACGTTTTTGAATCGTCAGAGTTCTTAGGCCAAAAATGTTCATAGTACACTCCATTAGGTACGTTTAATTCTTTGGCTAGCCGCTGACTATTATTGTTATTTTATCTATTCATAAATGTAGTGGAGGAAAGAAGGGTTTGGTAGCTGTATTGATAATTTAATCAAGGGGGTAAGTTGCAGTGAGAAATAAACCTGGTTGCTTAGCGTGTGATTTCAATGCATTAGAGCATGGTGTGCTAGCGTGATGAGAATGTGTAGATATAAAAAAACCGCACATTAATATGTGCGGTCTTGAAATATAATAGCGACTAACTTTCTAGTTCATGCCGTATTTTTTTAGTTTCTTGCGAAGAGTACCGCGGTTGATACCCATCATAGTTGCTGCGCGAGTTTGGTTACCACGCGTGTACTGCATGATGGTGTCGAGTAATGGCTGTTCAACTTCAGCTAGCACTAACTCATATAGTTCAGTGACTTCTTGGCCATTTAATTGAGCAAGATAGTTTTTAAGAGATGCTTTAACTGAATCACGCAGTGGTTTTTGCGCGATCTGATCTTGTGAAGTAACGGTAGTAACTGTTAAAGCTTCTGAAGTTATATTTTGTTCGAACATATTCGGTCTAGCTCTTCTCATTAATTATGATGCAACGTTATCAAAATAACCTTCCAATGCTTCAAGTTGCTGCGAGGCAGCATCGATAGCATTAAAGGTACGGCGAAACTCACTTGCTTGTTCATGCTCTTTTAGATACCACCCGACATGCTTACGAGCAATACGAGGGCCTAAAAACTCACCATAAAAATCATGGAGAGCATCTACATGGCCAAGCAGTATGCCTTTCACTACCTCGAAAGGAAGCTCAGGCATTGTGGTACCGTTTTCCAAATAGTGTAGGATTTCCTGAAAAATCCATGGGCGACCCTGGGCGGGACGACCAATCATTAAAGCGTCGGCACCGGTGTACTCCAGTACAAACTTAGCTTTTTCTGGACTATCGATATCGCCGTTAGCAATAACCGGAATCGAGATAGCTTGTTTTGCCGCTTTAATGTGTTCATATTCGGCCTCACCTTTGTACATACAAGCGCGAGTTCTCCCATGGAGTGCTATTGCTTGTATGCCGCAGTCTTCGGCTAATTTAGCGATTTGGACACAGTTGCGACTCTCTGTATCCCAGCCAGTACGGGTCTTTAGTGTTACAGGAACATCTACTGCGTTCACTACTGCGGTTAGAATCTCTTTGATGAGTTCAGGGTGCTGTAGTAAAGCAGATCCGGCTAGCTTCTTATTCACTTTTTTAGCTGGACAACCCATGTTGATATCGATGATTTGCGCACCGTTCTCAACATTAAATTGTGCAGCTTCCGCCATAAGTTGTGGATCAGCGCCCGCAATCTGTACTGAACGAATGCCCGATTCGCCCTCATGTACCATGCGTTGCATTGATTTGGACGTTTTCCATAGTTTCGGGTTAGAGGACATCATTTCACTGACCGCCATTCCCGCACCATAGCGAAGGCATAACTCTCGAAACGGTCTATCAGTAACTCCAGCCATAGGAGCGACGATAAGATTGTTCTTAAGTTGATGATTTCCTATTTTCAAAACGTCTTCACAGTATTACAGCAGTAAGGGCGCGCATTTTACGCATTTTTTCGCTGCGTGAAAAGACTAATATTTGAGCATTTACAATTTGTTTATGCAAAATGCATGAAATTCAGACAATTAAGCCCAAAAAGTCTTATTCAGCCTGTTTAGAACCCGATACGCGACACCATTCATCAATCTCTTTGATTGGGTCAATGTTGAATTCATCACGGTAATAGGTCGCGACATCCTCTGCTTGAGTGTCTAAAACACCAGACATAGCGAGCATACCTGACGGTTTTACTAGGCCTTTAATGATAGGCGATAGCTCACGTAGTGGTGCTGCTAGAATGTTGGCAACCAAGACATCAGCGAGAAGCCCTTCAGGTTGGTCTTGCGGCAAGTAGACTTCTAATTGGTCAACAACGCCATTACGCTGGGCGTTGTCTTTTGAGGCAAGTAAAGCTTGAGGATCGATATCAATACCGACAACTTTTTTAGCGCCAAGTTTGATAGCTGCAATCGCTAAGATGCCTGAACCACAACCAAAATCGATCACTGTTTTATCCGTAAGATCGATCCCTTCCAACCACTCTAGACATAAAGCCGTCGTTGGGTGAGTGCCAGTACCAAAGGCAAGGCCAGGGTCGAGCATGACATTGATGGCATCAGGCTCTGGAACTTCACGCCAGCTTGGGCAAATCCATAGTCGTTCGCCAAACTTCATTGGGTGAAAGTTATCCATCCACTCACGTTCCCAATCTTTATCTTCCAGCTGTTCAATTTTGTAAGCAAAGTTAGCGTCAAGCAAGTTGCTAAGCTTAATTTGCTCTAGGACAAACTGTGTATCAGCTTCAGCATCAAAGAGTGCAAGAACATCAATGTCACCCCAAAGGCGTGTTTCACCGGGGAGCGGCTCAAAAATAGGTGTGTCGCGAGCATCTAAAAACGTCACCGATAGTGCGCCAGCAGCTTCCATTAGCATGTCGCTAATCGTTTCAGCATTGTCTTTAGTGGCATTGAGTTTGATTTGAATCCAAGGCATGAGTTGTACTCTTACTATGTTTGAAGATAGGAATGGCGCTGAGTTTAGCAGATATCTGACGATTTTATAGCCATAAACAAAAATGCTCACCGAAGTGAGCATTTTGACTGTGCTGAGGCTAAATGACCCCGCTTAGTGTTCAATCTTATTGAAGACCAAGTTTCTTCTCAAGGTAGTGGATGTTAGCGCCACCGTGTTGGAAGTTCTCGTCGTTCATGATTGATTCTTGCAGTGTTACGTTCACTTTGATGCCTTCGATGATCATTTCACTCAATGCATTTTTCATGCGAGCAATAGCAACATCGCGGTTTTCACCAAAGGTGATCAGTTTACCAATCATTGAGTCGTAATGAGGCGGTACTGTGTAACCTGTGTAGATGTGAGATTCCCAACGAACACCCATGCCACCAGGAGCATGGAAACGAGTGATCTTACCTGGAGACGGTAGGAAACGCTCTGGATCTTCAGCATTGATACGACATTCAATAGCGTGGCCGCTTAGTCTAATGTCGTCTTGCGTGAATGACAGAGGTTGACCGGCAGCAACACGAAGTTGCTCTTTGATAAGATCAACACCAGTTACCATTTCCGTTACTGGGTGCTCTACTTGAATACGAGTGTTCATTTCGATGAAGTAGAATTCGCCATTTTCGTATAGGAATTCAAACGTACCTGCACCGCGATAGCCAATTTCAAGACAAGCGCGTGTACAACGTTCACCGATGTATTTACGCATCTCTTCAGTGATACCCGGAGCCGGAGCTTCCTCAACCACTTTTTGGTGACGACGTTGCATTGAACAGTCACGCTCACCAAGGTGAATTGCGCCACCTTGACCATCAGCAATGATCTGAACTTCAACGTGACGAGGGTTTTCTAGGAATTTTTCCATGTAAACCACGTCATTGTTGAAACATGCTTTTGCTTCAGCACGAGTCATAGCAATCGCTTCAACAAGATCAGCTTCGCTGCGAACAACACGCATACCGCGGCCACCACCGCCACCAGAGGCTTTGATGATTACTGGGAAGCCAATACGTTTAGCGTGAGCTTTATTCTTAGCATCATCGTCATCAAGTGGGCCATCAGAGCCAGGTACACAAGGAACGCCTGCTTTCTTCATTGAAGTGATCGCAGACACTTTGTCACCCATGATACGGATAGTTTCCGCTTTAGGGCCAACAAAGATGAATCCACTGCGCTCAACTTGCTCAGCGAAATCAGCATTCTCTGATAAGAAGCCGTAGCCAGGGTGGATAGCAACCGCACCGGTGACTTCTGCTGCAGAAATAATGCGAGGGATATTTAGGTAGCTATCGATACCGCGCGCAGGACCGATACATACCGTTTCGTCTGCAAGTAGTACGTGTTTTAGATCGCGGTCAGCTGTTGAGTGAACAGCAACTGTCTTAATACCTAACTCTTTACATGCGCGAAGGATACGAAGTGCAATTTCACCTCGGTTCGCGATGACTAATTTATCTAACATGAGAGACTGCCTCTATTATTCGATAACAACAAGTGCTTGGTCGAACTCAACCGGTTGGCCATCTTCAACTAGAATTGCAGTAACAACACCAGATTTATCAGCTTCAATTTGGTTCATCATTTTCATTGCTTCAACGATACAGATTGTATCGCCAGCATTAACTTGTTGACCCACTTTAACGAATGGTTTTGCATCAGGGCTTGGAGCGCCGTAGAAAGTACCAACCATTGGAGAAAGAACTTGGTGACCAGATACAACTTCTGGCGCAGCTTCAGTTGCAGCGGCTACAGGAGCGGCAACAGGTGCAGCTACAGGAGCGGCCATTGGCGCTGCTGCGTATTGAACTGGAGCTGGTGCGCCAGTGTGGTTACGACTGATTCGTACTGACTCTTCACCTTCAGAGATCTCTAGCTCAGCAATGCCAGATTCTTCAACTAACTCAATAAGCTTTTTGATTTTGCGAATATCCATTTTTCTTTCTCTTTATCTTGTGAATAAGACAGCTCCCATAGAGCTGTAGAGTGTTCGTTTACTTTAAAAGTAATTACGTTACTTTCACGGCTAATTAGTTATTTCGGTTGCTAATTACTTAGCTTGCAAATGCTTAATCGCAGCCGTCAAAGCGAATTCATAACCTTGCGCGCCTAAACCACAGATGACGCCTTCAGCTTTATCTGAAAGGTAAGAGTGGTGACGGAAAGGTTCACGTGCATGAACGTTTGATAAATGCACTTCAATAAATGGGATAGCGACACCGAGGAGAGCATCGCGTAATGCAACACTGGTGTGCGTAAAAGCTGCGGGATTTATAATAATAAAATCCACTTTACCAAAGGCATTATGAATGGTTTCGAGCAGCTCGTACTCTCGATTCGACTGTAGATGTTGTAACTCAACCTGAGCATCAGATGCTTGTTGAGTTAAGGTGTCAATGATCTGAGCTAGCGTTTGAGAACCGTAATGTGCTGGCTCTCGTAACCCCAAAAGATTAATATTTGGACCGTTTAGGACTAGAATGCGTGATTTTGCAGTCATTGTGTTGCCATCTTCCTATATCGTGTGACGAATCTTAATGTTCCCATATTATCAGAGAATCAGCATGAGATTTATGTCAAAAAATCACGGTTCTTTGAAATTAGACCAAGATTATAGCGAATTCAGCGCAAATCGCAGCAATTTACTGGTCTTATCACCTAGTTGTAACGACTAATTCTGTAACCGAGTTAACAAAAATGGCGATAACCACTCTCTATCTATGGTCAAATTTTGAGGTTATACGCATAAAAAAACCGCCACAGGAGTGACGGCTTTATCAGTTAGATGTTTTAAACGTATTGTTTTGCTTACTGCAATCTCGTTAATTTATGCAACTAAAGAGACTGTGTATCGACTTTAAGCAAGCTCGGCTTTTTCAGCGATTAGCTTGTCAACAACACTTGGGTCTGCGAGCGTTGAAGTATCACCCAAATTGCTGGTATCTCCAGTGGCAATCTTACGTAGGATACGACGCATGATCTTACCTGAACGCGTTTTTGGTAGAGAGTCTGTCCAGTGGAGCACATCTGGCGTTGCAATTGGGCCAATCTCTTTACGTACCCAGTCTTTGACTTCTTTATGAAGCTCAGCTGACGGGAACTCACCATCATTTAATGTGATGTAAGCGTAGATTGCTTGGCCTTTAATATCGTGAGGAATCCCTACGATAGCCGCTTCTGCAATCTTACTGTGCGCAACGAGTGCTGATTCAACTTCGGCTGTCCCCATGCGGTGCCCTGATACGTTCAGTACGTCATCAACACGGCCTGTGATCCAGTAATAGCCATCTTCATCACGGCGGGCACCATCACTTGTGAAGTACATGCCTTTGAAGGTAGAGAAGTAGGTTTGTTCAAAGCGATCGTGGTCACCATAAACGGTTCGCATTTGGCCTGGCCAAGAATCAAGGATGACTAGGTTACCTTCGGCAGCACCTTCAATGATATTACCCATGTTGTCGACAAGTGCGGGTTGAACACCAAAGAATGGACGAGTAGCTGACCCCGGTTTTAGATCGGTTGCTCCTGGTAGAGGTGCTATCAAAATACCGCCAGTCTCAGTTTGCCACCAAGTATCAACGATAGGCGATTTCTCATTACCAATGGTTTTGTAGTACCACTCCCACGCTTCTGGGTTAATAGGTTCACCAACAGAGCCCATAATGCGAAGGCTCGAACGTGATGTACCATCAACCGCTTCTGTGCCTTTCGCCATAAGAGCACGAATTGCGGTAGGTGCAGTATAAAGAATATTGACTTGGTGCTTATCAACCACTTCACTCATACGGCTTGTGTTTGGATAATTAGGCACGCCTTCAAACAAGATCGTTTTCGCGCCGTTTGCCAGAGGACCATAGATAAGGTAAGTATGACCAGTGATCCAACCCACATCAGCCGTACACCAGAAGGTTTCGCCTTGTTGATAATCAAAGACGTATTTGAAGGTCATGGTTGCGTAGACAAGGTAGCCGCCAGTTGTGTGCAATACGCCTTTTGGTTTACCTGTTGACCCCGAGGTGTAGAGAATAAATAGTGGGTCTTCTGCTTTCATCTCTTCTGGTGGGCAATCTGCAGACACGGTTGCCGTTGCTTCGTGCCACCAAACGTCACGATGGTCGTGCCATTCAATATCGCCACCGGTACGTTTGAATACGATGACTTTTTCAATGTTTTTAACTTCAGGGTTTGTTAGCGCTTCATCGACATTTTTCTTAAGTGGAACAGCGCGACCACCACGAACGCCTTCATCGGCTGTGATGACAATTTTTGAATCTGAATCGATGATACGACCTGATAGTGCTTCTGGAGAGAACCCACCAAATACAACTGTGTGTACGGCGCCAATACGGGTACAAGCGAGCATCGCGACAGCAGCTTCAGGTACCATCGGCATGTAAAGACAAACCACATCGCCTTTACGAACGCCTTGCTCTTTTAAAGCGTTAGAGAATAAGCACACTTCTTTGTGCAGCTCATTGAAGGTCAGTGTTTTATCATCGGCAGGGTCGTCGCCTTCCCAAATGATAGCCACTTCATCACCGCGGTCAGCGAGGTGGCGGTCAATACAGTTTGCAGAAACGTTAAGTGTACCGTCTTCAAACCAGCGAATATCAACATGGCCAGTATCAAATGAAGTGCTTTTAACTTGAGTGAATGGTTTGATCCAATCAACGATTTTTCCATGTTCCGCCCAGAACCCTTCAGGGTTAGAGACCGATTGTTGGTACATGGCTAGGTAAGTGTCATTATCCGCGTGAGTCGTTGCTTTAATGTGTTCTTTTACCGGATAAATATGGGCTTCACTCATTGCTTCTCTCCTTGCGCCTATGATGTTGTGAGCAGGACAAATTTCCACTTTGTTATTGAATAGTTGAGCTAGGTTGGAAAGTTTGTATGCCTATCACTTTCCGCCACCTTGCTCATTTTCACAATTAGACTTTAGGATGAGAGAAGGGTTTTATCTTATTTGATAACGACTTAAGTTGATAAATTGAGATGTCAGTCGAGAGATTAACGTTGATGATATGGGGAAGTGAACGAAGGTAGATCACCTTTTGTTAGCCGAACAAAGACCAGAGCAGCAGAAATAGCGTCTTGCAGAGCGTCATGCTTGCCTTGTATTGGAAGATCTAAATGCTTGCAGATAGCCTCTAAGCTGAGATCGAAATAGGCGTTGGGTAAATGGCGCTCAAGCTTATCATGATAAATCTGGCTTACTTCAATAAGTGGATTTGGCAGAGGAAAGCCTAGCTGTTTACGACAAGCAATATCGAGGATCTTTTTATCATATCGAATGTGATAACCGACTAAAGGGCGATTACCAATGAAATTGAGCAGTTGCAGTAGTGCTTCTTTTTCTCCGATACCATCAAGCAAATCTTGATGTCGAATCTTATGGATTTTGACTGAACCTGAGTCCAGTGATTGCGGAGCTCTAAGCCTCACCTCGAATGGCTGGCTGGTAATGATGCGATTATCAATGATTTTGGTTGCAGCAATGGTCACAAGCTCAGCTCGGTGAGGATCGAGGCTGGTGGTTTCGCAGTCGAGTGACACAAATTCCCCTTTTTGAGGCGAGCGGAATAGGGACCGGTAGGGCGATCCTTTTAATTTGTAATGCCAGTATTTACGAATCAACCAATTCATTTAAGACCTCTCACTCCTTTATGCTTTCAATATATTTAATACGTTGGTGGTAGCTAGTCTCTAATTTGATAGTGATAGCCCAGCAGCTGCTTAAATTTCTTTACTACATGAAGGCTGTGACGTAGCAAATCTCGCTCTGTTCTATCGAGCTGTTTGAGCTCAATATTATTTGAATTGTGGCGCTGTGAGAGTTGCTGTGACAGGCGCAGCTTGAAGAACAGCTTGAGCGCTTCACTGAGATTATCTGCAGTTTCTGGTTCTAAAATACGCTTAGCTTGGAGTTCATTAATTCGATCAAAGGTATTTTTCTCACTCAACGCATATTCAAGTGAAAGCGTTCGAATGCCGTGTACGATGGGGAAAATGCCCCCTCGCTTAATATCTAAGCCTTCTTTGTTTCGCTTTACGTTACCAAATAGGGTTAGCGGAATAGAGAACTGCAAAGCGGGGCGAGTAAACTCTTGTAGAACTAACATCTTATTTTTCATTAAGCCGTGTAAGTGCTCACTCACGCTGGTAAGTAGGTCTCGGTTTCCCGCAACGGCATGGGCATCGGCTATGATTGCGAGATCCATGACGTGCTCGGGTTTAGCGCCTTGAATCCAGCGACTCACGGTATCTTTCCACTGCTGTTGAGTCTTGACCCATTTGGGGTTGTTCACCATAACGTCACCTGGACATAAAGGGTAACCGAGCTGCTGTAATGTATGAGTAAGCTCATCCATCACACTTTGGCAGTTTTCCCACTCAAGCCCGTCTTTGATAATGAGCGCGTTGTCTTGATCGGTTTTTAAAATTTGTTCGCCACGCCCCTCTGAACCTAGCACTATTAAACAACAGTGATCATGAAGCGCTGGTGGCACGACTAACTCAAACGCTTTTTCGATGATCTGTTCATTGACTGCGGCAATGAGTTCCATGATAAATCTGGTGCGAATACCATTGCCTAATAAGCTTTCGACTAATTGCCTCTGCTTGTTTGAAGCCAGTGCTAATTCTTCAACACTCGAGGCTCTGGCTATACTAAGGGTGAGTACGTGTGAATGGGTAGAGAAGGCACTGAGGATCTGGGTCATATCGAGCATACCCACTGCATCTTTACCATCACAGACCATCACTCGCTTCATCTTATTCCGTGTCATGGTGATCATAGCGTTAAATAGGAAGTCACCATCGTCGATATGAAGAACGGGAAATGTCGCTATTTTTCCAATCTCAGTATCTAAAGTTTGGTTCTCTAGCATCACGGCATGAAGCATGTTGGTTCTAGTTACGATGGCATATGGAAGTTCGTTTGGGCTATTGCTTAAACGAGCATCATTATCGGATAGTCTAACCAATGCTGAGTCAACACCGCTCTCTTTTAGTTGAAGTGTCACCTCATTAAGAGGCTGTTCAGGCTTTAGGATCATCGGTGGGTGATAGATCGATTGGTCGACTTTAGTCAGTATGAATTCGGCAAGGTTTTGCTGCTGCTGCGCAGCTTCAATAAGGATTTGGCGGTTTTTTAGATTATTATCAAAGTAAGCGGCAAATTGCCCGTTGGCTTCATACAGTTCAATAAAGACCGCTTTTGGTAGCAAGTATGACAGCGTATCTTCTAATGCAATGTATTGATGGCGAACCTCACCTTCAAATAGTGCTCTGACATCAAACATGTCATCGTTGGCATAGTGCGCATAGATTTCGGAGGTGTCGATTGAGCGCTCTTCAACAGCCCCTTTGATTAATATATTAAGGTGCTGACACGGCTGGTCTGGCTGTAAAATGATGTCTTTGTCGCGGTAATAAGCAACATCCAGAGACGAGCGTAGTTGATGCTGCTGTTTGTCCGTTAAGCGATCAAAAGGTGGAGATTGCATATTAAACTTGTCTGGCATCACCATTCCTCTTGGTAAATTTCGTACCTACCAGTGTGACAACTTTCACCAGTACCTCCAGACGACTTTGGTCTAATAATCACTAAAGCAAAAGATCATTTTGTCGGTTTTTAAAGCGGAAATGTGTAAAGCGGCTTTCTTCCCTTTTTAATTAAATGATCTAGGTCCATAATAGCCGCGCTTGCACTTTTGCCATGTTTTAGGAGCACTCGATGCTAACCCCATCTCCCTATGGCTGGATCTCCCAGTACTTTCTCGGTTTCTTTTTTGCTTACGGTGTTTATCTTCCGTTCTGGGCTCTTTGGTTTGAAGAGCAGGGCGTTTCTGCAACCGATATCGGTCTCCTAGTGGGTATTGGTTTCGCGACACGATGTGTGGCTAATCTTGTCATTACGCCTCGGATTCATAAAGCCGAACACCTCTTACCCGCGCTTCGGTGGCTCAGTTTTGCGGCTTTCTTATTTATTGGCTTCCACTTCTTTACCGGTGGTGACTTCTGGTTGATGGTGCTGGCAACGGTTCTATTTAATCTCTGTTGCGGTCCGATAGTCCCTCTGTCTGATGCTCTGGCTAACTACTATGCTCGTCTGAAAATGTTGGACTATGGGAGAACACGATTATGGGGCTCTATTGCCTTTATTGGCGGTTCTACGGTTGTAGGCTATCTGGTGTCGCTGTACGGCAGTGACATGATTCTATACACCGCTTTAGCTGGAGTGCTTTTTTCACTGCTGATTTCAATGCGTAGCATCAGCACCATGCCGGTGACACAAAGCAAGCAGCATGTTGAGCGCCCGAAAGTGTCTCAACTATTACGTGAATGGCCTGTAGTTAAGTTCTTAACGCTTATTGCTCTGATCCAAGGTAGTCATGCTGCCTACTACAGTTTCAGTGCCATATATTGGCGAGATGCAGGTTACTCTGCCGATATTATTGGCTACTTATGGAGCTTGGGTGTTGTTGCTGAGGTGATGGTGTTTGCCTTTAGTAAGCGCATTTTTTCAGGTTGGACACTCCGAGCACTCTTTGTGACGGCATCTATTGGTGTGATGGTTCGTTGGGGGATGACGGCTTCAACGACGGATCTTTCAGCGTTGGTACTGATTCAACTGCTGCACGGTGTGACCTTCGCGATGGCGCACATTGCCGCAATTCAATATATACAGCAGGAAGAAGAGCATAAAATGGTGGCACTGCAGGCGCTGTATAATGCTATTCCACTTGGTGCTGTTATCGCTCTAATCACCACATTAAGTGGCTGGGGTTACGATAATTGGGGCGCTAATGTTTTCTGGGCAATGTCGCTAATGGGGGCATTGGCTCTGTTTGTGAAAGTAGAACCCAGAGCATCCAAGATCACCGATGTTAATAAAGCCGAGCCCAAAGCACAGAATTAGACTCAATTGATTGAGATTACAGCAGTTACTTAGTTAAATAGAACCTCTCCCTGTGGAGAGGTTTTTTTATATGAACACAGAAATTAATCGCTTAGAAAGGATCTCTAATGCAAGGATGGATTGTCATACCTGTTTCGCTCGCTTATCTTGGCGTTCTCTTTCTCATCGCTTGGTATGGTGATCGTCAAACGAACTGGCTTGCCAAGTGGCGACCATGGATCTACAGCTTATCAATTGCAGTGTACTGTACCTCTTGGACCTTCTACGGAACGGTTGGGCAGGCAAGCAGTAATCCTTGGTCATTCTTACCGATATACATTGCCCCCATTCTTGTTTTTACCTTTGGCTGGCGAGTCCTTGCTCGCTTGGTATTAACCGCAAAACGTGAACACATCACCTCAATTGCTGACTTTATTGCTGCAAGGTATGGGAAATCTCAGGGATTAGCGGTTGCTGTTACGCTCATAGCGGTTGCTGGAATACTGCCTTACATCGCATTGCAGCTTCGTGGCATTACCATGGGGTTAGACATTGTAGCCCCAAACTTAGCGTCCGATTTAGGCTATCAAGAACGGTATGTTTCTTGGTTTGTTGTTGCTGCTTTGGCTATTTTTACCATGCTGTTTGGTACCAGACATATTGATAACACTGAACATCACCGCGGTATGATGATGGCCATTGCTTTTGAATCAGTGATTAAGCTGGTGGCCTTTTTGACCGTTGGTTTTTTTATTATCTATTTGGCTTGGAATCAAGAGCATGTCGACCTTGTCTCAGTTGCCAAGCAGACTTATCAATCGCCAAATATACCGACACTTCTTATTCATACTGCACTGACCATGGTCGCGATAGTCTGTTTACCACGGCAGTTTCATACCATGGTGGTGGAGAATGAGCGCGCTCAAGATCTCCATACTGCCCGTTGGCTGTTCCCGCTCTACCTTATTTTAATGGGGATCTTCGTTCTTCCTATCGCTTGGGTCGGACAAAGCTTACTTGGTGGAAGCCCGGCGGACGCCTACGTGATCAGTGTACCAATGTCAGTGGGTGCCAATAACATCGCACTATTGGCCTTTTTAGGTGGTACATCGGCTGCCAGCGGGATGGTGATTGTCTCGACGATTGCGTTAGCGATCATGGTCTCCAATGACTTGGTGATGCCACTTCTACTGCGTCGTATGCGTATTACAGACCGTAACTATCGTCACTTCTCTGGGTTACTTCTGATCATTAGGCGAGCGCTGATTCTGCTGCTGTTAATCGGTGCATGGGGGTTTTATCAAGCACTTGATACCATTCACTCCTTGTCCGCGATTGGCTTTCTCTCATTTGCTGCGATTACTCAGTTCGCGCCCGCACTTATAGGTGGTATGTACTGGCGTAGAGGCAACCGAAAAGGGGTGTATGTTGGTCTAGCGGTTGGATTTGGTATTTGGCTCATTACCTTAATGAGTCAAACTGGTGTATTAGCTGGAGATGCCAGCAATAATGCACTTATTTGGTTGATTACACCGCCTGAAACACTAAGCGGCTGGGGGATTAAAAGCTCTGACTGGGGAATGCTACTCAGTGTTGTGAGCAATACGGTTTGCTATGTCGTGATTTCAATGATGACACGATCAAGCCTAAGTGAGCGCTTACAGTCGGCCTCTTTTATTGGCACACCAATGCCTGAGAGTGAAAATCAGAGCCTGTATCAAAGTCGTGTTACCGTTGGTGAGTTAGAGATGCTCGCTTCTCGCTTTGTGGGCCGAACGAGAGTGCGTAACGCCTTCAACCAATACTGGACTCAGCAACATGAAACCTTATTGCCTAATCAACAGGCACCATCAACTCTGATTCGTCATACCGAGCGTGTATTAGCGGGTGTTTTTGGCGCATCTTCTGCCAAGTTAGTGCTTACTTCTGCCCTGCAAGGTAAAAATATGCAGCTAGAAGAAGTGGCGACCATTGTTGATGAAGCTTCAGAGCTGTACGACTTTAGCCGAGGCCTGCTTCAGGGGGCGATTGAACACATTGGTCAAGGCATTGCAGTTGTTGATAGACAGCTTAGGTTGGTGGCTTGGAATCAGCGTTATTTAGAACTGTTTGAGTTTCCTAGTGGGCTGATTCAAGTTGGACGGCCAATTTCCGATGTGATTCGCCACAATGCAGAGCATGGGTTATGCGGTCCTGGCGATCCTGAAGACCACGTTCGGCGCCGAGTATCACACCTAGAGCAAGGCACCCGTCATACCTCTTCACGAATTCGCCCTGATGGACGTGTGATTGAGGTTCAAGGTAACCCTATGCCTAGCGGAGGGTTTGTGATGAGCTTTACCGACATCACCGTCTTTAGAGACGCAGAGCAGGCGTTAAAAGAAGCGAACGAAACATTGGAGGTTAGGGTACTAAAACGAACGCAGGAGTTAGAGCGACTCAATAAGCAGTTAGTCAGTGCTACTCAGCGATCAGAGCATGAGTCTCAATCTAAATCTCGCTTTCTTGCTGCGGTTAGTCACGATTTAATGCAGCCCCTCAATGCCGCGCGACTGTTTGCATCATCGCTTTCTGAAGTGGCAAAAGATAAAGAAGTTAAAGGTCTATCAACGCATATTGAGAGTGCGTTAGAGGCGGCAGAAGATCTTATTGGTGATCTGCTCGATATCTCTCGTCTAGAGTCTGGTAAGTTGGATGTCCATATCCAAAGCTTTGCGATTAAAGACGTGCTTGCCAACCTTGACGCTGAATTTAGTGCTTTGGCGAAACAGCAACAGCTCTCATTTAAGATGATTCCATCATCACTACTGGTTCAGTCTGATCCTAAATTACTAAGACGAGTCGTGCAGAACTTTTTGACGAATGCTTTTCGGTATTGCCCAAAAGGTAAGGTTCGTTTAGGGGTTAGGCGAATTGGTGACAATGTTCGAATTGATGTCTGGGACAACGGTATCGGCATTGATGAAGGGAAGCAGCAAGAGATCTTTGAAGAGTTCACTCGAGGAAGCCAAATTCGCTCCGATCAAGGGCTTGGATTAGGGCTTGCGATCTCTAAAGGGATCGCTCATGTATTGGGGCACTCTATCTCTTTACGTTCTTGGCCAGATAGGGGTAGCGTCTTCTCGATTACCCTGAATCGAGCACAGAGCGATGAAATTATTGAGGTTATAACGCCATCACTACCAGTCTCTGATTTGTCTCATTTGAAAATTCTATGTGTGGATAACGAGCAAGAAATTTTAGTTGGAATGGAAAACCTACTGGCTCGCTGGGGGTGTGAGATTAAGACTGCGATGGACTTAGTACAGAGCATGAAGGCACTAGAGAATAGCTGGGTGCCTGATGTTATCTTCTCTGACTATCGACTGGACAATGGTCGTACAGGATTAGAAGTTCTTCAGCAGTGCCGCTTGAGACTAGGGGATAGTTTTAAAGGGGTTATCATCAGCGCGGATAGAACCGATGATATGCTAGAAGGCATCAAGTCTAATGGATTTGCTTTCATTCCAAAGCCAGTCAAACCACTCAAACTTAGAGCAATTTTGAATCAAGTTAACTAGCCTATTTGTTGCCTATTTACCTAGTAGATAAGTGGTATTAACTATCGGCAGAGTTAACTTGATATGCAGAAGTTATTATTGGAAGAGCCGCGAGCGCTCTTCCAATCTATTGCGCTTGGTCAAGCAGTGTTTCATAAGTCACGAATATGGTCTGAGTATCGCCATAATACAGCGTATCACTGGCCTGAGCGGCAACCCTTAACCAGTTTTCATCAGAAGTTGGCGCAGGCAAGCTAATGTGCCATTTTTGGTTAGTCTCATCGACAGATTGCATGGCGATAGGATCCCCTGTTGCTTCTAAGCTATCAACGAGTGAGAGTTTTATGCCCTGTAGAGGCAGCTTTGATGTCAAGCTAAGGTAGAGCTGTTCATCAGTCACGCTTTCTGAGCGGAATTGAATTTTAAACTCGCCATTTTCCATATCGCACAAACCACTAGTGTAACGACAGTTAGATTTACTCAGTAGTTTGTAGGCCTCTCCCTTTTTGGCCGCATGAGGCTTCTCACTAAGGGCCATGTCGGTACCAACGTAAGCGAGAATTGAGAGAACTGGCGTAACAAGCATAGCGACGATGAAGTGCTTACTTTTAAACATATTGGCTTCCTTGCAGCTAAAGACGTTGTGTAGACTGGGTAACTAATTGTAATAATAGATAAAGTACAGCATTGAATAGAATAAAAAAGCCCCCGAAGGGGCTTTTGTGGTTTAGGTTAGATTTTAGTGATCAACCGCATCACCAGCACCCGCTGGCATACGTACATGCTCAACTAAGTCTTTTACTTCTTGTGGTGTTTCAGCGGTTACTTTCGAAACAGCGAATGCCACAACAAAGTTACATACCGCACCAATGGCACCGAATGCGTTTGGCTCAATGCCTAGGAACCAGTTGCTACCCCAGCTTTCTAAGAATTTCCAGTCAGCAACGAATAGAATGCCTTTGTGTTGGAATACGTAGAACAGCGTGATACTGATACCTGCAATCATACCTGCGATAGCACCCTCTTTATTGATCCCTTTGCTGAAGATACCCATCATCAGCGCAGGGAAGATAGAGGAAGCAGCTAGACCGAAGGCGAGAGCAACAGTACCGGCGGCAAACCCTGGTGGATTAAGCCCTAGATACCCCGCGACACCAATTGCTACAGCCATGGATATTCGACTGGCGAGTAGTTCTTTTTTCTCGGATATATTTGGATTGATCACCCCTTTAATCAAGTCGTGCGATATGGAGGAGGAGATCGCTAGCAGTAGACCTGCCGCTGTTGATAGTGCAGCCGCTAAGCCACCCGCTGCGACTAGTGCGATTACCCAGTTAGGTAGTTTCGCAATCTCAGGGTTAGCCAGTACCATAATGTCACGGTCAACTTTTAGCTCGTTTGTTTCTGCGTTAGAAGTATATTGGATGTTGCCATCACCATTAATATCATCAAAGCCTAGAAGTCCTGTTTTCTCCCAGTTTTTAAACCAGTCAGGTCGTTCATCGTAAGCAAGATATTCGCCAGGATTTGGATTTACCGTATCCATCAGGTTTAGACGAGCCATTGCTGATACAGCAGGTGCAGTCGTATAAAGAATAGCAATGAAGAATAGTGCCCAACCTGCTGATGTACGAGCATCACGTACTTTTGGTACAGTAAAGAAACGGATGATTACGTGAGGCAGACCCGCAGTACCAATCATTAGAGACATGGTGTAAACGAACATGTTTAAGGTATCGCCCCGAACTTGGGTGGTATATTCGGTAAACCCGAGTTCGGTGACCACCTGATCGAGCCGGTCGAGCAGATAGACATCGGTTCCGAGCATGGTACTCCCGAGACCTATTTGGGGTAGAGGGTGACCTGTTAGTTGTAGGGAGATGAATATTGCTGGAATAGTGTAAGCTAAAATGAGTACGCAATATTGAGCAATCTGTGTGTAGGTAATCCCTTTCATTCCACCCATTACTGCGTAGATGAATACGATACACATACCAATAACAAGACCGGTTGAGTAGTCCACTTCAAGGAAGCGACCGAAGGCAACACCAACCCCTTTCATTTGACCGATAACGTAGGTTACAGAAGCGATGATCAAACACGCTACAGCAACAACACGAGCCGTCTTAGAGTAAAAACGCTCACCTACAAACTCAGGCACAGTGAACTTACCAAACTTACGTAGGTAAGGCGCTAGAAGTAGGGCAAGTAGTACATAGCCACCCGTCCAGCCCATTAAGAATACTGAACCACCGTAACCCATGAAGGCTATCAGGCCAGCCATCGAAATAAACGACGCTGCTGACATCCAATCGGCTGCGGTTGCCATACCATTAGCGATAGGGTGTACACCACCGCCGGCAACATAAAACTCTTTGGTTGAACCAGCACGCGCCCAAATGGCGATACCGATATATAGGATAAATGTGGCACCTACTACGAGATAGGTGATAGTTTTCAAGTCCATCTGACGTATTCCTTATTCGTCTACATTAAATTCGCGGTCGATCTGTCTCATTTTCCACGCGTAATAAAAAATGATGGCTAAAAATGCATATATAGCCCCCTGCTGAGCAAACCAGAACCCGAGTTTGTATCCGCCTATTTGGAATTGGTTTAGAACATCAACGAACAAGATGCCGCAACCGAACGATACGGTAAACCAAATGACCAGTAGCCCGATCATCAACCTTACGTTTTTGTCCCAGTAGGCCTTGGCGCGATCTTGATTTTCAAATGCCATTGCCGTCTCCTTTTTGTGTTGTTAATAAATTGTTTCATTTTCACAATAGCAAGGACTGGACAATGGATCTTTTCAACTTTAGTCGTGGGCAATAAAGTAAAAACTGTCGAAAAATAGGCTTTTAGGTGAGGCTAGAGGGAAAAGTGTGATGTTAATGCGTTGTTAATTTAGCCAAAGGTCTAATGCTGGTATGCATGATGTATCGCATGATTGTTGTAAAATATTTAGCTTGAACTTGCGTGTTTATGAATAAGTGGTAATTAAATGTAATTTCCTTATAACATTTTGACTATTCAGTCGGCATGTTTGTTATATTGTAACACTCTAAATGGCTTCGCTTAGGAGGGTAAATTGGACGTCGATACTATCAATGGTTTGTTTCTAACCGGAGCAACATTAATCGCAATAAGTGTTCTAGTCAGTCGTGCTTCTTCTAAGCTAGGTGTCCCCATTTTATTAGTCTTCTTATTCGTTGGTATGTTGGCGGGTGAAGATGGCCCCGGCGGTATTAATTTTGATGACTACTCTCTCACTTACCTTGTTAGTAATTTGGCTTTGGCGATTATCCTGCTGGATGGTGGTATGCGAACCAAAGTATCGAGCTTTAAGGTCGCTTTCTGGCCATCACTCTCATTAGCTACGATTGGGGTTGCTTGTACCGCAACACTGACCGGTCTCATGGCATCATGGTTATTTGATCTTACCTTGCTACAAGGCATATTGGTGGGAGCTATTGTTGGTTCGACCGATGCGGCTGCGGTTTTCTCGCTATTAAAAGGTAAAAGCCTTAATGAGCGAGTAGGTGCGACACTTGAAATAGAATCGGGCACTAATGATCCGATGGCCGTATTTTTAACTGTCACCCTCATTACTATTCTATCCAGTCCAGAGATGGATATGGGAATGAACTTTTTACTCACCAGCTTTGCAATGCAGTTTGGTATTGGAGCGTTGGTTGGGTTTGTTGGTGGTTGGTTGTTGTGGTCGTTGGTGAACCGAATCAACCTGCCAGAAGGGATGTACTCTATCTTGGTACTCAGTGGCGGTATTGCACTGTTCGCCTTGTCTACTATTTTTGGTGGCAGCGGTATCCTTACTATCTATATCGTGGGCTTGTTAATTGGTAACAAGCCAACCACGTCTCGCCACTCAATTTTAAGCGTACTCGATGGCATGACCTGGCTTAGCCAAATCGTGATGTTCTTGGTGTTAGGATTATTGGTTACCCCATCAACGCTACTCGAGATAATGCTTCCAGCGTTGGCGTTAGCATTCGGTATGATTCTAATCGCAAGGCCGATCTCAGTCTGGTTAGGCTTATTACCATTTAGAAGCTTTAATACTCGTGAACGTTGGTTTCTTTCTTGGGTTGGACTTAGAGGTGCAGTGCCGATCATCCTTGCTGTATTCCCGATGATGGCAGGGCTACCTAACGCCCAGCTCTATTTCAATATTGCCTTCTTTGTTGTTATGGTTTCATTGATCATTCAAGGTGGCAGTCTGATGAAAGCCGCTTCTCTAGCGAACGTTTCACTACCGCCGAAACCAAGCCCAATCTCTCGCAGTGGTATTGAGATTTTCCCAACCAGTGAGTGGGAGATGTTTGTCTACAAACTTAAGGAAGAAAAGTGGTGTATTGGCGAACCACTTAAACGCCTGACGATGCCAGAAGGGACAAGAATTACGGCATTATTTAGAAATAACACACTGCTGCACCCGTCAGGAAGCACGGTATTGGAAGCGAACGATACATTGTGTGTATTGGGGCAAGATAAGAATCTTGATGCGTTAAGTGAGCTATTTAGTGAAGCCCCTGTTGAACAAGAAGACACGGCACGTTTCTATGGTGATTTCTTTCTTGATGCGACGACCTCAATTCAAAGTATTGTCGAACACTATGGCATTTCAGTTTCATTGGAAGATCAGAGCATAACACTTCAGCAACTGGCGAAAGAACAGATCGGGCAATACCCTGTTCTAGGCGATAGTTTTGATTGGGAAAATCTTCATTGGGTGATTGCAGAAGTGCAGGATCATGAAGTGATTAAGATAGGGTTGTGCTTACCAGAAGAAAACTCGTAGCAGAGTTTACTTCTGGTCTTCACTGAACTAGTTGTGCTGCTCTTGTATAAGAATAACGGCCTGAGTACGGTTTTTAACCCCAAGCTTTCGGAAGATGGCAGTCATATGCGCTTTGATGGTTGCTTCTGAAACACTGAGCTCATAAGCAATCTGCTTGTTGAGTAGCCCATCAGAGAGCATTCCTAGTACCTTATATTGTTGCGGTGTCAGGGCTGAAATTTTTTCTGCCAAATCGTTACAGGCGGCATTGTTGGTGATCAATCCTTCAGGGAAAAATGGGTCGCCGTTAAGGACTTGGTTAAGCGCACTAATTAGCTCTCGCATATCACTTGATTTAGGGATGAAACCAAACGCCCCATGGCTTTTAACCTGACTTACCACCGACGCTTCTTCACTGGCTGATACTACAACAATCGGCAGATCTGGGTATTCAGCTCGAAGGTGAATAAGGCCAGACATACCATTAGCACCGGGCATTTTAAGATCAAGCAACAGCAGATCGGGCTCATCTTCTTTTTTCAATAAGCTAAGAAGTGCATCCAGAGAATCGGCTTCAAGTAAGTTTGCCCCACTGACGGCCATATGAACTGACTGAAATAATGCATTGCGAAATAGCGGATGATCATCAGCAATGATAATGGAATAGGTTGGTTCCATAAGGTTATGCACTTATTAGGAAAAAGTTAAATTTAGTATCACCACTTGAGAGCAGCGTGACAACCAATACAGGCTTATTGCCTGACTTTTCTTCCTAAAATGTGAAAGAGTTGGGTTATCACTCCCAACTCTTAACCGTTTATTAAAATGAAATGGCTAGCTTAAAGAAATTATCTCCTTCGGGTCTAACTCAAGCACAATGTCTGCACCGGTTGTAAGGTGTTTTGCACCTCGTAAATGAGGGTCATCAACCATTAATGTCTGCCCTCCCACCTCAATACCATAACGTATCAAGTGCCCTAGAAACTCACGATGCTTAACCTGACCTGCTAATGTAATGGAATTGTGTGCGGGAGTGTTGTGGCACACCGATAAGCTTTGTGGTCTGAAAATGAGGGAAGTATCGCCTTTCTCTTTGCCATGATATGGGAAGTGAATCCCCGACTCTGTTTCAAAGAAAGAGCCAGAAGCATTGCTTTTAACTTGCCCATTCAGCACGTTAGCCGTGCCAAGGAAATCTGCAACAAACCGATTGGCGGGGTTGTCATAAAGATCAATGGGCTCACCAACTTGCTGGATTACTCCTTGATCTAATACGGCCATCCGATCGGAAATCGTATTGGCTTCCTCTTGGTCATGGGTTACAAATATGGTGGTTAGTCCTAACTGCCGTTGTAGGTCTAATAAGTCTCGACGCATTTGTTCACGTAGGTTCGCATCAAGGTTCGATAGCGGCTCATCAAGTAGCAGCACTCTGGGTTCAACCACGACGGTTCGAGCAATTGCAACGCGTTGTTGTTGCCCCCCTGAAAGCTGAGAAGGACGGCGCTCGGCAAGATGAAATAGTCCGACTAGATTGAGCGCTTCATCGACGCGTTTTTTGATTTCTGGCTTCGCTACCTTGCGCTCTTCAAGGCCATAAGCGACATTTTGCCTAACGGTCATGTGAGGCCAAAGAGCGTAACTTTGAAAAACCATCCCGACATTACGTTTCCAAGGAGGCTGCTCGAGTACACTTTCATCACCTAACAAAATTTGCCCCTGAGGTGTCGGGCCAAAACCTGCAATAGCACGGAGTAGCGTCGATTTTCCTGACCCAGACGGTCCTAAAAAAGCAAAGAACTCGCCCGGTTTTATATCAAGGTTAATGCCTTTGAGTACCTCTGTTTCACCAAAAGAGAGGGTGAGTTCTTTAATCGTAATTCCAGCTTGTTGTTGGGCTTGTAAGCTCATAGAGAATTCCTTTTATCTTAGTGACTTTTTTCGCCGTGGGCTTGGCGAGTGCGTTCAACAATAGTATGAGAGACATAGGTAGCCAGACCGACAATCAGTACAGCAATGACTCCTAGTGCAGCGCCTGGACCACGCCCTGCGGCACTTTGCATGAATATATACAAGCCATAGGCCAATGGCGCATCAGACTCTTGGGAAACAAGCATGATGGTGGCGGAAAGCTCAACGGCTGCGGTCGCAAATGCGGTCACAAAGCCAGCCAGAATACCCGCAGCCATTAAAGGCACTACAATTCGACGGATAGTGGTGGCTCTATTGGCTCCTAAGTTGGAAGAGGCTTCCTCAAGAGATGGGCTAACTTGCTGCAGTGCGGCAACACAAGAGCGTAGAGCGTAAGGAAGCCTTCTTACGGAAAGCGCGATAACAATAATTCCCCACCATGTGGCCATAGAGGTTCCCACGATTGGCAGATCCACATCGTAGAAGGTTCGTAGGTAGCCAATACCTAGAACAACGCCAGGAACAGCAAGAGCAGCCATGGCACCGAAGTCTAGCCATTTACGGCCAACCATTTTTGTACGCCAAACAAGATAAGCGATAGCGGTACCCAGAATGACATCAATAACACCAGCTAACCCCGCATAGAGCAGTGTATTGGTGATGAAGTCAGACGCTTGAGTAATCGCGGTCGTGTAGTGATCGAGAGTGTAGCCATCAGGAAGTGGGCTGTAGCTCCAAATAGTCCCGAACGAGAGTAATAGCAGTGCAAAATGAGGGGCAAGTACGAGCATTAAAATCAGTGCAATGACGGCATAGCAACCAATCATTTCCCCTTTACGAAGTTCACGCTTAGAGAGACCTCCGCCCCCTTTTTGTGTGGTTGAGTAATCTTTTCCTCTAAGTGCTAAAAAAGAGATCCACAGAGCAAACACAGAGAACGCAACTAAGATGACCGAAATTACGTAACCCATTGGATCTGAAATCCCAACCGATGAGATACGTAGGTACGCTTGTGGTGCCAGCATATTGTTGACGTTCAGCAGCAGTGGCGTGCCCAAATCATCAAAAACTTTAACAAAGACTAATGATGCTCCTGCAACGTAACCCGGCATCGCCAGTGGAAATACAATGCGTCGAAATAGCTTCAATCCTGATGAACCGAGTGACTGTGCGGACTCTTCCATAGAGCGATCAATGTTTTGCAGTGCCGCCGATAAGTTTATGAGAATAAATGGAAAATAGTGGACACTTTGGACGAAGATAACCCCATTCAGCCCTTCCATGATAGGGACAGTGAATCCGAGGTACTCGTCGAGAAGCAGATTCATTGTGCCATTTTCGCCAAACAACAACTGCATAGCTACAGCGCCAATGAAAGGAGGCATAATCAGTGGAACAATACCTAATGTCTGAATCAGAACCGTCCCTTTAAACTGGAATCGGCTAGTAAAATAGGCCAGTGGCATAGCGATAATAGAGGCGACGATCACCGACATAAAGGCGACGTAAAAAGAGTTAAAGAATGACTCTCGAAATAGACTCGAACTAAAGAAGTCTTGAAAGTTAACTAAGGTAAAGCCTCCTTCTTGGTTTTGAAACGCAACAAAAATGACTTTAATGACTGGGATAAATAAGAACACGAGGATAAACAAGGCGATAATAATCGCGCTGAGATATAAGCCCCAATCTTCACGGATCTTTTTGATTAGACCATTTTTTCCATTCGAGGTGGTCTTATTATCTTGTGGTAGAGAAACACTACTCATATTAGGCTCCAAATAATTGAGACAAAACTTCCCAGAGCACCACATTTCCAGTGGTGCTTATCGGTATGTTGGGGAAGGGGAATGACTAGAGTAAGTCGAGTGCTTTCTCGGCTAACAGTGATGCCTCGGTGTAGTTGGCAACCACCTTGTTATCCCACGATTGCTCAATTTCAGCTTGGCGAGCCGTAACCTTATCTGTGGCTTTTTTACGCTTTTTAGTAAAGATGCCAGCAAATTCTGGGTCACTTGCCTGTTCAGCGGTGATAGGAAGTTGATTTATAAGAGTCTTAGCTTGCGCAATCATCTCATTCGCTTTTGTGTTGTTATTTCCTTTGGCTTTATCTTCAGCTTCTTGAATAAGCTTCGTTGCATCACGAAGCTCTTCTAGTCGGTAAGTGATCATGACATCGAAAAGGCTGTTAACCACGTTGTAGCGAGATTTAGAAAGGTTGAGGTCAAAGTCGACAGTACCGAGTTTTTCTCCTGTAAACGGGTTTGGAAATCCTTCCGGTGTACTGGCATAAACGGCAGGATTAACCGGCAAGCGCTGAATTTTTTTATTCAGTAGTAGATTTTGCCCTTCTTCAGACAACAAGAAATCAATGAAAGCATTCGCAGCTTCCGGGTTGGCGGCATTCTTTATCTTACCAACATTCGCGGGAACCAGTGCCGTGACCGTTGGGTAGTTAAAGTCAACGGGGAATCCGGTCGCTTTTGACGAGAGGCCAAAGAAATCAATCACGATGCCGATGCCAAATGAACCACTGTTAACCCCATCAGGCACGCCAAAGCTTCGCTCTGTTACTGTCTTGAAGTTACCTGAAATAGCCTTCAAGGTTGTCCAACCTTGCTGCCAACCTTTACCTTGTAAAATAGCCTCTACGGTTAGGTGAGTAGTGCCTGAGCGCGATGGCGCTGACATACCAACATGCTTATGATAAATCGGATCTGCGAGATCTTCCCACTCCTGTGGTACAGGAAGCTTTTTCGCTTTGATGTAGCGTTCATTCCACATCATGCCATAACCCGATAGGGCAAAACCTTTGTAGTAGCCATCAGGATCATTGATAGGGAAGCTGCCAACTTTTTCTGGAATACCGGATACAGAGGATTGATATTGCTCTAACAATTCATTGTCTTTCAGTACTTCAAAAGCATCAGGCGCAGATGCCCAGAAAATATCAGAGGTATTACGTGACTGCGTTTCTTGTAGGTATTTGATGCCTGACGTGGTTTTCTTTTTTAAAATTTCTACTTTGATGTCAGGGTATTTTTTCTCAAAGGCCGTTTTGTATACATCAGTAACGTCATTGGAGAATGAGGTGACGATAGTGAGTTGGTTATCTGTTTTAGCAAAAGCGGATGAGCCACTGAGTGCAAGCGTTAACGCACTGGCTACTTTAAGCAAATTGATTCCATGTTTCATTATTCACTCCATATTAAAATAGTTAAGAGGCGCTCTCGATAAGAGATGCCTCTTAGGTATTCCAATTAGCGTGCCAATGTTAATAAAAGGTTAAATTAAGTATTTTCAATCGCTTATAATTAGATGGCTAGATGCTATAGGTCACTTCTAGACTAATGCTGTTAAAGCGTAGGTCAAAAGTGACCTACTCCTCAAGAGTCTCTTCTGTTTGATAATCTTCACGGCGCAAACCAAATTTTTTCATCCGCAAATAGAGGTTTTTCCTTGGAATATCCAAATGTTCGGCGCTTTCACCGATATGGCCTTGGTAGCTTGTGAGTGTGTGGTGTAGAACAGATAGCTCAAATTGAGCCAGTTGGTGTCCAAGGCTATGGCACTCTTGTTGGTGAGGGGTAAAGATTAAATCAGAAATACCCAATACAATGCGATCGGCTTCATTCATGAGCTCACGCACATTACCAGGCCAGTCGTGGGACATTAAGTGCTGAAAGTGTATTGGAGACAGCGTAGGTGCCTTTTTATTTAATCGTTGCTGTGCCGAGTGAATAAAATGGCTGAGTAGTAAAGGAATATCGCTTTTACGTTGGCGAAGTGGAGGAATGTCTAAACTCGCTACATTTAAACGGTAATAGAGATCTTGGCGAAATGAACCGTTTTGAGACAGTGTGAAGAGATCATCCTTGGAGGCTGAAAGAACTTTCAAGTCGACTTTGACACTTTGGTTGCTGCCGACTCGTTCTAACTCTCCCTCTTGTACTACTCGTAGCAACCTAATTTGCGCGCTCAACGGCATGCTCTCTATTTCGTCAAGAAACAGCGTTCCTCCTGAGGCATATTCTATTTTTCCAATTCGTTTTTTACTCGCACCTGTAAAGCTCCCAGCTTCATGACCAAATAGCTCCGATTCAATAAGGTTTTCTGGCATGGCACCACAGTTGATGGCGACAAAAGGTTGCTCTTTTCTATTAGATTGATGGTGCAGGGTGCGAGCGATCTTTTCTTTACCTGTGCCAGTCTCTCCATTGATGACTATATTAACGTCTGCATTGGCTAAGGTCGTCAGTCTTTGCTTGAGCTTTTGCATTGAGTCGGACTCCCCTAATAGCAATTCATCTAACTGGATATTACGAGGGGAGAGCTGTTTTAAGCGTCGGTTCTCTAGTATCAGTGCTCGATGCTGAATTGCCTTGCTGGTGATGCCGATGAGGTGGTCTGGGTGTAACGGCTTTTCAATAAAATCAAAGGCACCAAGCTTGATGCATTGCAGCGCCATTTCAATATCCGCATGACCTGAGATAATAATAACGGGCAGATCTGAATCGAGTTGTTGTAAGTGCTCGAGAAACTGAACACCATCCATATTAGGCATTCGGATATCGGTGATGACAACGCTATTACCGTTGTACTGTACACACGGCAGTGCTTTATCTGCGGATGAGAACGCGGTGACAGAGAAGTCATTGATCTGCAGTATCTCACTTAAGCTCTCGCGAATTTCTTTATCATCTTCGACCAAAATTACGTTAGTTTGAGACATAAGGTCACCTCCGTTCCTTGCTCTGGGGATGAGCTAATCTCAATCATGCCACCAAAGTCTTGAATTATATTATGAGTAATCGACATACCGAGCCCAAGCCCTTTACCCACTTCTTTGGTGGTAAAAAAAGGCTCGAATATGTTGTCTAATTGATGGCTTGTCATACCTAGCCCTGTGTCGATAAGGGAGATCTTAATCATCTCTTTACAAGGTTTGGCTGAAATGGAGATTTTAGCTAGGGCAGGTGCCGGTTTAGATTCGAGGTCTAACTCTAGGCGGGCTTGTATCGCATCAATACTGTTACTGATGAGATTAACAAATACTTGCTCTAAACGGACTTCATTGGCTGAAACATAAAGTTCTGTGTCGATGTTATTTTCGATCCACTCAGGCGGCAGTTTATCGACGAATAGCTCTATGGCATTTCTTAGTGCTAAATAAACCGACGTAGGCTGAGTAATATCATCTGTCTTGCGGGCAAATGATTTTAGGTGCTGGCAGAGCTTGGTGGCTCTGTCGGTAATAAGGTTGATACGTTGTAGTTTACTAAGTGCATTGTCGTTCTGCTGCTTGGTGATGTACTGCTCGGTTAGGTAGCTATTAGAGCGAATCGCTGCGAGAGGCTGGCTGAATTCATGCACGATGCCTGTTGTCATTTGACCTAATACAGCAAGCTTGCCCGCTTGGATAAGGTCTGACTGGGTATCTTTTAGCTCCTGTTCGGTTTGTCGTCGTTGTTGTATCTCTTCAATTAATTGGCTGTTCTTCTCTTCTAGCTCATGACTGTGTCGCTGCAGTTGCAACGCTTGTTGGTTAAAAATGTTGGTGGCTTTTGCTAGTGAGGCGACTTCATCTTGGCCATTGATATGAATCTGTCTTTGCGCTTCCCCGTTAGCAAGATGGCGCATACTGCGCAGCACAAGAGATAATCGATAGAGCAGTTGAGAGCGTAAGTACCAGCCAACGAGTAGAGTTAGTGAGGCAATGGCCACCAAGGTGATGTTTAACTGAGTTCGGCTATTGTTTATTACGATGGCAAGTTGATCGGCATTAACGCTGTTTTGCAGCTCAGCATTAGATACAGCTTGATTGATGATCAATTTTACGCGCTGTATGAGGTGTTGATTTTCTCTCAGAAGCTCACTGTTGTGGTCAGCCAAGGCTAATACTCTCAGGCCGTTATTGAGAGTGCTATGGTTGTCATCAGTAAGTTCATTCAACTGTTTTGCTATTTGTCGAATAGTAACGGTACTCGGTAAGCTTTTCAGCGCCTCTATTTGAATTTGAATACTCGGCACTGTTTCATCAATGACGCTTTGGGCGGCGAGAATGTCGTTACGGCTGTTGAATAGTGAAGCCCGTTGCAATAAATCAAAGACTAAGTTTGAGTTAGCCCCTAGATTTAGCAGCTGCTCTTGCACTGTTATCTCTTGTTTTAGCGTTGTAAATTCATCGTAGCTTAGGTCTTGTCGAGTGGTGAGCTTCTCTAATAGCAGCTCTAAGTTGTATTTACTTTCAGTGATAAGAGGGGAAACCTCATCAACAAAATCGATTTGTAGCCAATGAAGTTGCTGTCTGAGCTGAGTTTGTAGTTTTTGGATATGAATTTTTTGCTGGGTATTTTTCGCCATACTATCGATATTAAGGCTTAGCGCTTCTATTAAGCTGTCAAATTCTATGGGTCTACTATGGTTATTACTGGACTCAACTAAGCGCTCTAATTCGGGTATCAAATACTGTAAATTAGTCTGTGCTTTGGAAAGGGCTTGCTGGGTATTTGCTAACGCTAAGTTACTGGCGTCAGTGGTGATACTTCCTCCTACTTGGGCCACTTTTGCAGCAGCCACAAGAGTAGGAAGTTGGGTGTTGATGAGGGCTTCTGAGCGATTAGCAAGATTTTGCATTGAAAGAGAATTAGATAGGATGAAGCTGCCTGCTAACACGCCAAGCAGGACAAACAACGCGAAGATTCGCGTCGCGATACTGTGACGCTTTTTCATACCCCTCTCCTTAATGCGATAACGTATTCTAGCTGCTGATACGCTTGCTCAAGTTGGGCGTTTAATTCCGCTTCCCACCCCTTAGTCACACGTTGATAAAAATGTTCATATTTAAATGGTGGGCTCAACTTTTGATTAAGGGTTGGGTCTGAAGCAACGGACTCATCAACGGGCGCTTTAATGATTATTTGGACGGCACTTTGTAAGTAGCGCTCTTCTTCTTCAGTCAGTGGTTGGTTATTGAGTTGCGCCCACTGTTGCCAAAATTCTTGTAACTGCGGTAGTCGCTGCGTGACGATGAAATCAAAGAGGACATTGACGGTGTGGTAACGCTGAGCTGAAAGGTTCGCATCAAAGGGAGGAAGTGACTGCTGTTGGGTGATTTGACGACCGACGTTTAATGGAATTCGACCGACATGCGGTGACTCCATTAAGGATTGGCCTTCGGTAGAGGTCAGAAATTGAATAAATTTAAGCGCACTTGGGTTACCGCCATGAGATTTTAAGGTGGCGATCTGAGCGGGAATTAATGGCGTGTAGGGAAGGGGCTTAAACCCGACATTATGCCCTTGTGCCAGCGCGCTCTTATAAAAGAAATCGACCACGGGTGCAGTGATAAAGCGTTGCTTAAGTATTCCTTCTCTAACGCCAAAGCTACGCGCAGTAATGGTTGCTATGTTCCCTCCTAATTGATTGAGCAACGCCCAACCACTCTCCCAGCCATATTGTTGCAACACAAGCTCAATGAGTAGGTGATTGGTCCCTGAACGAGAGGGGGCACTTAGCGCAACTTGGTTAGCAAATTCAGGTTTTAGCAGATCTTCCCACTTCTCTGGTGGTGAGAGGTTATGGCTCTTGAGTTTATCCTGATGCCAAAGAAAACCGAACTGAGACCAAGCAAAGGTACTTGGCTCATCAATGTATTGCTGGGTATGAAGCTGAGCCATTGCATCGGATGAACTGAGCCAAACCAGATCCGCCGTTGGTGATCGTTTTGAGACGACATGTGTGATGAGGGCGGGGGTTTTTTTGTTGAGAACGCGCAGTGTGATGTCAGGGTATTGTTGATTGAATGCTTGGGTAATGGGGGAATAAAAGCTTTCAGGGTAAGAGGTTAAGATGAGAATAGAAGGTGCAGCCCAAGCGATATTAATCGGAAAAATAAGGCAAGAAACGATGGTACAACGAAGATTGAAACGCATGAGAGGCAGCACCTAATAATTGCACAGCGGTTATTATTACGGCTTTTTTCTTGTAACAAAAATGAAACATTTGTTTTTGTGAGCTAAATAGTTCTCGCTAATAAGAACGTAATGGTCTTATTCATCTATTTATCAAGGGAATAATTTGGTGTCAGTGAGATAGACAGTGCCTATGTCGAGTCTAACCGCATAGGCACTGATGGTGTTATTTGGTGAGTCGTTATTTTTGAATCGCTATTTCTGAATTGCAGGCTGATTAAGTAGAGCATTGATATGCTCCAAGAATGGCTTCGCTTCCATAAATCCGGTTAAGCGTGCGGCATTCACTTGTTCGCCTGAGGCATCCCAGAATTCAATAGTCGGTAGGCCGAGCACATTCAGGTGTTGCAGCAGAGCGATGTCGTTAAGTTGATTACGAGTTACATCGGCTTGTAGCAAGACAAAGTTTTTGAGCTGCGCTTCAACATCAGGTTGGTGGAAGGTGTACTTCTCAAACTCTTTACACGCTACACACCAGTCCGCATAGAAATCGAGCATCGCTGGCTTGTTATTTTGCTTGGCAATCGCTAACTGTTCTTCAAGCTCTGCCACGCTACTGACCTGAATAAACTCTACCTTAGTCTCGCTGATACTAGAACTTGGGTTGAAGTAATAGTTGAGTGCAGGTTGAGCTGAAGCAAAAAGACCAAGTACGGCAATAATCCCAATCACGCTCTGCTTCCATCCGCCGAATGGCAATCTGTTTTTTAGGTGATAAAGCCAACTAAATGCCACTAAACCAAGCAGTGACCATAGTATCGTCGTCCATAGTGTTGGCAGAATTCGCTCCAGTAAGAAGATTGGCGCGGCAAGCAGAACGAAGCCGAACAAAGTTTTGACCACATCCATCCATGCGCCTGCTTTTGGTAGCAGTTTATTACCGAACACTGCTGCGAGCATCAACGGAATGCCCATCCCCATGGCTAATGCATACAGAGCTACACCACCAGTGAGTAAGTCACCACTTTGCGCCACATAAAGTAGTGCGCCAGATAGCGGTGCGGTGGTGCACGGGGAACAAACTAGACCAGAAATTGCGCCCATTGAGAAAACACCAAGAGTGCTGCCGCCTTTCTGCTGGTTACTTAAGTTATTAAGCCAAGTTTGCATTCCGCTTGGGAGTTGTAGGCTATATAAGCCAAACATGGAAGCTGCCAGCGCGATGAACAGAGTACTTAGCCCTATTAATACGTACGGATGCTGCATAGCGGCTTGAAATTGCATGCCCGCAGAGGCTACCACTAAACCAAGCAAGGTATAGGTCAGCGCCATCCCTTGAACATAAATAAACGAAAGCCCAAGTGCTCGGCGATGACTTAGCTTGCCACTGCCCAATACGATACTGGTTAAAATTGGGTACATCGGTAGCACGCAAGGCGTGAATGCTAGGCCGACACCTAACGCGAGAAATAGCAGGGGTGTCCACCAATTTTCAGCTAAGTTATCAGCCAGACTGCTGTCTTGTGAGGTTTGAATATTCGATTGAGGTTGAGAGTTTTCTGCCGTCACTTGTTTTGAGGCATTGACGATGGGAGTGCTGCCTGAAAACTCGAAGTTGGAAATATCGATGACGCGTGTTTCTGGCGGGTAGCAAAACCCTGCTTTAGCGCAGCCTTGATATTGAACGATGACGCGCGCGTTGTCTTGGTAATCACTTAAAGGGATATCGACTAATAAAGGCTCGGTATAAATGTTTACCTTGCCAAAGAACTCATCTTCATAAGGCTGACCTTGGCGCATGTCAATCTCGCCTAGCGTAACGTTTTCACCACTAAATGAGATACGGCTTTGATAAAGGTAATAGTCATCCTTTACTTGCCAATCTAGAGAAAGAATATTGCCTTGTTGATAGAAATTAAACGGAAACGCTTCGTCCACAGGGACAAAGGTATTGCTGTCAGATTGTGAAAACAGCGAGTCCGAGCTATTTGAAAGCTCTGAGTTTGTTGAAAACAAAGCATTGGCGGGAAGCGCCGTGAGCGATAAACAAAAAGCTAATACAAGAGAAAATAAACGCATATGAGTCGTCTTTCTATTAGTGGATTGGGTATCTTAACTTAATCAGACAGGTTTAGAAGGGAATAAGTTTCATCCAAAATAAAACAGGCTTGAAGAACAAGCCTGATTGTAAGTGCTTATGTATTAGATAAATCACCTAACGCCGAGGCGCGCCTTTACTACAGCCTCGCAAGCGTCAATATTCTCTACGCTTTTAGGGATGATCAAAACAGTATCATTTCCGCCAACCGTACCGAGTATTTCGGTATGTGGGTCAATGTCGACCAGCCTAGCAACCAGCTGAGCACTACCCGGGTGCGTTTTTACCACGACTGTCGCTTGATTATGAGTGATAAATTCAATCTGTGAAGCAATAGAGGATTCGACACGCACTGGAGCATTTTCAACGGTAATGCAGTAGACCTTTTTTCCACAAGCATTTTGAACTTTTACCACGCCCAAATTGGATAATAAGCGTGAAACGGTCGATTGGCTGATCCCCTCAAAACCAATCTCAACAAGCTTTAATCGCAGATCGTTTTGCGTTGCGAAACTTTGCTGTTGCAGTAAGCGTTTACAAGCCGCAGTCAGGGTTTTGTCTTCTGCGGAAAATAAGGATCCGTGTTCTAAGGTGTCGTTCAAGGTCAACTCCTTGTATTTGACGTTCTGGATGTTGCTGGTCCTTAGCATCATGGATACTTCTAAATCCTTAAAGTATCAGTTCTTTTACTGTCCACTCTTTAAGTTGAGTTGTTATTATATTTTGCATTTGGAGTGTAGCACTGAATTTAAATAGGCTATTTGAAGGCGATCACCAAAACAAACAACTAGTAATTCGTTGTAATTTTGGCGTTTAATTCTATCTGGTGGGATAATTATCCACTTGAGTGAATAATTATCCGGTGATGGTTCATCTGTTTATATGCTTGATTAATAGGTATGGGCGCTAGCGCGCTTCTCTCATTATTCCGCGAGAGAATACTTTTTCACAATAGTGACATTTTAGCTGAACTTTCTCGTGTTTTAGCTGCACATTAAAACAACTTTCTACCGGTTCACCATGAGAAATACAGTTGCTGTTCGGGCACTCAAACACACCGTTTATCTGCTCAGGCAGTGCGAGTGTTAACTTATTCACCACGTTGTACTCTTCAATCTGATTAACCGTTGCATTGGGTGCATAAAGTGCGAGTTGATTGGCTTGCTCCTTGGTTAAAAAGAGATCCTCTATTTTAATCAAATCTTTAGCCCCTAAGGCTGAAGAGGGTAGATTCAGACCGATAGTAATACGGTGGTCGGTTTTATGCATTTTGAAAAGCTTGAGGATTTTTATTCCAACGTGCGCAGGAATATGATCGATAACGCTGCCGCTACGAATGGCTTCAACTTGAAGTTGGGTTTGCTTCACCATGATGGTATCTCCTGCTTATAGGTTGTCATTGAGTACGAGGGCTAATAGGGCTTCACGAGCGTAAACACCATTCTCAGCTTGCTCGAAATAGTAGGCATGTGGGGTTTTATCAACATCAGTGGTGATCTCATCCACTCTTGGAAGCGGGTGTAACACTCGCATATTGCTTCGAGCTTCGGTTAACGCTTCCTTGGTTAAGATATACAAGGATTTCATATGAGCGTATTCAGACTCATCGAAGCGCTCTTTTTGTACACGGGTCATGTACAGAATATCAAGCTCAGGCACAACTTCCTCAATACTGCTGTGGGTACTGTAAGTGATCCCGGCATCATCAAGCTCCTCACAAATGTAATCAGGCATCGCTAAAATATCTGGCGCGATAAAGAAGAAGCGCACATTGTTGAATTTAGATAGCGCCTGAGTCAGTGAGTGTACGGTGCGGCCATATTTCAGATCACCAACAAAGGCGACATTAAGGTTATCAAGCGAGCCTTGAGTCTCTTGAATGGAGAACAGATCGAGTAGCGTTTGGGTTGGGTGCTGATTGGCGCCATCACCACCATTAACAATAGGGACACCGTTGGAAAATTCTGACGCTAAACGAGCGGCTCCTTCTTGTGGGTGACGCATTACAAAGGCGTCTACATACGATGAGATCACTTGAACTGAATCCGCCAGTGTCTCGCCTTTTTTTGCCAGTGATGTATTGCCACCGTTATCAAAGCCAATGATTGTCCCACCTAGACGTTGAACCGCAGTCTCAAATGAAAGTCGAGTTCGTGTCGAAGGCTCAAAGAAACAGCTCGCAACCACCTTATTTTTTAACAACTCTGGGTTTGGCTCTGCTTTGAGCTTTGTTGCGGTATTGACGATGAGTTCTAACTCACTTCGGGTCAGCTCCGGAATCGATATGATGTGTTTATTAAACAGTGAATGTGCCATAGAAAAAGCTCCTTATTTTATATATTAACCCTGTGTATCAAGGTGGATAGCTACCTATAAATTGCAGACAAAAAAACGCCCCCTTAAAGGAGGCATTTTCTATTGATTAATCACCCAAGGTGGCGACCATGACCGCTTTGATGGTGTGCATACGGTTCTCTGCTTCGTCAAAGACAATTGAGTGGTCGGATTCGATCACTTCATCAGTGACTTCAACACCCTCTTTGAGCATTGGGTACTCTTCGGCTAGTTGCTTACCTACCGTAGTATCTTCGCCGTGGAAGGCAGGTAGACAGTGCATGAATTTCACATGTGGATTGCCAGTCGCTTTTAGCATCGCCATATTCACTTGGTAAGGGAGCATTAAGTTGATGCGTTCTGCCCACGCCTCTTTCGCTTCACCCATCGATACCCAAACATCAGTGTAGAGGTAATCACAGCCTTGTACGCCCTCTTGGACATCTTCAGTTAGCGTGATTTTGGCGCCCGTTGTAAGTGCAATTTCTTGGCATGTTGCTAATAACTGCTCTTCTGGCCAGAACTGCTTTGGTGCCACAAGGCGAATGTCCATGCCCATTTTTGCCGCGCCAACCATCAGTGAGTTACCCATGTTGTTGCGAGCATCACCAAGATAAGCGAATTTCATTTCATGTAGCTGCTTACCACGGCCGTGCTCCATCATGGTAAGGAAATCAGCCAAGATTTGCGTTGGGTGGAACTCATCTGTTAGCCCATTCCATACAGGGACACCTGCGTAAGCCCCTAGGTCTTCAACAATCTCTTGTCCAAAGCCGCGATATTCGATGCCATCGTACATACGGCCAAGAACACGAGCGGTGTCTTTCATTGATTCTTTATGGCCAATTTGAGAGCCTGATGGGCCTAAGTAAGATACGCGTGCGCCTTGGTCATAAGCGGCAACTTCGAAAGCACAACGAGTACGAGTCGAGCTTTTCTCAAAGATTAAAGCGACGTTCTTTCCGGTTAGACGCGGTTGTTCGTAGCCGTTGTATTTTGCTTTTTTCAGCTCTGCTGATAGCTCTAATAGGTGTTGGATTTCACGAGGAGTAAAATCTAACAATTTTAGGAAATTACGGTTACGTAGATTAAAAGCCATGGTCTATTCCTTCTGTATTAGGCGCTCTTGCGTTGTAGGGAAGAGCAAAGAGCGCTCTGTTTTTAGTTATTAGTCATTTTGTTATTTATTAATAGAATCAGTAGGTAATGACTCTATTTTCAACAGATATTGAGTTAGAGATTAGTGCTCTCGGACAATGTTTGTGCCCGCTGTACCTTGAAGAATGTGTAGACCATCTTCGAGTGCGCCAATGCCCACGACTTTTCCACCGTGCTTAATAAACTCACATGAAGCTTCGATTTTTGGTCCCATGGAGCCCGCATCAAACTTGTATTTTGCTAGCGCACTTGGCGTTGTGCTGCGTAGTGGGTGCTGAGTTGGTTTGCCCCAATCTAGGTAAACGGCATCGGCATCAGTGAGAATAAGTAGCGCGTCAGCATCAAGCTGTTTTGCTAAAAATGCCGCTGACATGTCTTTGTCGATAACCGCTTCAACACCAACTAACTTGCCGTTCTCTTTTTTCACTGGAATGCCACCGCCACCGGTACAGATAACAAGGTGACCTTCGTCGATAAGTTTAGTGATAGCTTGATGTTCGACAATACCAGTCGGCTGAGGACTTGGGACAACACGGCGGAAGTGCTTTCCGTCTGGCTTGATTGTCCAGTGGTATTTTTCAGCCATTTCTCGGGCTTCTTTCTCTTCGTAAATAGGGCCAATTGGCTTGGTTGGATCGGCAAACGCAGGATCGTTGGGATCAACCATCATCTGAGTCAGCATGCAAGAGATGTTGCGCTCAGGCAGATAGTTTTTGAACTCTTGCATGAGCATGTAACCAATCATGCCCTGAGTTTCACTGCCAAGAACATCGAGCGGGTAAGGGCTCACTTTCTTGTATTCCAAACCTTGCAGTGCAAGTAGACCAACTTGTGGGCCATTGCCGTGAACCAATACCACGTCATACTCTTTAGCGATCTCTGAAATGGTTTTAACTGCTGTTTCAATATTGTGGCGTTGAACGTCAACTTCTAGTGGCTCGCCACGTTTTAGAAGTGCATTCCCACCCAGTGCGACAACAACTGTTTTTCTAGTCATAATGATTTTCTCTTTAATTGTGGTCGAGATAGGCACCTCGACCGTTATCGCTTTGGCGGTTAGATACCGTCACGCTCAATTGGGCAACTCATGCAGCGAGCACCACCACGGCCTCGGCCAAGCTCATCCCCTGGAATTGGCAGAACAGTAATGCCTGCTTTATCGTATTTTTCATTGGTGTAGGTGTTACGCTCATAGCCGATAACCACACCTGGTTTCACCGTCAATACGTTGTTGGCATCGTTCCACTGTTCACGTTCTGCCTCAAAGCTATTACCACCCGTAGTAATAAGATTGAGTTTGTCGACATGCAGGGCTTTAGCGATAGTGCGCATGTAAGATTCTTGCTGTGTTGCTTTGACCGTGCCGGATTCATCCCCAGTCAAACTCCAGCAGTTCACATCATCTGGAATAACGTTTGGATAGATAGAGAACGTATCTTCACGCATGTGCGTCATGACGGTATCTAAGTGCATACAAGAGCGATCTTGTGGCAGCTCAAGTGCAATGACTTGCTTCGCTTGACCGTGTTTGAATAGGCTTGATGCAAGCTGCTCAACACCTTGAGCAGTCGTACGCTCAGACATACCAATAAGAACAGCACCTTTGCCGATGACCAGTACATCACCACCCTCTATAGTTGAGCGGTCGTAGGCACGTTCTTCGTCTCCGTAGTACTTAATGAAATCTTCACCAGCAAACGTTGGATGCCAGCGATAAATTGCACGCAAATGATTCGTTTCACGTTGACGAGCCATTTTCGCCATCGGGTTGATGGACACACCACCATAGACCCAGCATGAGGTATCACGAGTAAATAAATGATTAGGTAGCGGATCGATGATGAAGTCGGTCGGTTTGTGCATAGATTGCAGCATTGAAGAGGACTTCATTGGTAACTCAGCAAACGACAAACCACCAGTTAAGATTTTAGCCAGTTCAAGATTAGGGATATCACCAAGGTAACAACGCACATCATTGGCAAACGTCGGGCCATAACGATAGTTCGATATTTGTGTATTAAGCAACCAGTCTTTTGCTTCAGGTACTGCCAATGTATCAGCAAGTAGGTGAGTCAACAGCAGTACTTCAACACCTTGGTCTTTCAAGGTTTGAGCAAATGCATCATGCTCTTCACCAGCACGTTCAACAGCAAGAACATCATCAAACAGCAAATCGTGGCAATTTGATGGTGTTAAGTGAGTCAGTGCTCGTCTTGGGCGATGAATTAAAACGCGACGTAATTGACCTATTTCAGAACCTACATAGAACTTACTCATGATCGTATCTCTCTTATTAATTGAAATTGTTTTATTCAAAAAACAATATTTATTTTGTAGGAGGAAAGTAGAGAATATTTAATATTATTCTTTTGTTCTGTAATTCATATTACTCAGGTTTGGCTGGCTTTCTTAGAGGTCAATCACAAATTGTTTTTTATCACGGAACCCTTTAAATACGAGGGTTTAACAATATCTATTCAGTTATCCACTCGGTTATCTCCTCCTAACTAGCCGTTGGTTAAGGAATATTATGCACTATTTACCTAATCACTCTAAAGATGAGGATAGGTTTGGGGGATTGTATTCAATACATGATGCTTAATGTGAGTATGTACATTATTAAAATATGCATTTTTTTTATTTAGATAGTTATAAATGAAGAGTGATTTCGACGGTTGTTAACAAAACTTTTTCCTAATAAAATCGTTAGGATCACATTTTATTACTGAGGCTGTTTTAGATAGGGAAAGTGTTCCATTAGAAATAGTCATGCTCTTATAAATTAATCTAATCATATTGAGTTGGCGCTAAATATAAATAACGATGAATAGTGCCTATTTATTTGATTAAAGACTCAGCTACTCGTGATGGTTAGAATCACCTAGAAGCTCTAGCTAATAAAAAAGCCACTGAGAGACAGTGGCTTTATTGAATCTGTTTTTGCAGATTGTATGCTAATGGTTAGGCGCTAGATAAGCGCACCAATGCTTAGCGTGATAATACAGAACACGGTTAAGATTCCAATCAGTGGCATGACCCATTTAACCCATCGTACGTAAGGCACTCTCGCAATCGCTAGACCACCCATTACCACAGCGGAGGTTGGTGTAATAAGGTTAACAAGCCCTGAAGCTGATTGATAAGCGGTGATAACCAGATCTCGCCCGACTCCCGCAAAATCAGCCAATGGAGCCATAATTGGCATAGTTAATACTGCAAGACCAGACGTTGAAGGAACCAAGAACGATAGTAGAATTTCAAGGAAAAACATTACGTTAATGAAGACTACCGAAGATAGCCCCGTCACCATTTGTTCCGCAGAAAACAAAATAGTATCGGTGATCATTCCGCGGTCCATGACGACGACGATACCACGAGCAATACCAATGATCAGTGCAACGCCTAATAGGTCGCGAGCACCATCAATAAAGCTATTAGTAAACTCCTCTTCACTCATTCGAGCCACAATTCCAACGATGATAGTCGCAGCTAAGAACATCGCAGAGATCTCTGCCATCCACCAACCAGCAACAGATACGCCGTAGATCATGACCCCGAATGAGCCGCCAAAAATAGCCAATATTGCTTTACGTGTTGCGGTGAACTCCAGTTTTTCACCGTTTGCATTACCCAAGAAGTGAGCTTTGTTCTCTTCGTACTTGTCATAAACAATCGATTTACTAGGGTCTGCTTTCACCATGCGAGCATAGCGCATGACATAGGCAACGCAGATGACCCAACCGATGACAAGCATTGCGATACGTAGCATGATGCCGTCAGTGAATGGTATACCAGAGGCGTTAGCTGCAATCACGGTAGCAAACGGGTTAATGGTAGAGCCAAGAACACCGATACCTGCACCCAGTAGTACGGTTGCCGCTGCAGTGAGGGGGTCAAATCGAGCCGCCATCATGACAGGGACTAGTAGGGTGTAGAAAGGTAAGGACTCTTCCGCCATACCATAAACCGTGCCGCCTGCAGCGAACAGCGCCATGAGTATGGGGATCATTAACTCTTCACGCCCTTCTAAGCGTGCGGTTACTCGCTCTATCCCAGCATCTATAGCACCAGTTTTTGTTACTAGCCCTAGAAAGCCACCAATAATAAGGATGAATAGCGAGACATCAATGGCGGCTGCTTCGTAGCTTTCGTGATCGTAGAAGCCATCAATTGGTGCCAGTAATACATCAATGACACCTTGAGGGTTACCGTCGACTTTTTGATAGGTGCCAGTAACTGGAACTTCTCGGCCGAGGTCATCGTTCATTGCGCGATCGTATTGCCCAGCTGGGACAATCCAAGTAAGTAGGGCAACTAATGCAATAAGAATAAATAAAATGGTGTAGGCAGAGGGGAATTTAAAGTTGGCAAAGAAGCCACCCTTCTTTTTTTCTGTTGGTAGAGTTTCAGTTGTCATAGCTATCTCCTTACATCTATTAATAGTTAAATAGATGTGAATAAGCGACTAATTAATTATGTTATTGGCGAAATTAAAATAAATCGCATGGACTAAATTGATAAATATATATTTATAGTTAAATTATTTCAGTGGTTGTAATCCACTGTTATTAGGTGTTTAGGTAATCTAGCTGCAATTATTCTAAGCGTGACTCAAAGAGTTAACCTTGTGTTCGTTCACAAAAATTAACCACTAAAAAGTAGGTGCTTTTTAGTCTAAAAATCAGGAGGGGTATTCTGTTATTAAACTTGAATTAATATTCGACCGTTTAATCAAGTGAACACGGCTGTTGATGGGTTTTTCTTATAACAAATAGTAAGTGTGGAATTTTATTCAAACTTTATTTTTGGAGAGGAATGCAATTTTCGAAGGCTATTTTGATTAGGGTCAATAAAATTATAGAGTATAAATAACAAAGGGAGCCGAAGCTCCCTTTGTTTAGACGCGGTTAATTAGATGAATAGGCTACCAAAAGTGAAACCTAACGCGACAGCTGTCGCGATGGTGGTAACACCTGGAATAAAGAATGCGTGGTTAAACACATACTTACCAATTCGAGTTGAGCCTGTATCGTCCATCTCAACCGCCGCCAGTAGAGTCGGGTAGGTTGGAAGAACAAACAGTGCACTAACCGCAGCAAATGAAGCAACAGCCGTTAGCGGAGCAACACCAATAGCAAGCGCTGCTGGCATTAGAGCAACTGTTGTTGCACCTTGAGAATATAGAAGCATAGACGCAAAGAACAATACCAATGCCAACATCCATGGGTAATCAGAAAGCAGCGCACCAGCCACGTCTTTGATGCTATCTACGTGTGCGTTAACAAACGTTGAACCTAGCCATGCTACGCCCAGTACACAAACACACGCTGTCATACCCGAGCGGAAAGTTGCCGCAGCTGGGATTTTAGACGCATCAATTTTTGTGAACAGAACAATAGCAGCAGCGGCCGCTAGCATGAAGGTCATGATTGCTTCATTACGACCTAGCGTTGGGTTCTCAATTAGACCGACTGAACCTGAAATAGCAGCCGCGTAACAAACAACGAAACCAATCGCAGCAAGGAAAATATAGGTAGCGCGTTTTGCTGTTGGTAAAATTTCACGTTGTTGGTTGTTCTCTTGTTTGATAAGCCCTTTTGCAAGACGCTCTTGATAAACAGGATCATCTTTTAGCTCACAGCCCATAAAGTTGGCAACAAAGGCACCCGCCATACAAGCAAGGAAAGTGGTTGGAATACATATCGCAAGTAGCGTTAAGTAATCAACGCCAAAAGGAGCCAGCATAGCAGCAAAAGCGACTACCGCAGCTGAAATAGGAGATGCGGTAATGGCAATTTGTGAAGCAACAACGGCGATAGAAAGAGGGCGAGATGGGCGAACGCCTTGGCCTTTTGCAACTTCTGCAATAACAGGAAGAGTTGAGAAGGCTGTATGGCCAGTACCCGCCATTAGCGTCATAAAGAAGGTAACAATAGGTGCGTAAAAAGTGATTCGCTCAGGGTGTTTTCGCAGAAAATTTTCAGCAATCTGCACTAGCCAGTCCATGCCGCCCGCAACCTGCATTGCAGCAATGGCGGTAATAACAGACATGATAATAAGAATAACATCGACGGGAATAAACGATTGGCTGGTTGGTACACCAAGGATCAGTGATAGTGCGATAACACCGGCACCACCTGCGAAACCAATACCGATTCCACCGATTCGTGCTCCGATAAAAATAAAGAACAGAACCACAAATAGTTCAACTGCGATCATGTGATCACCTCTTTTATATTGTTAAATTAAATAAGATAAATGTTTATTATGAGTAGCTTATACGTATTTGTTATTTTGATTTATTGTCAATAAGCCCAAAAAAGGCCCCCAGTTGGGAGCCTGTTTTAGCAATTACTCGTAACGCTTGCCTTTATACTGAGGTCTCATTAGGTTTTCAACCGAGAAAATGTCATCAAGCTCTTCTTCGGTTAATAAGCCTCGCTCTAGTACGACTTCACGGACACTCTTACCTGTTTCTGCACAAATCTTACCGACAATGTCACCTTCGTGGTGGCCAATGTATGGATTTAAGTAAGTGACGATGCCAATAGAGTTAAACACGTAGCCTTCACAGACTTCTTTGTTGACGGTGATACCATCCACACATTTATCACGTAGGTTGACACACGCGTTAGTCAGAATATCTAAAGACTCAAACATGCTTTGAGCAATTACAGGCTCCATCACGTTAAGTTGAAGCTGACCGCCTTCTGCTGCGAAAGAGATGGTGTTGTCGTTACCTAGAACCTTAAAGCACACTTGGTTTACTACTTCAGGAACAACTGGGTTTACTTTAGCAGGCATGATTGAAGAGCCAGCTTGCAGTTCAGGAAGGTTTAGCTCGTTAAGACCAGTACGGGGACCAGAAGAGAGTAGACGTAGGTCATTACAGATCTTAGACAGTTTCACTGCTAGACGCTTAAGTGCGCCGTGTGCCATTACGTAAGCGCCACAGTCTGATGTTGCTTCAATTAGATCTTCTGCTTGAACACATTCGTGTCCAGTTACTTCTGCCAAGTGTCTAACTGCCGCTTCTTGGTAACCATCAACAGCGTTTAGACCGGTACCGATTGCCGTTGCACCAAGGTTTACTTCAAGCAGTAACTTAGAGGTGAACTGTAGTGCACGAATCTCTTCATTTAGAGTGACTGACCAAGCATGGAACTCTTGTCCAACCGTCATAGGTACAGCATCTTGAAGCTGAGTTCGACCCATCTTTAATGTGTTTTCGTACTCTTTGCTCTTGAGATCGAAAGAACCCTTTAGGTACTCAATTGCGTCAATGAGTTTACGAACGCTATTAAATACAGAAATACGGAAGCCCGTTGGGTAAGCACAGTTAGTTGATTGGCTCTTATTGACGTGATCATTTGGATTAACGAACTCGTATTGACCTTTCTCTTTACCCATTAACTCTAATGCAACGTTAGCAATTACTTCGTTGGTGTTCATGTTAACTGACGTTCCAGCACCACCTTGGAATACATCCGATGGGAACTGATCCATGCACTTACCTGTATCAAGGATCAAATCACACGCTTGAATAATATGGTTTGCGACATCTTTTGGTAGCACGCCGAGCTCTTTATTTGCTAGAGCGGCTGCTTTTTTAGTCATCACCATGCCGCGAACGAATTCAGGTACGTCAGAGATGGTTGAGTTAGAGATGTTGAAATTTTCAATCGCGCGTAAAGTATGGATGCCGTAATACGCATCAGCAGGGACATGACGTTGACCTAAAAGATCTTCTTCGATTCGAGTGGCTTGTTGAGCTGTAGTTGTAGCATTAGACGGGGTAGCCATAACGGGATCCTTAGAGAATTATTATTGGTAATTAATAAAATATTCCCCAACTCTGCATTTAAGAATCCCTTCTTCAGAATTGTGGGCTAGGAAATCTTTCCTAACATCTGAAGCACATGATACTGAACTAGGCACATAAAAATAGTAACTGGATCACCTTTTTATGAAAATATGAACGATACTTCACAAGAGGAAATGTATTGGTGATCCATTAGTAATAGTTATCTAAAAATGGATACTGCTTAGTGTACGTTTTTTGTTGAACATACAGATTTTTACATGATTCATTTGAGCTAAGAGAGCGTTTGCGCGTACACTGGATTCAACAAAGGAGGGCGTGTGTTTCCTATCTTACTATTACTATTTATTTTTGTACCGATCATAGAGATTGCTCTATTTATCCAAGTGGGTGATTTCTTTGGCCTATGGCCAACAATCGGCTTAGTTTTACTGACGGCTTTTGTCGGCGCTTCATTGGTTCGTAGCCAAGGTTTGCAGACGTTAAGGTCTGTACAGGGTCGCCTAAATCAAGGTGAAATGCCTGCACAACAAATTTTTGAAGGTGTCATGCTGGCGGTTTCTGGGGTTTTACTACTGACTCCGGGCTTTATGACCGACGCCTTTGGTATGTTAGTTCTACTTCCTGCTCCGAGAGCTGCGATAGCGAAATACCTTATGAGTAAAATGGTGGTTAAGTCTGTCGGTGGGGCTGGCTTTGGTGGTCAGCCATTTGGGCAGAGCCCATTTGAACAGGACCCTTTTCATCGTGACCCGTTTAATTCTGATTCGAACGGCAGCACCTTTGAGGGTGAATACGAAAAGAAAGACGACCAAGACAGAAACAAGCTGAATTAGAACTATTTCAGTTTCTGAGAGTGAAAAAAAGCAGCTAAGGAGCTGCTTTTTTGTTATCTAGTTTATGGCGAAACAGTCAGTGCCATAAAGGCAATATTTACACTGCACCATCAAAACCCATCTGACGCCATGCTTCAAAAGCAATGATAGCGACGGCATTCGACAGATTAAGGCTTCTCGCGTCTGGCATCATTGGAATTCGAATACGCTGATCCATTGGTAAGCTTTCAATCAGATCCGCTGGAAGCCCACGCGTTTCAGGACCAAACAGCAGTACGTCACCTTGGGTATATTTAGCATCGACGTGATGACCTGTTGTTTTAGTGGTGCAGGCGAAAATTCGGAACTGTCCTTCACGTTCATTTTCCAAATATTCCATAAACGCAGCGAAATCTTTGTGACGTTTTACGCGGGCTAAATCGTGATAATCCAAACCAGCGCGACGTACTTTCTTCTCTTCCAGATCAAAGCCGAGTGGCTCGATAAGATGTAGGTTCGCTCCACAATTAGCGCAAAGTCGAATGATGTTCCCAGTGTTCGGGGCTATTTCAGGTTCATAGAGAGCAATATCAAACATACGGAAAGTGTCTGTGTTAAAAGTTTGGGACTAGAGTATAAGGCGGCTTATGGTAGCCGCCAAGCAAGATAATGATTCTCAGTGAAGTGCGGCTAGGAATTTATCGTTCTCGCGACTGCGTAATTTTCACTTACTGCATCCCAATTGACCACATTCCACCACGCTTGAATATACTCAGGCCGTTTATTTCGATAGCTGATGTAATAGGCGTGCTCCCATACATCGAGAGCCAGAATCGGCTCACCCCGTTCAGAAACGACATCCATAAGTGGGTTGTCTTGATTGCTTGTTGAAGTGATTTTTAGTTGTTCGTCTTGAACGATTAACCAAACAAAACCTGAACCGAAGGTGTTGATCGCTGCTTGAGTAAATTGCTCTTGGAAGGCGTCAAATGTACCAAAGGTTGAGATGATGGCTTGAGCCAATGCGCCCGTGGGCTCCCCTTGAGGGTTGGGTGTCATGCAGTGCCAATACAGAATATGATTAAAGTAGCCGCCGCCGTTATTTCTCACCGCAGGAGAGTGTTGAGATACCGAATCAAAAATATCCGTCAGTGTCGCTTGCTCTAGTGATGTTCCTTTTACTGCTGTGATGAATTTATCGTAATAGGTTCGATGATGTCTGCTGTAATGGATTTCCATGGTTTGAGCATCAATATAAGGCTCTAGGGCATCGTAAGCATAAGGTAACTCTGGGAATGTGTGAGACATAGTAATCCTCCTTAATAGAAGGATTACTTTATTGCTAATGATAATCATTTACAACTGCGTTATTTGTGTGGTTTTATCGCTGACAGTCGATTTAAGCACTTAAAGGCAGTTGGACCGTGACTTTCAAGCCTCCAAGCTCACTTCGACTCGCTGAAATGGTGCCGCTATGTTGGCGAATCGCACTCTCTGTAATCGCTAGGCCCAATCCGGCTCCCCCTGAATTTCGATCTCGGGCAGTCGATACACGATAGAAAGGGCGAAATATCTCATTCATTTCATTTTCAGGTACGCCTTCACCGTTGTCTTCAACAACGATCGTTAGATTAGTTTCACTCGCATTCATTGTGACTCTAACTTGGTCTTTACCATAATAGATAGCATTGCGAGTAATGTTCTCAATTGCACTCATCAGCAGCTTTGGATTGCCTGAGATAACTCGCTCGGGAATCGAAGAGAAGCATAAGCTCTTTTCTATCTGTTCGGCTTCAAACTGTGCGTCTTTGAGTAGCTCTTCCCATAAGCTGCTTAATGGTTGTTCTTCACGCTTTAGGTGACTATCCGCTTGCATGCGTGAAAGCTCTAATAGTTCGGCTATCATCTGCTCTAATCGCTGAGCTTCGGTGTCAATCCGGCTCAGTTCTGAGCTTTCTCCCTGCTTTCGAGTCGCGAGTGCATTAGCCATTCTCAACCTTGTTAATGGCGATCTCAGTTCATGAGATATGTCCGATAGAAGCCTCTGTTGACCTGAGAGCATGCTGTTTACCGCTTCAACCATTTGGTTAAAACTGGTGCCCGCTTGGCGAAATTCTGATGTTCCTTTTTCAAGCTCAGGGTCGACAATAAACTCTCCCCTTGCGACACGTTTTGCCGCTCGTTCAAGCTTTCGTGCTGGTTGACTTAAAGCCCATGCTAACCACAGTAGCAGTGGAGTACTGACCAGCATGACAGCAAACAGTAACTGAAAGGGCTTATCAAACAGTCGCAGTAAGAATGGCGAAGGTTGATCCCATCTCAGACCGACATAAAGCAGCAGGTCACGCTTAGCAAGAGTGATTGGAAGTGGACCTGCCACCATATATTGACCATAAAGCTTCTGCTTTGGTGTCTCAATGGACTCGATGCTGGTGACAAAGTTTTTCAGTGCTCGAATCTTAAAGTCATGGTGTTTCTTCGTGGTGAGCACATTACCCTCAAGATCGGTGATAAAAATGCGCGGTCGCGAATTTCGATGGGATCCGCGCTGATCTTCAAGATTAAAGATGATCCGCCCGAGGTCGGTATCTTTTCTGTGTCTGTTCTCTATGTTTTCTTTAAGCCTAGCGAGCTTTTGCAGTTGATCACCCGGAACATCTCGGGCTTTTCTTGGATCGAGGTGAGGCAGAGAGAGAACCGCAAGCAGGACCAATAGCATGGTGAACCAAAAAATGGCAAAGATACGGCCATATAGGCTTGTGGCTTTAGGCAGGCGCATCAATCCTCCTCAATCAGCAAATAGCCGCGACCTCTTAAGGTCTTAATTCGTGAGCGACCCGATTCTGTATCAGGCAGTTTTTTGCGTAAGTTGGAGACATGCATATCAATGGCTCGGTCAAAAGCGGCTAGACGCTTTCCTAGCACATCAAGGCTTAGCGTTTCTTTAGTGAGCGTGACTCCGGGGTTTTGAATAAAGTGCGTTAATAGGGCAAATTCAGTGGTGGTTAGCTCTAATAGCTGCTCTTGGCAGTACGCCTCTTGTTTTCCGGGATAAACCTTAATATCTAAATACTCGATGCAGTCCGTCATTTTAGGCGCAGCTTGGGTTTGCGTTCGGCGTAATATCGCTTTCATTCTTGCCAGTAGCTCGCGATCACTAAAAGGCTTAGGTAAATAATCATCAGCACCTAGTTCTAGCCCAATGACACGGTCGATCTCTTCGCCTCGGGCGGTGAGCATCAGAACCGGTGTGCTCCATGTTTCACGTAACTTCTTCAAGGTATCCATGCCGTTGAGCTTTGGCATCATGACATCCAGCAAAATTAAATCGATATCATCACTGACTTCTGCAAGTCCAGACTCGCCATCGTTGGTTTCCGTCACCGTAAACCCTTCATAGCTTAATACCTCTTTCAATAAGCTGGTGAGTTCGGTGTCATCATCGATTAGTAGGATATGCGCCATAAATGCTTTGCCTCTTTTGAAATTACTGCTGCTATGTGTTTCTTATTTATATTACTGCGAAAAAGGAGTCACGAAGAGATTAATTTATGCTCTTTACGATCCTTTACGCTTACTAAACGCTCATTTACACCCGAAGTCGTATTCTAAACTCAAGCGCTGCAACGGTAGCGATTTGAACCGAATAGAGATGAAACATTAGAGGGTACGATTATGAACACAACAAAAAAATTAGTTTTGGCTGCGGCGATTCTTCCACTGACGTTCGCAACAGCAAGTGCGTATGCCTTTGGCGGCGATTCACATCATAAAGGTGGAAAAAGTGGCAAGTGTTCGGGTGGATTTGACCGAAGCATCGTCCGCCAATTGGATCTGACTGATGAACAAAAAGATCAACTTAAAGAGCTGCGTGAAACGTCTAAAACTGAGATGAAAGCTCACCATCAAGATAATTTCCAAGCTAAGCACGCTGAAATGCAAGCCTATCAACAACAGGTTCAAACATTAGTTTTAGCTGACACTTTTGATGAGGCAGCAGCCAATGAGTTAGCTCAACAGATGGTTGAGAAACAAACTGAGCGCCGAGTGAATAAGCTTGAGCAACAACAAAAAATGTTAAGCGTACTAACGGATGAGCAAAAAGCTCAATTTGTTGAACTGCAGCAAGAACGTATGAACAAGTGCAGCGATAAAATGCAGGAACGCATGCAAGAGTCGTAAGTCGCGATTTATTGTGACTATTCAGTCTCGTTTTTGGGCAGCCTATATGGCTGCCTTTTGTTTGATATTTTTTTTATCGTTCACGCGTTATACTGAACGCATATTGTTCTAGTTATAAATGTTATATGAAACAAGAATACGCTCGTTTGGTTACCATGGCAGCATGGACTGCAACCGCCGTTGCGACTCTATTATTAGTCGTTAAAGTTGCTATTTGGTGGATTACCGGTTCGGTGAGTTTGCTCGCCTCTGTTATCGATTCAATGCTTGATATTGCCGCATCTGGCGTTAATTTGATGGTGATACGCTACTCTCTCCAACCTGCAGATAAAGAACACACTTTTGGTCACGGCAAGGCGGAATCGTTAGCGGCGCTTGCGCAGGCGATGTTCATTTCAGGCTCTGCGTGTTTTCTTATTCTGAACGGTGTTGAACGTTTTTTCCGTCCGCATGAGCTGACCTCGCCAGAATACGGCGTCTATGTGAGCTTCTTCGCCATGATTGTCACTTTTGCATTAGTCCGGTTCCAAAAGCATGTCGTGAAGAAAACGGGAAGCCAAGCTATCGCCGCAGATTCTCTGCACTATCAAACCGATTTATACATGAACGGCGCGATTATGATTGCACTTGCCCTTAGCTGGTTTGGTGTGACTCAGGCTGATGCTGTCTTTGCTGTTGCTATTGGTATATATATTCTTTATAGCGCTTACCAAATGGTGAGTGAGGCAATTCAAACTCTGTTGGATCGCAAGCTTCCCGATGACGAACTATCAAAGATTCGTGAATGCTGCCTTGAAATCGAGGGGGTGTTGGGTGTCCACCAATTAAGAACGCGTATGGCTGGGCCAACTCGTTTTATTCAGCTGCACCTTGAGCTTGATGACAATATGATTTTGATAGAAGCACATAGAATCTCTGATGAGGTCGAAGAGAGGTTAATGAGAGAGTTTCCCGGTGCAGACGTACTTATTCACCAAGATCCTTTTTCGGTCGTTATGAATGGTGAAAAGTCACAAGTTAAGGATGATTGGTAGTGATTAGCTTAGTAAATATTTAGCGGATATTCGGAGTAACAATATTGTCATTAATCCGTTCTATCATTGAAGAGCTATAATCAACAAGACTTATAATGTGGACTGCACTTTTTTTGATCTGTGAAAGAAAAACATGATTCTGATGTGAATCAACAAAGCGATCGGTGAAAACTGTAATACTATTACATAAGTAATAAACTTACATAATTCAGTGCAGAAAAATGTAGTATTCCTTTTCGGTAAAGGTAACATACTGCACAGTTTAAAAGGATTTCACGGGTGACGCTTGTATCGTCATCGGTATTAAATTGAAGTTTAATTCCCAAAAAAATTCGAGGGTGAGCATGATTAAGAAGATCGGTGTTTTAACAAGTGGCGGAGACGCTCCTGGTATGAACGCAGCAGTGCGAGGCGTAGTGCGTACAGCATTGTCGGCTGGTATTGAGGTTTACGGTATTTACGACGGCTATCAAGGCCTTGTTGAAGATCGCATTGAAAAACTTGACCGCTCTAGTGTTTCAGATGTTATCAACCGTGGTGGTACTTTTCTAGGTTCTGCTCGTTTTCCTGATTTTAAACATGTAGAAGTTCGCCAGAAAGGCATTGAAAACCTTAAGAAGCATGGCATTGAGGCTTTGGTTGTTATTGGTGGTGACGGCTCTTACATGGGCGCGAAGAAGCTAACTGAAATGGGTTACCCATGTATTGGTCTTCCAGGCACAATCGATAACGATATTGCCGGTACTGACTACACGATTGGTTACCTAACGGCACTAAATACGGTGATTGATGCAATTGACCGTCTACGTGACACTTCTTCTTCACACCAACGTATCTCTATTGTGGAAATCATGGGTCGCCACTGTGGTGATTTAACATTGATGTCAGCAATTGCTGGTGGTTGTGAGTACATTATTACCCCTGAAACGGGCCTGGATAAAGATCAACTGATTGGTCAAATTCAGGACGGTATTGCTAAGGGTAAGAAGCATGCAATCATCGCACTTACTGAACTTATGATGGATGCTAATGATCTGGCGAAACAGATTGAAGATGCAACCGGTCGTGAAACTCGCGCAACGGTTCTTGGTCACATCCAGCGTGGTGGTCGTCCAACAGCATTTGACCGTGTATTAGCATCTCGTATGGGTAACTATGCGGTTCATCTTCTAATGGAAGGTGAAGGCGGTCGTTGTGTTGGTATTCAAAAAGAAGAACTAGTACACCACGACATTATCGATGCCATTGAGAACATGAAGCGTCCTGTTCGCAACGACCTATTCAAAGTAGCTGAAGAGTTATTTTAAGCCTTTCCTTATTAGCGAAAGGGCTGTTGTTCAAGATGCACTAGATACAAAATGCAGATAATAAAAATCCAGTTGGGCAACCAACTGGATTTTTTATTTTTGGTACTCTATTGGTGTGCTTTTATGAACTAATTGATAGCCATTGAAATTAAGTAGCCAACGATGGTCGCTGTAGTGACACCGATAAACCCGGGTATCAAGAAGCTGTGGTTAAGTACGTATTTACCAATCTGTGTCGTACCAGAGCGGTCAAAAGTAATAGCTGCTAAGTCACTTGGGTAGAACGGGAAGAAGAAATAAGCATAACAAGCGGGTAAAACACCGATCAGTACGGGCGCTGGGATGCCCATGGCAAAACCGAGCGGTAGCATAATGGTCAGTACAGCAGCTTGGCTCTTTAGGAAAACAGAGACAACAAACATCGCTATAGCAAATGTCCAAGGATGCGCCGCCACTAAGTCACTCACAAGGCTAATTAGGTAAGGCTTGTGGTAACCAATGATAGTGTCACTCATCCACGCAATACCGAAGATGATGATCACCGCCGTCATGCCTGCAATAAATACATTACTGTGTACTATTTTTTTCGGGTCGACTTTAGTTGTCAGTAAGATGACGGCACCAACAGACAGCATTAGAAACTGAATGGCGACGGACATGTTGACACCGTCTGGTAGTAGCGCGAGATCTTTACCAAACATCGCGACAAAGATCACCGTGGCGATACCCGCTAAGAAGATCCCCAGCCCTTTTTTAGCTTGAGCATTCGTTTTCGGATCATCTGAGTTGTCTACAGTGGCATCAATAAGCTGTGCTTTGAACTCAGGATCTTTGCAGCGTTCGATAAAATCTTGGTCTTTATCTAAGTCTTTACCGCGTTTTAAACTCCATGTACAACCTGCAAGTAAACCGATGAGCGTGGCTGGAATGGTGACGAGCAGAACGTTCACTAAGCTGATATCTAAGTTGTTGTCAGCAGCGGTTGCCATCACAACGGCGGCTGCGGCTGCAATCGGGCTCGCGGTGATGCCCATTTGAGAAGCGACCGTTGCCATCGCCATTGGACGCTCAGGACGAATACCCTTTTTATAGGCGACATCATAAATCACGGGAAGAAGCGGATACACGGAATGGCCTGTCCCGACGAGCACTGTCAGTGAGTAAGTACAGAGTGGGCCGAGAAAAACAATTTGGTTCGGGTGTTTACGTAATAAGCGTTCTGCAAACTTCACTAATAGCTTTAGACCACCAGTAGCCTCTAAGGTCGCAGAGGCAGCAACAACCGCTAGAATGATCAGCATTACGCTGATTGGTGGTGTTCCTGGAGCAATGCCAAATACGAAGGCGAGTACAGATACGCCTAGCCCTCCCAGCAAACCAAACGCTATGCCTCCATGACGGATACCAATAAAGATAACCGACAACAACAGCAGCATATGTACATAGAACATGCTTATACCTCAACCAATTATGTGTGTAGGCACAATCCTATACAAAAGTGGTAGGCGTAGATGTGAGCTGATGTGCGTATTGGGCTGCTAGAGTTACGATCCGCTATTTCATTGTTTTCTGTCAAAAAATCGTGCTTCAGTTAAGGGGTATTGGATGAAACCGGACAGTAGGTCACATCGATAAACTGGCGCATTAATTTAATAGTTGGCCGTTACTCCAAGTGCAAGTCGAGTGGCGTTTTACTGCGTTTCCCGGCGACTTCACGAGTAAGGGTCGGGACAAGGTATCCAGATACTTGCTCAATTAATCCGGCCATAATAGTTTTAGCTTTTTCATCGGAGACGTAAAAATGCGCTGCCCCTTGTACTTTGTCTAGAACGTGTAGGTAGTAGGGTAGAATCCCCGCTGAAAAGAGCGTTTCACTCAAACCAACCTGTATTTCGACGCTATCATTAACGCCTTTTAGCAGTACGCTTTGATTGAGCATCGTTACATTGGCATTCTTTAGCTTTTTTATAGCGCGAGTGAGTTCAGCATCGATTTCGTTGGCATGATTAATGTGCGTAACCATAACAACTTGTAAGTGAGTACGAGAAAGAAGCTGACACAGTTCATCGGTAATTCGAGCTGGGATCACAACAGGTAAACGGCTATGAATACGAAGTCGTTTTATGTGTTTAATGTCGCCAATAGCATCAATCAACCACTCAAGCTCATGATCTTTTGCCATGAGAGGATCACCACCAGACAAAATTACCTCGTTTATCTCTGGGTGATCACTCAGGTAATCTAAGCCTTGTTGCCATACCGATTTATTGCCCTTATTTTCGCTGTAAGGAAAGTGGCGTCTGAAACAGTAGCGGCAATTAATCGCACAACCGCCTTTCACGATGAATAGCGCTCGATTGGTATATTTGTGTAGCAATCCAGGGATGGGGTTATCTTGCTCATCGAGTGGATCAGCAGAGTAGCCTTCGTGTTGCTCAAACTCTTCACACAATGGTAATACTTGTCTTAATAGCGGATCGTGAGGATTACCTTTTTCCATTCGATTCACAAAACTGAGCGGTACACGCTGCGCAAACAGAGTTTTGGCGTCAAAGCCGTTTTCCCACTCTGAGACATCAATATCAAGCTGTGCGAGCAGCTTTGCTGGGTCTGAGATCGCATTCGCCAGTTGTTTGAGCCAGTTTTGCTCAACAGATGGGGTAATTCGGGTTATGATGTGCGACATTAATTTAAACTCGAAATATAGTAAGAGGAAAAAATGGCTACTGTTAGCACGAATGAATTTAAAGGCGGTCTTAAACTTATGCTTGATAAGGAGCCGTGTGTCATTCTCGAAAACGAGTTAGTGAAACCGGGCAAAGGTCAGGCGTTCAACCGTGTCAAAATCCGTAAATTGCTTTCAGGTAAAGTATTAGAGAAAACCTTTAAGTCAGGTGAAACTGTAGAAGTTGCTGACGTTATGGATGTTGATCTTGATTACCTGTACAACGATGGTGAATTCTATCACTTTATGAACAGTGAGTCTTTCGAGCAAATTGCAGCTGAAGTGAAAGCGGTTGGCGAGAATGCTAAATGGCTTGTAGAAAACGACACTTGTATGATCACGCTTTGGAACGGTAACCCAATCGTTGTTACGCCACCAAACTTTGTTGAGATTGAAGTGACTGAAACAGATCCTGGCCTGAAAGGCGATACTCAAGGTACTGGTGGTAAGCCTGCTACTCTTGCAACAGGCGCTGTGGTTCGTGTTCCGCTTTTCATCTCTATTGGTGAAGTGATTAAAGTAGATACTCGTAGCTCAGAATACGTAGGTCGAGTTAAATAATTGCAGAGTGTCGTCTGACTCTAATGCGAGAAAAAAAGGTCACTTATGGTGGCCTTTTTTAGTTTTTGCGTGAATGAAAAGGTTATGACACAATCATCATTACATTGAGCGTAAGCAAATAAAATAATGAAGCAATCAATTCAAATCTGGTTAGACGCCGCAAGACCCAAAACTCTCCCTTTAGCGCTTGTTTCAATCTTAACGGGCAGTGTTCTTGCGTATTCCATTGGGCAATTCTCTATCGCAATTGCTGTGTTGGCATTTGTTACGGCGACCTTGCTGCAAATATTGTCTAATCTAGCTAATGATTATGGTGATGCGGTTAAAGGGACAGACAACGATGCCCGTCTTGGCCCGATTCGCGCCATTCAGTCAGGTGCGGTCTCACTAAACACCATGAAGCAAGCTATGGTCATCAATATTGTTTTAACTATGCTTTCGGGCCTGTGTCTGGTTTTTTATGCACTCGACAGTCTGCAAAGTATCGTGTCTTTCATTGGATTGGGCATACTGGCTATTGTGGCTGCGATTGCCTATACCGTTGGCAATAAGCCGTATGGTTATGTCGGGCTTGGTGATATTTCGGTCTTTATCTTCTTTGGTCTACTCGGTGTTGCCGGAACCTTTTTTCTACATACCGGTTTTGTCGAAGCTGCGCTGATACTGCCTGCTGTAGGCTGCGGTCTATTCGCAGTTGCAGTGTTGAATGTCAATAACATGCGCGATATAGAGAATGATCAGGCGTGTGGAAAGAGAACCGTCGCGGTTCGTTTAGGGCAAAACAAATCAAAGCAATACCATACGTTACTACTGGTGACGGCATTGGTGATGTTTGCGAGCTATTTGGTGCTTCAACCGGCACCTATCATTCTTAGTCTGCCGTTCATCTTGAGTTTGGTTATTGTCTTTAAGCATGGGAAAGCCGTTTGGCAAGCAACACAACCCGCTCAAATCGCCCCTATGATGCCCATTGTGGTTAAGTGTGCTTTGCTGACGAATCTACTATTTACGGGCATTGTGATAGCGCAAACTCTAGTCAGTTAATTGAGTCTTATCATTGCATTGACTTATTGACCCTATATACTCGATAGAGATGACTATCAGTATGGATAAATACTATGGAATACAATACTTCTGCTCTTTGCGATATCTACTTAGATCAAGTTGATGTCGTTGAACCACTTTTTAGTAACTTTGGTGGCAGCGCATCATTTGCTGGCCAAGTTACCACCATCAAGTGCTTTGAAGATAACAGCCTCATTCGAGACGTCTTAGAGCAAGATGGGGTAGGAAGAGTATTACTCATTGACGGTGGTGGCTCACTTCGCCGCGCACTAATTGATGCTGAACTGGCTACACTAGCAGAAGAGAGCGAGTGGGAAGGTATTGTCGTCTATGGTTGTGTTCGTGAAGTTGACGAGCTAGAAGATATGAGCATTGGTATTCAAGCGCTCGCGTCTATTCCTGTTGGAGCTGTTGGTAACGGAGTTGGTGAGCTAGATGTAGCTGTAAACTTTGGTAGCGTTACCTTTATGCCAGAGGATTTTCTCTATGCGGATAACACCGGTATTATTATCTCTCAAGAGCCATTAGATATTGAGCTTGAGATTGAAGAAGACGATGAAGTGATCGATTAATTTTCGATACCATCAGAAAATATTAAGAAGCCGAGACTCATTGAAGTGTCGGCTTTTTTCGCTTTCCACGTTGAGTAAAAAATGTATTTAGGTGCTAAGTGCTCAGCACTAGGTATTTGGATACTAATGGCAATGAATCCGGCGAAGCCTAAGTGCATATAAATAGCTACACACACCGGAAATGATATTCCCCACTGCAATGCCAATGAACAATCCTTCAACGTCATATAGGGTGCTTCCTAGCCATGCGATCGGCAAGGTAAAGAGAAACAGTCTCATGATACTCCATTGAAAAGCCTGCATCGGTTTATGCAGAGCATTCAGCCCAGCGATAAGCATCATTGTCACGCCTTGAAAACCATAGCTAAAAGGCACGACAAGCAAGTAGTGCCAAAGAAGGTCTCGCACCGATTGCTCTTGTGAGAAAAGACGCGCTAATGGGATGCTCAGTGGCACCATCATGACAAAAATTATCAGCTGAAAGACGATGGCAAACCGCATACTGATGAACAGCGCGCTAAAACTACGTTGGCTATTATCTGCTCCGAGGTTTTGTGCCATGAAAGGGGTCAACACTGACGTGAGCGCCATCAAGACTAAAATAAGTAACGACTCAATTCGTTGTGCGGCTCCGAATGCAGCGACAGCGACGGTACCGTGTGAGGCGAGTAATACCATCAGGATTGCGCCAGCCAATGGAACCATGGCGTTAGAGAGAGCGGCTGGCGTGCCAATTTTAAGAATCTGTGTCCAATCGCTGTATATTCGAGAAAAGTTAGGGAAAGCGATGAGTTTCTCTCGTTTGGTCAAAACATAGAGCGAACCGATTAAGGCCCCAAACCAACTCAGTGCGCTAGATATTGCAGCCCCTTGAATACCAAGCTCAGGGAAAGGGCCGATACCAAAAATAAGCAGAGGATCGAGAACACCGTTAATGAGCCCTGCGAGCATCATGATTTTCGCTGGTGTTTTTGTATCGCCTGTTGCGCGAATAGCGCTATTGCCAGCCATTGGAATAACAAGAAGTGGAATAGCTAAGTACCAAACGCTCATGTATTCATGAATAAGTGGGAATAAGTTAGGTTTAGCACCAAGTAGTGAAAATAGGGGATTGATAGTTAGTAAGCCGATTAACGAGGCAAATGAGACTAGCAATAACGCTAACATTAATCCGTGGGTTGAAAAGTGCGCCGCTTGTTTTGCATGACCTTTTCCGAGTAATCGAGCTAGGGTCGTCGAGATACCAATACCGATGCCCATGGTGATGCAGTTAATCGCAAACGTAATGGGGAAGGTAAAGCTAATGGCAGCTAGTGCATCGGTGCCAAGCAGAGAGATAAAAAACGTATCAACTAAATTGAACATTAAAATGGCAATCATGCCAAATGTCATTGGAATGGTCATTTGACGAAGCACATTTGGAATGGGCGCTGTTAAAAGGCCGTGTTTGTCGTGCATCATCCATACGCTATATTTTCAAAACGCTAGGATACAAGATATAAACGCTATTGGGAATGTGCGGGTAATAGCAATCTGGATTGATGTGATTTGGATAAAAAAAGGGTCCGCCTATGCGAACCCTTATCGATAATTAGATGATTGATCTAATTAAGCTTTAGCTTCTGCAGCTGCTTTAGCGATAGCTGCAAAGCTTTTCGCGTCTAGAGCTGCGCCGCCAACTAGAGCACCATCGATGTCTGGTTGTGCGAAGTAAGCTGCTGCGTTGTCAGGCTTAACAGAACCGCCGTATTGGATTACAACGTTCTTAGCAACTTCTGCAGATTTCTCAGCAATGTGAGCACGGATTTGAGCGTGGATGCGTTGTGCATCGTCAGCTGTTGCAGCTTTACCAGTACCGATAGCCCAGATTGGTTCGTAAGCGATAATAGCGCCTTCAAGAGCTTCAACGCCTTGAGTGTTGATCACAGCGTCAAGTTGACGTGCACATACTGCAACCGTTTCACCAGCTTCGTTTTGAGCTTCAGATTCACCGATACAAAGAACAGGAGTTAGACCATTCTCTTTTAGGAATGCGAATTTCTTAGCAACAAACTCGTCTGATTCAGCGTGGTATTCACGACGCTCAGAGTGACCGATGATGATGTGAGAAGCACCAAATTCTTTCAGCATAGCTGGAGACATGTCGCCAGTGAATGCACCGCTGTTGTTTAGGTCAGAGTTTTGAGCACCTAGGATGATTGCGCTGCCTGCTTCAGTAAGCGTGCGCTCTGCTAGGTCAACAAAAAGAGCAGGTGGAGCTACTGCAACGTCTACGCCAGTTACGCCTTCAAGTTCAGCGTTAAGGCCGTTAAGTAGGTCAACAACCATTTCTTTGCTGCCGTTTAGTTTCCAGTTACCCATAACTACAGGATGACGCATAAGAATATCTCCATATTTGAATGTAAAAAGCTAATTAATGTAAAAAATAAACGCGATTGCGTAAGAATATAACAGATTAATACCATCAAATCATGACTCGGGTCATGAGTTTATTTAATGGTAAGAGTTCTTGATAAGTGATCCAGTAAGCAGAATGATAGTGATTATCTCGGAATTTGCTAAGTTAATTGGTATTAGTGTTGAGAATTCACTGTGATAAATGAAGACCTTACCTCATAGAAAGGGAACCCAATGCCAAATCTTGTTATGGAATATTCAAATTCAATCGATCAGCGCGTTAACGTGCAAGGGCTATTAGAAGACTTACACGATGTTGCGCTGAAGAGTAGTCTGTTCGATCCTGACTCTGTTAAATCAAGAGCGTTGCGCTGTCATCATTGGCTTATTGGAGAGGAAGGAGATAGCGTTGATTTTATTCACGTAGGGTTTGAGTTATTAGATGGTCGGAGTGAAGAGCAAAAAAGAGAGCTTTCACGTCAATTAATGACGGTACTTCAACAGCAGGCAAGTCAGGTAAGAAGTTTAACGGTAAATATACGAGATATGGATAAAGCGTGTTTTCAGAAGACGGTGAATCGATAATGAAAGTTCGTTAAACTAATTAGATAGCGTTTTGAGTATATTTTTCAGTTGGTAATTTTTAAGGTAATGAGATGTTGATAAAACAGCTACTGTTTTCATTTGAAGGGCGAGTCGCAAGAAAAACGTATTGGATTTGGAACGCACTTTATTATGCGGTTATTGTCGGTTTCGCTATGGGGTCTAATGTTCTATTCCCTGCGATGGCGCATATTATTCTTCCGGTATTTTTATTGATTGTACTCATCCCTGATTTAGCAATCACGTCTAAGCGTTGGCATGACCGTGGAAAATCGAGTTGGTGGTTACTGCTTAATGTTCCACTGGTCTTTGGTCGTATGGCGGTTCCAGTGGGAGACCCTACCGGTATTGCACAAACGACAACACTTGAGATGCTAACCTCAGTGGCTGCTCTGATTTGTGGAACTTGGATTTTAATTGAATGTGGGTTTATGAAGGGTGAAGCGAAGACGAACCAATATGGCCCGGAGTTAAAATAAAATCATTTGGAGGCTCGGATTTAGAGTTTGAGCCTCTAGCTGTTCATGATTTAACTGCGTAGAGTGCAACTCAAAGTGCTATTTACGTAATAACACTTCTTGGACCGCATGATCTTGGCCTTTCTTTAAAATAAGTTGAGCTCTGTGCTTAGTTGGTAAGATGTTCTCTGCTAGGTTTTGGCCATTAATCGATTGCCAAATTCCTTTCGCTTTCTCGTTAGCTTCGGCTTCTGTTAACAATGTGTAGTGACTAAAGTAAGAGCCTGGTTTTTTAAAAGCACCTTGTCTAAATTCCAGAAACCGTTCCACATACCACTTTTCAATCACTTCAGTTTCCGCATCCACGTAAATTGAAAAGTCGAGAAAGTCAGAAATAAACGTACTCACAGGCTTTGAGGGGTAGTCTAAACCACTTTGTAATACATTTAGCCCCTCAATGATGATGACATCAGGCTTGTCGATAAGCTTCACTTCATCGGTAATGTCATAAGTAATATGGGAATAGACAGGAACTTGAACGTTAGCAACCCCTGCTTTGACGTCCGTTAGAAACTGCACCAACCGCTTAGTATCGTACGATTCAGGGAACCCTTTACGGTGCATGATGCCACGCTTATCGAGTTCGCTTTTTGAAAACAAAAAACCATCGGTTGTCACTAGCTCTACTTTAGGGTGGTTTTCCCAACGAGAAAGTAACGTGCGAATGATACGCGCGGTAGTACTTTTTCCAACCGCGACGCTTCCGGCTATACCAATAATGAAAGGTGGTGGTGTATCGTTACTATCTAGAAATTTGTGTAACACCGAATTGCGACTTTGGCGCGCCTCGATATACAGGTTAAGCAGCCGACTAAGAGGTAGGTAGATATCAACGGCTTCCTTCATTGAAAGGCGTTCGTTGACCCCTCTGAGTTCTTGGATATCAGACTCTGACAGTGTCATTGGCACAGCGTTACGAAGCTCTGCCCATTTTGCACGATCAAAAGATATATAAGGACTCATAAGTTCTCACTAACAATTTAATAACGAAATAGAATTGCGAACATACAACAAGCGTTAAGCAATGCAAATAATAAAGACGCAGAACCGTCTAAAAAACGCAAACTTGGGTGAAAAAAACATCAAACAATTCCAATCATGTAAAAAAAGCGTTTTTTTTCAAATTTACTATTGCAAGGTCGAATATCATTCAATAGAATGCGCACCACTTATGCCGACTTAGCTCAGTAGGTAGAGCAACTGACTTGTAATCAGTAGGTCACCAGTTCGATTCCGGTAGTCGGCACCATTCTTTCCTGTTTCATGTTAAATGAAGCACTAGTAGTAAGAATGGATTAAAAATTTGGAGGGGTTCCCGAGTGGCCAAAGGGAGCAGACTGTAAATCTGCCGGCACTGCCTTCGATGGTTCGAATCCGTCCCCCTCCACCATATTCTAAAGAAAATAGCACCCTGAGTATTATGTTGCGTGCATCGTATAATGGCTATTACCTCAGCCTTCCAAGCTGATGATGCGGGTTCGATTCCCGCTGCACGCTCCAACTCAATAAGCGTTATTTCCTTTTGATACTTCCTTTTAACTAAACTACGTTTAGCTTTAAGAGCAAGTTTATTACCAATTTGTTTTGGTTACGTGGTCATTAAAGCCACTTTAATCTGTACCTAGAGGGACACATCATGTCTAAAGAAAAATTTGAACGTACGAAACCGCACGTAAACGTTGGTACTATCGGCCACGTTGACCACGGTAAAACAACTCTAACTGCTGCTATCTGTACTACTTTGTCAAAAGTATACGGCGGTGAAGCGAAAGACTTCGCATCAATCGATAATGCTCCAGAAGAGCGTGAGCGCGGTATCACAATCGCAACTTCACACGTTGAGTACGATACTCCAGAGCGTCACTACGCACACGTAGATTGCCCAGGACACGCGGATTACGTTAAAAACATGATCACTGGTGCTGCACAAATGGAT
>NZ_JAKJSU010000019.1:0-62206 GCF_050337265.1 Vibrio lamellibrachiae
AGACCGAGTGGATCCCGACGGTAGGTTATCGTAGCTTTATTGAAGCACAGCAAGAAATTACTCGATACATAATTCAATATTACTGTCAGCTCAGACCCCATCAATATAATGGCGGGCTGACACCTAATGAGTCAGAACGGTTGTTCTGGTTAAACTCTAAGATCGTGGCCAATATTAGTTGACCACTACATTATTTGAAACAGGCCTAGTGCCAAGTAAATTGGCTGATGGCTTCTTTAACGTTGGTTACTTTGCTACACCACCAGAGATTGAAGAGCTAATCAATAAAAGTAGTTTCACCAAACTACGTCATGTCTCTACAGATGGATTCGGTCGCTATATATCATCAGGTGTAAATAACTTCACTTCAGAGCAATATAACACTTGGCTAAACTACCATTTAAGGACTTGCGATGAGCCTTCTTTATTAGGTTCTAGTAATCACGGATTGTTAGTGGCAAGAAAAACCAGTTAACAAGACGCTAAACCAGAGACTTCACGCTTGGTATTTTTTGCTCTGAAAAAGTATATGCCAAGGTGCTGTGCAGGTTAGCTTAGCGTTATACACAAGCGGAAATGGAGATTATTTATCATGGAAGATTTGGCGAACTCATTACAAAGCATTGGCTTCAAGACCAAAGTCAGAAATGAGAAATTTGCAGTTAAGCTTGATGGGCTTTCAAATCCAATTTCGGTTATCAAAGACATAGCAGCTGACGAATACAAAGTTAAAACGAATGATTCGGCTCTATCGATAGTAGCCTGTTTATTATTATTTAGCGGTTTATGGGGTATCGATGAGAGTACAGGTAACAACTGGATAAACATCGCGCTTATCTCAGCGTCAATATTGTCTTTAGTCACTGTTTTGCTTACAGAGCTTAAATCAAACAAGTTACGTACTACTATAGCTGAGCTTAATCGTGATAAACGCGCATAACAAATTGTTCAACAGGACGCCAAGACGCTCGGCGTTTTGGTCTTTTTCAATCTCAGTGCCTAGGATAGTAACATTTAGGTCAATGGACATCGTTTTTTCACTAATTAACACGGCATTATTTTTACATCGGAGTATTTATGAGTATCGAACTATGGTTCACATTTGTCGCTGCATCAGTTGTATTATTGCTTATACCAGGACCGACAATTCTGACAGTAATTAGCTATTCGATGTCCCATGGTTATAAAGCTAAGATCCCGCTAATTTTAGCCGTTGCACTTGGAGACTCTACAGCGCTTGCTCTATCTTTACTTGGCTTAGGCGTTTTATTAGCTGAATCGGCTTTTTGGTTCCAAGTAGTAAAATGGATTGGTGGTCTTTATTTAATATTCTTAGGAATAAATTTACTAATGGCTGGTGTTAAACCTGCGGATATCAGTAAAAATGAAAACAAGGCTTCAAGTTGGAAGCTATTTATCAACACTTATTTAGTTACGGCTTTGAACCCCAAAGGCATTGTTTTCTTTGTTGCTTTTTTACCTCAATTTATAAATACAAATGCAGAAGTTACATCCCAATTATGGATTCTTGCAATTACATTTGTAGCTTTAGCTGCCCTAAATGCAACGCTGTATGCTGTATTCGCAGGTAAAGCTCAGCAGGTATTATCGTCACCAAAAACTCAACGTATATTTAATATTTTCGGTGGCTCGTTACTTTCTACTGCTGGGGTATGGGCATTGTCAGCTAAGCAGGCACAGTAAAACTAATATGCATTATAATCCCCTCGAGTGTTGATGAATAAAAGGAGTTTTAATGATTTTGAATCACGTATCGGTTGGAGTTAAAGATATCGTATCAGCAATGAATTTTTACGATGCTGTGTTTAAAACGCTATCTATTAATCGAACTCACCTAATTGAAGGTGTCGCGGCAGCCTATGGCTCTAACTTTGAATTTTGGGTTGGTCTACCATCTGAAGGTTATGCGTCGAATGGCAATGGAACTCACGTAGCCTTTAATGCCCCTAATCAAGAGGCAGTTGATAACTTCTACGCAACCGCTATTGAGTTTGGCGCAAAGTGCGAAGGGAAGCCCGGCTTACGCCCAGAGTATGGTGAATGCTATTATGCCGCCTTTGTCCGAGATCTTGATGGTAATAAGATAGAAGCGGTTTCAATGTAGTAAGCCACAAGATAAATAACAATAGTTTCCAGCTAACTCACGCTGCTTAATTTGGCGTTATAAAACTAGGGGATATATATGCTCAAGGAAATTGGTAACACTATAATTAAAACTCATCATATCGCGAAATGTCATTGTGGTTCAGTCGAACTAGAGCTACATCTGCCCAATGGCATTGAAAAACCAAGACGTTGTGATTGCTCAATATGTCGTAGAAAAGGTGCGATTGTTGCGTCGATTAAATTAGATGGGATTCGCGTAATCAAAGGCCAAGAGTCCATTAAGCTCTATCAATTCAACACCCTCGAAGCTAAGCACTATTTTTGTTCTAATTGCGGTATCTATACCCACCACCAACGACGTTCAGACCCAACTGAATACGGTTTTAATGTTGGGTGCTTGCAAGACGTAAACCCTTTTGATTTAGGTAACGTTGTTACTAATGATGGGATTAACCATCCAGCAGACCGATAGTTTTCTAACAAATTGTTCAACTGGATTCCAAAGCGCTTGGCATTTAGGTAGTGGTTTAGTTCGGTTTATTAGGTGGTAACTTAATGTTTAGTTGTCTATTTTTACCAATTGACAAGGTGTGATGTATTTTACGGAAAATCACAAAATTATGGATGAAAACACAGAAATTTGGCGTCAGTTTTACGATAAAGCATTATCTCGCCCACACTCAAGGCGCACAGAGCTTGCTGTCCGTCTTAATGAATCAAATCTCAATGTCGCTATAGATTGTGGTTGTGGGACTGGTAGCGACAGTCAATATTTAGAACAGCAAGGTTTTCAAGTTCATGGTTTTGATATTAACCCGGACTCTGTAGCAATTTGTAGAGACAGATTTGGATCTAAATCATTAGTAGAAATATCAGAGTCTTCTTTCGTGTCTTTCAACTACCCCAAATCTGGTGTCGTAATTGCCAACTCAAGCTTATTCTTTGCTAACCCAAACCAATTTGATGTTATTTGGAATAATATCAACTCTTCTATTCAGGTTGGAGGGGTGTTTGCAGGTGACTTCATGGGTTTCAAAGACAGTTGGGCTGAGAATTATCGTAGTCCGACAGCACCGTTGTCAGAATCAAAAGTAAGGGCTTTATTCACAAGTTTCGACATCATTAGGTTTGTTGAGCGTGACGAAGAAGCCAAGACCTCGTTAGGTCGAATGAAACATTGGCACACATATTCAGTGGTTGCAGTGAAACGTTCGTAACAATACATTCATGAGCAACTTCCAACGTTAGGCATACAAACAGGCAATGGAGAGTAGGTTGAAACAGTTTTTCTTAATTTTTGTAATCTCTTCTACCCCGCCTTTGCTTATCTATTGGGTTGGGATTAACGCCTTCAGCAATTATACGGGCCACTTAGGGTACTTTGGTCTTTTTCCGGTGTTCTCAACACATGTTTTAATATGGGGGCTTTTAGGTGGGAGTGGATTTGCTATATCTTCTGTATTAGCTAAACATTCTTTAAAATATCAAAGATTACCGTTTAAGAACCTTGCCATATTAGGTTTGTTAATTGGAACAAGTCACATTATTACCCAGCTTAATATAGAGTACTTTTTAACTATGCTGCCACTCTCTCTTTTCATCTCTTGGGTTTTCAGTTCTTTCTTGTATCAATTTTGTGGCAAAGCCGGTTAAAGGTATACCCAGCTAACTGTTTTTTTTACTAAAACAGCGAATCATTTTGATCCATAATTCTTATCCTGCTAACAAGGGCATTGGCCGCCATGCTGAAAATACAGAGGCGGCATAAATATTAGTTGTTTACAAACATATGATTGGCTTTGGTAACACCTCTGTCATAAGTACAAAAAGTGTCTGTAGCCGCTTCAGTTTTACTATGGATCTTGATGTTGGTAATAACCTCAACAGCCCCTGCGTCATAACAAGCTTGCTGTGCATCTTTTACCACTTCGAGTAGTCGGTTTAATTCGCCTTTCATTGTTGTTTCCATCGCGCTCACTTGAAAAGGTACACCAGAGGCTTTTACCGCCTCAATAGCTTTGTCTACTACTTCAAAGTTATTGCCTTCTTTTACTCTAGGGATAACTTGGAATGCGAGCATGACTTCATTAAGTAGTGGTTTTTGAGCTGACATCAATAATCTCTCATCGGTTTCTGTTGGTATCGGATAGCGAATAGTAACACTGTTTTTTACTGCCAAGTTTTACCCTTGAGAATAATGGCTAACTAACCATTCAATACAGCAGATGGCACTTGGCATTTTTGGTCTAATCGCTTTATTAATCCAAAGTGGTTAATCGAAGTAGAAGTTGATGCTATTGTAAGTCAAGTGACATAACAAAGCGCTAATAAGGACTCCCAACGCGGAGTGTGCTCAACTTGGAGTCTGATATGCTTGGAGAAGGTATGGAAATTCAAAAAGTCATAACCACCGATTTAGATGCAGTTACAATGCTTGTTTCTGAGGTATCAGAAAAGGATGTACTTCCATTTCTTAATACCCAAGGAAAACAAGAGTACAAAGAACGAGTTCTACCTGACTTAGCTAGTACATTGGATAATAACAAGTTTCTCTCTATTAAGGCTGTTTCCGGTGAGGAATTATTAGGTTTTGCTGCTTTACGTGATGGAAATTATCTAACCCACTTATTTGTTTCAAGCTCGTCGCAAGGTTCAGGATTAGGAGGGGATTTATTAAATCACTTACTGAGCAAGACAGACGCCAAAGAAATTAGCCTACGTTCGTCGGTTAATGCAGTCGGATTTTACAGTCGAAATGGCTTTACAGCCACAGGTGAGGAAGCAGAGTTCAATGGTATTAGGTTCGTGCCAATGTCTTTAGTTCGCACATAAATAATTCGATGCTTAAGAAACAATTTCCCATTTAGGTTGTTATGCCAAACTCTCAAGGTAAAGGGATTGGCAAAAAACTAATTATCGAATCACTACCGCACGTTAAAGTTCAGCTTGCTCGTAAAAATTCCATATTAAAGCATGTGTTGGTCACCACAAGAGCCGATAATTACGCTCAAAAATTGTATAAAAATACGCTAGGAGCTGAAGTTGAGACGACCATCTCTAACTTATATTCAGCAGATGAGATTGCTCGAAGCATCAGCCCACTTTACGAATAATACATAGGCACAAAAGGCATTCGATGAAAAACTTAGCAATGGCCATTGTTATTAGAAATGGAAAAGTCTTAATCCAACAACGATTTAGACGGACTAAAGGTATGGTCTATGAATTTCCCGGTGGAGCCATCGATCAGGGAGAGTCCGGTAAACAAGCCGCTATACGCGAATTATGGGAAGAAACAGGACTCAAAGCCTGTGATTTTTTGGGGTCACACGTTGCTGAAAATGACTTTGGTGGAGAGATTCACTATGCCCTACTCTCCATTCCAGAAAATACGAATCCGATTGCCATTGACCCTGAGCGGCAACAAGTTTTCTATTGGTTCCCAGTAGAGGACATTCCACTTCAAGACTTCTTCAAGGCTGATATTTCTTTTATCCAAAAGCAATTAGCCGTGTTCACCACCTCTTAACAAAACACTAATCGCTCCAGACTGCATTCAATTCAGCTAATGACTTAACTTAAACTAATATCAATTGAATTTTACATACCATTAACGTTATCGTGCTCATAGTAGTAACGACTATAATGAGAATGAATGTGATAAAGCTGAGAAAGATGCAGCAGAAAGAGTTCCCTGCATATTGCCAATATTTCGTGGATGACTACAGCAATGAAATTTCCCAGAACTATGGCCACTCTATCCCTGTCGCCATTGAAAAGGCGAAAAAGGACTTACAACGCTGCTTCCCTAATGGGCTAGAAAGCGACCAACACACTTTATTATGTATCGATACTGAAATTAAAGGCATAACAACGTTGGTTGGATACCTATGGCACGCAATCAATAACGATGAACAATCGACCTTTATTTATGATTTTTATATCGCTGACGAGTACCGAAGTTCTGGCTACGGCAAACAAGCGATGGAAGAGCTTGAAAAGCAATTAATGTCAGTGGGGATTCACCAAATCAAACTTAGAGTGGCTTACCACAATAAACGTGCAGTTAAACTGTATGAGAAAGTTGGCTTTACAATTACAGGGTTTAACATGTCTAAGAACCTAGCGAGAGAGCAAGACGCTTAATTAATATCTAAGGATGGATAGTATGAAATACGGTGACGTTTTAACGTTTTGGTTTGACGAACTAGGTCCATCGAAATGGTGGATCAAAGATAATAAAGTCGATGAGCTTATTAGACGTAGATTTTCTGAACTACACTCTAGTGCGATAGGGTGTGAGCTTTTTGAATGGCGAGAGTCAGCCAAAGGCCGGTTAGCTGAAATTATTGTTTTAGACCAATTCTCTAGAAATATGTATCGAGATACACCTGAGTCATTTGCATCTGATCCTTTAGCATTGGCACTTGCGCAAGAAGCGGTAAAACTTGGGCAAGATAGCGATCTAAACGCCACAGAGAGAAGCTTTCTTTACATGCCTTATATGCACAGTGAATCATTAAAGATTCACGATGTTGCAGTTGAACTCTACGAGAGTAACGGTATTGAAGCTAATCTTGAATTCGAGATCAAGCACCGAGATATAATCGCAAAGTTTGGGCGATATCCGCATCGAAATAACATCCTAGGCCGCACCTCTAGTAAAGAAGAGATTGAGTTTCTAACTCAACCAAACTCTTCATTTTAAAGGTAGTCGAGTCAGATAAGCGAATTTAAGGATAAATACAATGCCAGAGAGAAAAACAGCAAATTGTCTGTGTGGCAGCATTAAAGTAAAGGCCGCTAAGGTTAACCCTAAGTTTACCGTGTGCCATTGTGATACGTGTCGCGCTTGGGGCGGAGGCCCTCTATTTGCTGTTCAGTGCGGAACCGATGTTACTTTTGAAGGCACAGAACACTTGAAGGAGTTCGCCTCGTCACCTTGGGCGACACGTGGTTTCTGTGGCAATTGTGGCACTCACCTTTTTTACCGCTTGAACAAAGTAGGCAGCTATAACATGCCACTAGGACTATTTACTGATATAGATGGCTTAGAGATGAGTATGCAATATTTCAGTGATCAAAGACCAAGCCATTACTGCTTTTCAAATGAAACTAAAGAATTAACAAAAATGGAAATTGAAGCTTACTTTGCTTCAATGGGCTGACGAGTAGATAGCCTTAATACCGTTGCAGAAATTTTCCACTAAATAGATGCCCAAATAACTTGCTGATCTCAGATCGCTTTGGGCATTCATTTTCACACGATGTTCAAAAGTAAGTTGGAACTCAGCTGGTTAGACGGTAAATACAACTCTAAGCGCTAACAGAATTAATACGACACCTGACAAACGATCAATCAGCACCGCTTTTGAGCGAATTTTATCAAGCAGCATTGGGCTTGATAGCATAAAGGTGATGAGCGTATACCAAAGGCCATCCACAACCAGTGGAGTCATGACTATCAAGCCCTTGCTAAAAGTATCACTACCTACCGCCACAAACTGACTGAATAGTGCGATAAAAAACAGTGCGATTTTAGGGCTAAGCAGTGAGATTAGAAACCCTTCCTTCGCTGATTGCCAAAGACTCGTCGTTTCACCTGATTCCAACTTAGCGGCTACACCACCTTTAGACTGCAGCGCATTTACCCCTAAGTAGGCAAGATAAGCAGCACCAGCATAACTAATGGTTTTAAATAATAGAGGCGATTGCTGCAGTACCACAGCAAGACCAATAAGCGTGATAAAAGCATATATGCCGATACCAAAGGCGTGTGCCCAGGCAGCAGCCAAACCATTAGCTCGACCACCAGCCAAACTGTGCTTAGCAACCATGGCAAGACTCGGACCCGGTGACATTGCGCCCAATAAGCAGATAGTAAGAAGTGATAACCATATGGTGAATGTCATGAGTAACCTATTTCTTTTGAGTTGCGTTATGCAGAGATGAAGTATTAAAAAATTCAGTAAGAACTGTATGTGTAATTAAGTGGCGTAGTTCTGGGTAAGATTGCAGCTCATCACGAATTTCGTTTAAACGTGCCATGCTAGTCACTTCAACAAACAACATCATATCGGTTTCACCACTGATAGCGTGGCACCACTTAACACCATCAATGGTGTAAATTTTCTTAGCATAGCTTTCACAATGTTGTGTGGTGCTAGACATATCAAACCTGAGCGCAAGGTATGCCTTAATGATCTCTTGTGTATTCTCTTCGGCAAGGTGCGCATGATAGCCCAAGATAACTTGGTCTGTTTCCAATTTTTTGATTCTAGCCGTAACAGCCGAGCGAGATAAGTTAGCTTCTCTGGCAATATCACTGACCGACCGACGAGCATCTTGACGTAAGATATCAATAATAATCTGATCAAACTTGTCCACATTTCGCTCCACTACTCATGACTTCCCTTTTCTTTTACCTGCACAGTCCTTTGTATCAACACCGCATTTTCCATCAACAGCTCTTCCTTTGCGCGAAAGCGAGCCTGTTACTCCATTTTTTAATGAATTCAAACGGTTCTCTTCCTCAATTAACCATGTTTAAAGCAGCTGTGCAAGCGTTGCAATTCGATGGTCAATGTCTTCTATATCAATATTTCCAAAACCTAGAACAGCACTTTGCCATTGCCTGTCGTTTGCTGTTTCGTGCTCATACATAGCAAGCGGTCTAATAGTAATACCCTTTTCTATCGCCTTCTCGCACAGCTCTAACTCGCTAATCCCAGCTTCCCACTTTAAGGTCACATGAAGCCCTGCTGCTTGACTGATCACCTCTACTTTGTCTGAAAAATGACGTTCAATCACATCTATCATTAGTTCATATTTCTGTTTGTAGAGTCTTCTCATTTTTCTAATATGGCGTAAAAAATCGCCCTCTACGATAAAATCAGCCAGCGCCGCTTGTACATGAGATGGAGTATCACCGCTTAATGCGTCTTTGACTTCTAAACAGCGAGCAACCAATCCTTTCGGTACCACCAAGTAACCTAGCCTTAAACCATTAAACATCACTTTACTTAACGAACCGATGTAGAGAACACGTGCGTCTGCACCTACCTTTGCCGATAATCCTTGCAGGCTTGGATTAGGCCGGTGCGCGAACTGAAACTCACTATCGTAATCGTCTTCAATAATCCAACGGTTGTTCTCTTTAGCCCATCGCACTAGCTCAATTCTCTGCTCTAGATTTATCGTTGTTCCCATAGGGTATTGATTACTGGGTGTCACATACAAAGATTTGGCACGGCTTGTTTTTACTTGGTCCAAATTTAAGCCCACTTTAGGTGCAACATCGACAGGTTCGAGATCAAGCCTTAACAAGCTGATGACTTTACGCATTTGGGCGTAGCCTGGCGTTTCCATTAATATTTTATCGTTCGGCTCCAGTGTCGACATTAATGCGATTGATAACGCTTGCTGTGCACCTGAGGTTATGATGATTTGATCGGCACTACAACTGACTGAGCGACTGCTCGATAGATAGTCACACAGGGCCTGGCGTAAATAGGGATCACCTTGAAGATCTTGGCTTCCCAATAAGTTAACGCGAGAAGCGTGTCGTTGTAATAGCCGACTCCATTTGCTCATAGGGAAGTGGGTTAAATCAGGAACGCCCGGAGCAAAGCTGCCATTCAGATCGTGCACCTCTGCCCTGTCACTGCTGGAAATATTCAAATTTGATATTGGTGCGTTTTTTTCAAAAATATAATCAGGGAGTTCAATCGCCACATAAAAGCCCGATCCAACTCTAGACTCAAGATACCCTTCAGAGACCAACTGTTCGTACACTGCTATTGCGGTGTTCCTGCTTATGGCCAATTCATTAGCGAGTTTTCGAGTCGACGGAAGCTTCCCGCCCTTGGGCCACAGGTTAGCCGAGATCTTCTCTCGGATAGCCGAAAACAACTGCTTTTGCAGTGAGGAGGTAGCTCGGTCAAATGGCAAGTCACCAATATCAATTGGCTGCATAACTGGATCTACTCTTATTTATAAAGTGGCCCTATTTAACCTACCAGTTTGCTTTTATATTGCAACCATCACTGAGTTCTCAGTTATCAAGTAAACGCTGCCGTTTAAGGCAGTATTGAGCCAAAGGAGTGGGATATGTTATCGACAAGCCAAAGAACCCAAATTAAAAAAAGTGCGAGAAAAGCCGATTTTGAGGTTAAAAACCTTTATCAGATCATCGATGAAAGCCTCATTGCTCACATTGCTATTGAAGATAGTACAGGGCCAATTGTTATTCCTATGCTTGCATGGCGCGTGGACAACAATGTCTATATACACGGTGCTAAAAATAGCCGCCTGATCAAACAGTTAAAACAGGCGAAACAGACTTGTCTGACATTTACGTTGTTTGATGGATGGGTACTTGCTCGGTCTGCTTTTCATCATAGCGCGCATTATCGTTCAGCTGTCGTTCTTGGTCAGTTTGAAGCGATTGAAGACAACGCAGAGAAAGACCGTCTACTTAATCACTTTGTCGAGCAAATCGCGCCAAGTCGATGTTCTGATATACGGTTGAGTAACCAAAAGGAACTAACGGCCACAGACCTTTTAGTCATTCCATTGACCGAAGCGTCAGTAAAAATCAGCAACTCGGGAGTAAATGACGACTTGGCCGATCTGGATGTTGAGGCATGGGCGGGAGTTTTACCTTATCGAACGGTTATAGGACCGCTAGAAGCTAGTGAAGACTTACATTCATCGATACCCACACCCGATTACTCACAGGCTTATGGTCACCGTTGGCATGAAGAATAGTTAAGAGTACTAGTCACTGCATATTTGATTCACCATTTATCAGAGACAGCAGTTAGTTTATCCAAGTAAATACAAAGTGACGTGAACTAACCGAGTAAACCGTCACTTTGACGCATAACTACGACAAATTGATAGCTGTGTTTCTAATTGAGAACGAGTAAGCTGATCATCTGAATCATTCAAGGAGCGAATTGATGAGTCAATTAAAGCAGGAAATAACGTTAATATCAGGCATAGGTCAACTCTCGACCACACTTATGGGAACGGGGCTGTTTATGATCCCTGCGATTGCCGCTGGTATTGCCGCTGAAATGTCTCTATGGGCATGGCTTCTACTTTTTATCGCAATTTGCCCTATCGCCTTAACGTTTGCTGAACTTGGAAAACAGTATCCTAGTGCTGGCGGAACCGCATTTTTTGTTCGCAAAGCTTTTGGTCGCCGACTGGAACGCAGTGTGGCATGGCTATTTGTTAGCGTTATTCCTGTTGGTGTACCCGCAGCCGTTGCGCTTGCTGCTGGCTTTTTACAACAGATCATGCCCTCGCCTATCAACACCCCACTAATTACCCAGATACTCACTGTATTTATGCTTGTGAGTGTTAGCTTGATGGGCAGCAAGTCATCGGGACGACTTCAAACCGTGATTGCTCTTAGTATCTTTGCTCTTATTGGCGCGTTTTTATGGCAGGGTGATATTTCAACCGCCGATATGGCAATGCCGCCGTTAACCATCGATTCTTTATGGCCGATCACCGCAGCGCTTGGGGTTATGTTTTGGTGCTTTGTCGGCATCGAAGCCTTTGCTCATATGGGAGAGGAGTTCAAAAATCCTCAACGTGACTTCCCCATTGCAATACTTATAGGTTGTTTTATTGCAGGCGCTACTTACTGGGCATGCTCCGTCGTTATCTTAAAGTTTTCAGCGTATGGTAGTGCTGAGTTTGAATATGCTTCAATCCCTTTTCTTAGTGATCTTCTATTTGGGTCAAAGTTTGCATTATTAATCAGCATACTTGGGTTTTCAGCCTGCTTTGCTAGCGTCAATTTATATACTCAGAGTTTATCGCGCATGGTCTGGGCTCAAGCAAGAGAATATCAACCGGAAGGTGCAATTGCGAAAGTTTCATCCAGAGGCGTACCCGCTAATGCCACACTCGTCGTTGGCATAATACTGTTGCTTTCTTGCGTGGGAGGCGAAGTTTCAGGGCTCAACTTAGAGTTCTTCTTAAAGTTAGCCAATGGCATCTTTGTACTGGTTTATCTACTTGCAATGCTCGCCGCGTTTAGGCTGTTAAACGGTATTAAAAAAGGATTAGCTTTAGTATCACTGGTTCTCTGTACGTTAGTCTTCATCTGCCTTGGATGGTCCATGCTCTACGCTGTATCTATTTTTACTTTGTTGAGCCTTCCATGGGGTCGATGGATAAAACGGAATAAACGCCAAACGACTTAACAACAAATACATCCCCCAAATACACTTAGATGAAGCCGAGGTGAAAGCTAGTATTGTTGATGAAATCTATTTAATTCGTCCGGCTTCTGTCTGTTGCCAAAACTTGGCAAGATCACTCACTAGTTGGGGGTTTGTTAAGACACTCGTATGACTTTCATTGTAGCCAGACATTTGTTCAGCCTGTTGCTGGGCAAAAGGAGTTAATTGGCTTGAGAGCGCAATTGTTCCATCGCCGCTAGGGTTACCAGAAACTCGACCATTATCATAAGCGAACATCAAATAGTGAGGCGGCTTATTGGCAGCAAGGTCTTGGTTAAATAGGTTTTTGATTGTGGTGCTATTTGGAGCGATATCTTTCCATGAAGGCATCACCACAGGAGACATCTCCACGCCAAGCTGCGCGGAATTAACGCCAGCAAAAGGAGAAGATATGGAGGTGAAAGAATGGATCTTATCGCAACGCTCTTGCGCACTACAGATATTGAGAAAATGCTGAGTTAATACGCCCCCCATGCTATGTGCAACAATGTGTATTGGCGTATCCGCATTGTAGTCCTCACGAGCAATAGAAACCATCGCCGAGAGTGAATGCGCAACTAAGGTTAAAGAGAGTGCGGTGGGATAATTGACAACCCAAGCTTGATAACGCTCTTTATCCATTTGATTAATGATGGCTTCAAAGTCACTACCACTTGCCCCCATCCCATGAACAAATAACACTGGGATCTTATTAGGATCATACGGCTGCATGAAAATTAGCCCAGAGTAGCGTCTTTCAACAAACTCAAGCGGATTCCACATACCCAAATATTTTGCTTCATCGCCAAACATCTCATGATCAAGTGGTACAATACGACCAATATTAGCTCGGTTAAGTTCAAGTTCGATATAATCTAACAGTGGTACGGTCTCTAACCCTTTTACACTTTCAAAGCTGAGCATTGACTCATTGATAATAATGGTCGGGTTATCTCCGACTAAGTCTTTAGCATCAATACGATAGAGTTTTTCTTGCGGCTGATAAATGAGGTCGCGACTCTCATCTGGGAAAAGATAAATAACGGCAGTTTGCTCGACAAGGGTTGGAATCGAGATTTTATTACTGCCTTCATGAATATCAACACTGACGATGTCCTCAATACTTTCCGAAGAGAGTTGAACAATAACATAGCGATCAGTGGAAGGAAGTTGAAATGTTATGTCCTGATATTGCTTATTCACTATATTAATATCACGCTCAAGTGTCGCCAACGGGCCACAGCCACTTATCAATAGTACCAATAGTATTAATATCGCTTTCAATGGAATATCCTTTCCCTAATCAATGTCGGATCTGACCTATCTTTCCCACTAAACAACTGAACAACTGAACATCGTAAGCACGTCAAACCAACAATAAGTGTTCAAGCATTACTCACTATAGCCATTTGCGAGGAAACTTTCTTTGTAATGCCAAGAATTGAATCTCCAAAACCACAAATACGCGCATCAATTAACGTTTTCAAGTAACTGATTCATAAAAATTAGTGGGACTGTGCGATATCGGTTGGCCCCATCGAGACACCTTTTATCTGAGCGTATACATGAGAGCCGCAAGATAGCTTGAGCTCATCACACGCCCAAGTCGTCACGTTGGCCCAAAGTTCATCCTCACCAAGCGCAACTTTTATTTGCACTTGCTCGCCGTTGTCATTTGGATGTAACTCTTTAATAAACCCCTTTAGAATATTTCGAATACTTGAATTTTCAGGTCTTGACGTACATATCGAGACGTGATTAGCCTCTACTCGTACCTTAAGAGAAGTGTTGTGTAGTGATTCATCTAATACGCCATTCACCCATAAATGATTACCGTCTTGAAGCTCTAACCGTGTCATTGGGTATTGGGTATGACGCTCAACCACTTTGGCATGGAGTAGAGAACTCAGCTCTTGAGCTGCAATCCACGGTCTCATCTCATCACTATTCCAAACTTGGGCAAGCGGGCCTTGCGCTACAACCTTACCAGCATTTAAAACCAACATATGATCAGCAAGCTGTAGGATTTCACTTAGACTATGACTGACATAAACAATAGGAATGCTAAGCTGCTTAGCGAGCTTTTGAAGATAAGGGATCAACTCTCTTTTACGAGGCAAATCGAGTGATGCTAACGGTTCATCCATCAATAGCATTGTGGGTGACGTTAGTAGTGCTCGTCCAATCGCTACTCGCTGCTTCTCACCACCAGACAATGAGTTGGGATAGCGATCGAGTAGATCTTCAATACCAAGTAAGTGAATGATCTTTTGAAAGCTCTCGTTATCTGACTTCACTGCGCCATAATTAAGGTTTCCTTTTACGGTGTAATGTGGAAACAGGCGAGCTTCTTGGAATACGTAACCAATCTTTCGTTTTTCAGGCGGTAAATTAATCTTTTTCGAGCTTGTTGGTCTTTTTGAGAAAAGAACTCTTTCCCCTAAATGAATATCACCATAATCTGGATGAGATAAGCCACCAAGTACATTAACCAGCGAAGTCTTTCCAGCACCAGAGCGGCCAAAAATAGCGCAAACACCTTGCAGTGGGATCTCCGCTTGAACATCAAGTTCAATATCCCCAAGCTGCTTTTTAATATCCACTTTTAGCATGCTGTTACCCCCTTTTGCTGCGCTTTCTTAGTCAGCCACTGAGAAGCAATTAGAGAAGCAAGGGCAATAACAATTGAGATAATGCACAGACGCATTGCCTGAAATTCAGCACCCGGCGTTTCGATAAATGAGTACATCGCCAATGGAATCGTTCGCGTCTCGTCTGGAATATTCGAAACAAAGGTAATAGTCGCACCAAATTCCCCAAGGCTTCGCGCAAAACCGATGATCATCCCAGAGATAATACCCGGCGCCGTCAACGGTAAAGTGATGGTAACAAATACCCGCCAAGGGCTGCTACCCAATGTGCGTGCAGCTTGCTCTAAGCGAGTATCAACCGACTCAATCGATTGACGAATAGCTCGAACCATTAAAGGAAAAGAGACAACAGCTGATGCTAATGCAGCCCCTTGCCAACTAAACGAGAAGCTGACACCAAAGGTTTGATAAAGCCACTGTCCAATAAACCCTTGTCGACCCATCGCTACTAGTAGTAGATAACCAATAACAACAGGGGGTAACACTAAAGGTAGGTGTATAACACTATCTAGTAGTGCCTTACCTCTAAACTCAATACGAGCTAAAATCCATGCCGCTAAAATGGCCAATGGCAAGCTTACAACCACCGCAACAGTGGAAACCTTGATACTTAATACTAATGCAGAGAGTTCATATTCTGTCAGCACAATCAATTCACTCCAAAGCCATGTGCAAGAAATACCGCTTTCGCTTCGTCACTTTGCAAATATTGATAAAACTTTTGGCTTTCTGGTGTCGGTTTTTCGCTTACTATCACCATTGGGTATTCAATATTCTGATGGCTAACAGACGAGAACGTAGCAATTGATTTTACTTTTGTAGAGATCATGGCATCGGTTTGATACACAATACCTAATGGCGATTCACCTCGTTCTACTAGCACTAACGCCCCACGAACATTATTCGCACGTGCTAAATGAGATTTAACGCTTTCCCATTGCTCATAGTGTTCTAATGCTTGCTTTGCGTATTGCCCAACAGGTACGTGATCAGGGTCTCCGACAGCAAGGCGTCCACCGTTTAAAAGGTTAACCAAATCCCATGATTTTGCAGCGCCCTCAATTTTTTCACCAACACCTTGATTAACAGGAACAATGAGCACCAAAGAGTTGTTAAGCAATGTAACACGGCTATCTGCATCGACAGCTTGCTGCTCAATGACATAATCTAACCATTTTTGATTTGCTGGGAAGTAGATATCGGCAGGCGCTCCATACGTTATCTGCCGAGCTAAAGCAGAAGAAGATGCAAAAGATAAACGAATGGTCACTTGATGTTGCTGTTGATATTCGTCAGCAATCTCTGACAATGCATTAGTTAGAGAAGAAGCCGCAAATATGGTTACTTTTTCTTTTGCAAATGATGCAGGTATAGCCGTGATAAAAGTCAGCATAAACACTGATATTAAACGCCATACAGCCCCAAATTTATTCCATTTAATCAACATCTACCTATCTATACATCTTATTAATTCGACCACTGTATGACAACACAACGAGCTAACCTTTTAAAGTGATAACCTCTTAATCTGTGAAAGCTTATACTAGACACTGTGACAAGCTAATAAAAGTTATCATCAAAACGTTTCACATATTGTGTTGGCGTTAAACCACGGTGCTTTTTGAACATACGATTAAAACTTTCGATATTCGTATACCCTAGGCGTTGGTATGTCTGTTGAATAGGAATACCTTTGGCAAGTAGATTGGTCGCCTCGTTACTCAATACAAATCCACACAGCGACGAAAAGTTATACCCTCTTTTGTTCAGCTTTCGTTGAAACTGCTGGTTGGATAACCCAATTAGACTAGACACTCTTTCTAAACTAGGCAGACCATAGTGACAGCTATAGATGATCATTTCGTACACCACTTTCATCTCATCGTCGAACTGTGGCATGCTTAAAAAGTCATCCAAATCTTTGAAGTCTATCGACATTGGTTTTTTATAGTTTGACTCACGTTGGGCAGGTAAAAAACGCAAATCAGAATCAAACCACACTTCTGTCTGATTATGATTCCAGCCAATATCACAGCCAAAATAATCACGATATAGAGGTTTATTATCTCGTGTACCTGACAGCATCACTCTCAATGGCGAAAAATCTTCTCCCAAATAGATTCTCATCGCTTTCATCATAAAGATCGCAACTCGTATGCTGTCGTGAACTTTCACTTCAGAATCAATGCTTGAGCTTTGATATACCCATTTAATAATCTTCCCACTTTGAGAGCCAATCACAAAAGCACCAGATTGCAGGCAAGTAATCCCACTATTGATCCGGCGGATCATTGAAGCCAAATCGTAACCGGAAAACATCCAATGAGCGAGGCTCCCTAACGCAGTTAAATCGACATTTCGTGATCGATTAATAATGTAATCAGGATCTTGAGTCAGTTGCTCAATCCTCTTGAGAATAAAATTAAACTCCGAGATAGGAATCAGGGTCATGGGGTGCTCAAACACCGTTGCTGGGATTTTTAGCTGTTCTTGTTGCAAGCCATATGCCTGTACAACACTGCGATAAATAGCGATAAAACCGGCTGCTCGAATAAAATTCACGCCCCACTCCCGACAGAACACATCAAAATATTTCAATAAACGAGTTAATCTATCGTCTTTATAGGCCTCTAGCAACCACTTGGCATAATGTAACAATTCATTTCGTTGAGGATATTTTGCATGAGTCTAGTGAGCGTTCCCTTTGTTGGTACGACAGCGGATACTGTTATTCACGTTGTATCAGGTCTAGTTTTAATCGCCACCATCGGTGCTGTGTTGTTTGGATTTTGGAAGTTCCATGAGCTACCAATAAGTGAAGCTCACAGTAAAAAGCATCAGCAGATAGGGTTAATCACCGCCTTAACATGGATTGGTTTTCTTTGGCATTGGGTTTGGGTTGTTGCCGTTATCGTTGCGTTTGTTGATGCAGAAAAAGCGATCATCTCTGTACGTGACACTTGGCGAAGCGCCCCACCACTTAATCAATCAAACGAGGAATCATAATGTTAGAAGGTTTAGCAGTATGGGCTCTATTTATCTATATTTTGAGGCTAGTTGGTATGCCTTGGAATAAGGGCACAAAAACATTCTCCTACCTAGGTGGGACATCTTGGTTGCTGTTTGTTTGGGTAGGTCTAATTAACTACACTCCTATGGATCTTTCTGGTGGATCAATTGTTCAATCTCCACATATTCAACTTCGTCCTGACTCAACTAACATAAATGGTAAAGTGAAAAATATTTATATCGAGCCTAACCAGAGTGTTGAAAAAGGTCAGCTGATCTATGAGATTGAAGATGAACCGTATCAAATAGCACTCGATCAAGCTAAGGCAAACGGAGCAACCGCTCAAATAGCGGTTACTACGGCAAGAGAGGATATTCTATTGGCAGAAAGCGATTATAAGTCAACATTGCATGGCTTAGAAAAATCGCAAAGTGACCTTGATACTGCAAGAATTGATTATGCCCTACAAAACAAAATGTTGAAGCGCTATCAAGAACAAAATTCGGCCGTAAAGAACACCATCACTGCAAGCGATATCGATAAGCAAACCAGCATTGTCGCGATAGCAAAGCAGCAATTAAAAACACTGCAAGCTGAGTTAGATAAAGCACGTGTCGATAGCGAACGTGAAAAGTTAGACATCACTAAATCAAAGCTTTCACTGGCAAGTCGTCAATCAGAGTTTGATAGCGCAGAGCAAAAAATAGCAAAAGCACAATGGGATTTAAACAGTACCAAGATCTACGCCCCTGCTGATGGTTTTGTCACTAACTTCATTTTGCGAGAGGGTCAGCTAATTTCACGTGTACCGCGCTTACAGATGTACACTGATGAAAAATATGTGCTTATGAGAGTCAATCATCAGGCTATTCGTAATGTGAAACCTGGCCAGGTCGCCGAGTTCTCTTCATCGGTTTACCCTGGGAAAATATTTGCAGCAGAAGTTGAAGGCATTGTTGAAGCTACGGGGGAAGCACAAAGTAATCTTCTCGGTATAGACCCTTCTGTACGTAGTACGACAGGGAAAAACGTAATGAACAAGCACCACTTTGTTCGACTAAAAGTACTTGAAGACGATAACTACGATTTACCTGTTGGCGCGGTTGGACTTGCATGGATTAGCGGTGAGAAGCCCGTTGCGTTTATGTCATTCTTAGATGTTATTCGCGGCATCATTATTCGCATGAAGTCTCAATTGTATTTCTTCTATTCTGTTTAATAGCCACCCAACGAGGCCCGACTGCTTGCATTAGTACTAGGGTCTTATTTCAACAACCGTTTTAATGAACAATAGTATTAATGAACAATATGAATTAAATGCACTCAAGTTTATATTTAAACTGCAAATTGCAACACGATCGCAAAACGCAATCGCACTCTGCAATCGATGGTGAATATAACAACGAAAATAGACGCAATTGCAGTCAATTATGCACTCTAAAACTTGGCACATATACTGCAATACTAATATTGACCCTTCTTAAGCCGAGGGTCACCTAGCCAACTGACGTTGTTAGTGAACCTATTTGTTCACAAATATTTATATCGGCCAATTGCATACTTGCAGTTGGCTATTTTTTTGCCTCAATTCCGTCATCGATCATAATTTCACTTCCCGACACTGCATTTTTTCCCTGTCTTAGTAGAATGACGTCACTTGTTTACGTATTTAGGTAACCTTGATGGCAACGGACTATCATCAGCGTTTAACACCTGTTATTCGACATCTAGAAAAACATTACAACTCTGCCCTAAACCTTGAAGAAGTGGCTAAGTTAGCCTGTTTATCTCCGTATCATTTTCATCGTATTTTCAAGGCGGTGACAAGCGAGACGTTAAACGACTACTTAAGGCGACTGCGTCTTGAGAACGCTGCCAACGACCTATTCTATAGAAAGCCCGCTATTACGAATGTTGCATTAGAGTACGGATTTTCGAGCTCCCAAAGCCTTGCTAAGGCGTTTAAACAGTATTTTAATCTTACTCCAACACAAATTCGTCAATGTGAAAGCATCGATACGTTTTCGTCACTGTTGAAAAGCAGCAAGATTGGACACTCGTTGCGCAAGATAGGACACGCCTCTTCCAGCGAGGATTCTTATACTGCCCCTGAACTAACAAAAAGGAGCAACAACATGACAACTGAAACGATGGAAATTCAACACTTTGATGCGGCAAATCTCGCATACGTACGAGTCAATGGTCCTTATGGAGAGAACTATGATCCTGCCATTGGAAAATTATATGGTTGGGCTGGGCCTAATGGCTTTGCACAAAACGGTAGTATTTTTATCTATCACGATAACCCTGAAATAACACCAGATGAGAAATGCCGTACTGATATATGTCTTTTTGTTGATGAAGATACTGTCCCGACTAATGGAATAGAAGCGAAACCATTCTCTGGGGGTAAGTATGGGGTGATTAGAAAAACCATAACTGACAAGTCACAATACGCCTCTACTTGGGACCTGCTAATGTCCCAGATTGTTGAACAAGGGATCGATAGTGATGATAGACCTTGTTTCGAGTTCTACCACAGCTATGACCTTAAAACTGGTGTCGCTGATGTCAGTTTTTGTACCGCAGTGCGCTAGTTAACTCTACTGCTCAAATATGATTTGTCGTTCTAGCTGCAAAGAGTAGAGCGACAAATGAACTCTAACGCATAACCTGCACGCTAAATTCACAAAAACCCAACAACCTTTCAATCAAACCTAAACACTCCGCAAAATAAACCGAACGCTTTTCTATATTATTATAGAAACACAATTATCTGATTTTATTGATAAAATACACATTACTATTTTACGTAAACGGTTTTATCACAAATAGCCTATTGACTCGTAGATTTTTCGCATCATAATCCTCGCGTTTGCCTGCAATTTGGCTATTGTTTTTACTATTAATTGTTGTGGAGAAAAAGATGTCTGCTGATAATAACTACAGTCTCGGGCCGGTTCCATCATCGGCTAGAAAAGGGGTTTTGTCCCTTACCATGGTAATGCTCGGGCTTACTTTTTTCTCTGCAAGTATGTGGACCGGAGGCTCATTAGGTACAGGGTTGTCGTTTAATGACTTCTTCCTCGCTGTCCTTGTTGGTAACCTTATTCTTGGTCTATACACCTCAGCTCTAGGTTACATCGGTGCTTCAACCGGCCTTTCTACTCACCTTCTCGCTCGCTTCTCTTTTGGTTCAAAAGGCTCTTGGTTACCTTCCGCACTCCTTGGCGGCACGCAGGTTGGCTGGTTTGGCGTCGGGGTGGCGATGTTTTCAATCCCTGTACATAAAGCAACAGGAATTGATACCAACACACTGATCATTGTCTCTGGCCTGCTAATGACCGCAACGGTCTATTTTGGCATCTCAGCTTTGATGGTGTTGTCTGCGATTGCGGTTCCTGCGATTGCACTTTTAGGTGGCTTCTCTGTTTTTCAAGCAGTTGATAGTGTGGGGGGGGTTGCCGAACTACAAAAAGTTCAACCAGAACAGCCTATCGACTTCTCTATTGCACTCGCCATGGTTGTCGGTTCGTTTATCAGTGCAGGCACTTTAACTGCTGATTTTGTACGTTTTGGTAAAAAGCCAGCAAGTGCGGTCCTAATTACAATGATTGCTTTCTTTATTGGTAACTCTTTAATGTTTATCTTTGGCGCAGCAGGCGCTGCCGCGACAGGTCAATCTGATATCTCTGAGGTTATGATTGCACAAGGGTTATTAATCCCAGCAATTATCGTATTGGGCCTAAATATTTGGACGACTAACGATAATGCACTTTATGCATCAGGCCTTGGATTTTCAAATATTACCGGGCTATCAAGCAAATACCTTTCAATGATAAATGGTGTTATCGGTACTTTGTGCGCACTGTGGCTTTACAACAACTTTGTTGGCTGGCTAACGTTCCTTTCCCTTGCTATACCACCCATTGGCGGCGTAATCATCACCGACTTCATCATCAACCGTAAGCGTTACAAAAACTTTGCAGAAACCGAGTTTAAAACAATCAACTGGGCAGGTATTCTTGCTGTTGTAATCGGTGTTGCAGCAGGCCACTTCCTCCCAGGTGTTGTTCCTGTTAACGCTGTTCTAGGTGGCGCACTGAGCTACTTAGCATTAAACGCTTTGCTTAATAAAGAAACGTCTGCTGAAAAGTCTGTGGCGTAAGGAATAATAATGACAAGCTTACTGATTAAAAACGCACGCCTTAATAATGATGGCGAGTTAAAGCAAGTTCTTATCGAAAGTGGAAAAATTGGCCGTATTTTCGATAATGCAGAATCAACGACATTGACGGTTGATACTCTTGACGCTCAAGGTGGTCTAGCGGTCGCGCCTTTTTGTGAACCTCATATTCATCTTGATACAACTCAGACGGCTGGTGAACCAAGTTGGAATATTTCAGGTACGTTATTTGAAGGTATCGAGCGTTGGTCTGAGCGTAAAAAAACACTCTCTATTGAAGATGTTAAATCGCGCGCTAAGCAAACGCTAAAGTGGCAGATTGCCAATGGTGTTCAACACGTAAGAACACACGTTGATGTTTCAGATCCAACGCTTGTTGCTCTTAAAGCAATGGTTGAAGTACGCGAAGAGATGAAACAGTGGGTTGATATTCAAATCGTCGCGTTTCCTCAAGAAGGTATTCTTTCTTATCCAAATGGTAAGGAGTTATTAGAAGAAGCAGTTCAACTTGGTGCTGATGTCATTGGTGCAATCCCACATTTCGAGTTTACTCGCGAGTACGGTGTTGAGTCACTGCATTATGTATTTGAATTGGCTAGAAAGTATGATCGTTTAATCGATGTTCACTGTGATGAGATTGATGATGAACAATCACGTTTCGTAGAGACTTTAGCGGCACTGGCACACAAGTTTGAGATGGGTGACAAGGTAACGGCGAGTCATACAACAGCGATGGGATCATATAACGGTGCTTATGCTTCTCGTTTGTTCCGTCTATTAAAAATGTCTGGCATTAACTTCGTCGCAAACCCGCTCGTGAACATTCACCTGCAAGGTCGTTTTGATGATTACCCAAAACGCCGTGGAGTAACTCGTGTTAAAGAGATGCTAGCCGCTGACATTAATGTCTGTTTTGGTCACGATGATGTCTTTGACCCTTGGTACCCACTAGGTACAGCGAACATGCTTCAAGTTTTGCATATGGGACTGCATGTGTGTCAGGTAATGGGTTACGATCAGATCAACAACTCGCTAGATTTGATCAGCACAAACTCAGCACGTACGCTCAATATTCAAGATAACTATGGTATTGAAGAAGGAAAGCCGGGTAACTTGCTTATTCTACCAGCGGAAAATGGCTTCGATGCGGTTCGTCGCCAAGTTCCTGTGCGTTACTCAATTCGTCACGGTAAAGTTATCGCAGAAACAAAACCTGCGGAAACAACGATTAATCTTGAGCAAACTGAACAGGTTACGTTTAAGCGTTAATGACTGATCTTTAGGATCAAAAAAAGGGAAATGATGTTTACTACTAGTAACGTCATTTCCCTTTTCTGTATCAATATCCTTTAGCCGTTAACTAGCAAAGAACCGATTTAAAACGGAACTTCCACCTGCATCATCACATCGCCTTCATACTTATCATGCCATCGATAATCAAAACGCATTCGTGGCTGTCCTGAATTTTTATCACCAAAGCCAACACTTAACTGTAGGCCGTGACTCATTAACCACTCCTCGGTACTCATATCATTAATTTTGTCTTCTAGCTCTGGTGGCATCCAGACACCAAAACCAAAATAATTAGAGGCAATACTTTGAGTTAATAATGGATCAGACTCTGATTTTAAGACCCAATCATCCCAATAGGATTCTGATGTCGAAGGCTCATCGCCAAGCCATTGCATAATCGCAAACCAAGGCCTTGTCGCATACTCCAACGTATCATCCATTGATAAACATACGCCACTATTACTCGTTAAAACAACAGAATCAACACCTTGCTGGGGATACAACTGCTTATCAAAAAGGTCACATGCATTCACTCCAAAAGGAGAAATGAACAGCAATGACACTACTGCTTTCTTGAGGTTCATTCACTCGTTCCAGACACATCATTCTGTTATGTATTTTCTAATATACTGATAATTCTTTCAATAATTTAGCCACTTTTTGTGTGGTTAATCCTTCAATACTGGAAGCGTGAGCAAGTTTCGTACGTATATCGGTACTTCGAATTTTTACTTTTTCAGGGCAAGCCAACAAATTCCATCGTTGTAAAATGTCATCCGCTTTATAAAACTGACTAAAACTTAATAAGTTATCAGGGCCAACGACAAACGTAAGTTCGCTATTCGGGTTCTGTTTTTCAAGAGCTTCAAGAACGGAAAAAGTCGTGACCGATTGAGAAGGCTTTAATAATGCTTCTTCAACCAAACTTCGCTGAACGTTCACTCCCGATAGATCCTCAATAAACGCATCAACGAGCTGGCATCGAATTTTATAATCTAGCATCTCTTTGCCCCAAGCATGAGAGATACTAGGAATAAGCAATACCTGATCAAAATGCCCAAGCGACTCAATCACACTTTTATGCCCTATGCTTGGTGGGTTAAATGCACTACCAAATACGGCTATTTTGCTCATTTTATTTCCTATCCTTTAATGAAAACTCTTTTCTCGGTTTTCTAACTCAATGTTTAAGGTATGATAATACTAAATAACCTGAATTCAGGTTAATAACAATTTGATTTTTATTGCTTGCAGGATAGGTACACTAATGGAACAGATAATTCGTGATGAAATGCGCGTGCTCCCGTCGATTGACCCACAATTTGAGATCACACGTCGCGTTGATTTTATAAAAACCAAGCTACAGCAGTCTGGCTGTAAGTCACTGGTACTGGGTATTAGTGGCGGTGTGGATTCAACAACTTGCGGTCGCTTAGCCCAACTCGCTATCGATGAACTTAATGAGCAGTCACCAAGTAATGACTACCAGTTCATTGCCGTTAGATTACCGTATGATGAGCAAAAAGATGAAGATGAAGCACAACTCGCGTTATCTTTTATCAAGCCAACTCAGTCTGTTTCAGTCAATATAAAGCAAGGTGTTGATGGCGTTCATGCTGCAACTCATACCGCTTTAGAAGGCACGGGGTTACTTCCACAAGATCAAGCTAAGATCGACTTTGTAAAAGGCAACGTAAAAGCACGTGCGCGTATGGTCGCTCAATATGAAATTGCAGGTTATGTTGGCGGCTTAGTATTAGGCACTGACCACTCAGCAGAGAATATCACTGGCTTCTACACCAAATTTGGTGATGGTGCTTGTGATTTAGCGCCGCTATTTGGATTAAATAAACGCCAAGTTCGTGAACTAGCGGATACGTTAGGCGCACCTGAGTTGCTAGTAAAAAAAGTACCTACAGCAGACTTGGAAGAGCTTGACCCACAAAAAGCCGATGAAGCTGCGCTAGGGCTGACCTACGATCAAATTGATGACTTTTTAGAAGGTAAAGAGGTGAGCAAAGAAGCTTCTGAGCGTTTGGTTCACATCTACACAGTGACACAACATAAGCGTCTGCCGATTCCGACTATTTACGGCTAGGTAGATAGTGAAGGGAAGTGCTAATCATCATATATGGTTAGTATTTACTAAGTATCGATTCAAAAAAACCTTGCTGTTATCAGCAAGGTTTTTATTCAACTATACAATCTTGGTCAATCATAAACTCAGTTTTTCTTCCATCTGCATCGTAGATAACGTTAACGGGAAACTGTTGTTTATTCATGCTGTAATTTACGGTAGAACCTTTACTAACCGTGCTAGACATTCGGTTACCAGAACTAGAATGCAATTGTATTTTTCCGGATTGGTCGCTCATGGTAAAGAGAAGTCGAATAAAAGAGTCTTGCTCGCTGCACGCAATAGAAAGGCCTCTATGCTCAATCATAGATATACTTCCTGACGCTGTTATTGAGACAAATAAAGCGGTGCAGAGCACCGCTTTTCTAAGGGTTAACATACGTGTTAACTTATCTTTGAACTATACTAATAGAGTTATAATCAGAGCCCACTAAGCTAACATTCGCCCAGTCTTGAGATGTTTGCTCAATATAGATACCACCACGTACATCATTATGGCTAGAGTCTACTAGATTAACAGTCGCACCGGAATGGTCAGAGTTTTGAAGAACTTTAATTAAGTTATCGTCTGAGTCAGCTAGATCAACGATTGCGGTATTATCTGTTTTCTGGTTTACAACAATTCGGTTATCATCAGAATTTAGCAAGTCTATATCTGCACTGTCTCTACGAGCTTGCGTCACCTTAATGTTATTATCATCAGAATTATTAAGAGTTACGAACGCTCCATTATCACCCGAATAGTTATTTTTGTTTTGCACAACACTGATTACGTTTCGGTCAGAGTCACCCAAGTCGATATCAGTTTTGTTATATTTATAATCGGAATTCTGGACAACAGTTATTCTATTGTCATCAGAGCCAACTAAGTCTATATATGCTTCGTCACCGTATGTTTGTGTAACGGTTACACCGTTTCTTTTGGAGTTATCCATATTTAGTTCAGTCAGGTTCCACTCTGCTTGAGTGATTGTTACTGTGTTATGATCTGAATCATTACTTAAATCAACGTAAGCGCCACCCCAATCACCTTCGTTACTTAAAGTCTGAGCTATTGTTACTTTATTGTGATCTGAATTAGATATCCCAACTTCGGCATTATTACTTTGGCCTTGAGTGATACTCACTCTGTTATCATCTGCTTCTGTCAACCCTACGACCGCAGCATTATTCGCAACATCAGATGTCCCGTGTTGCTTGATATTAACTCGGTTACGATCAGAATCACCCAACACTTTAACCTGAGCATCATCACTTTCACCTTTCTGCTGCAGATCAATGTAGTTATCGTCAACGTCGCCTTCCATTTTCACAAAGCCTTGATTTAAAGAGCTTGCCTGGTCGATCACAACTGTGTTGTCCTCACCACCCTTGACATCAACAACTGCTGTATTGCCGTCCAGCCCGTAAGGCGAAGTACTAGTTTGCGAAACCTTTACCGTGTTATCTTTGGTACCAGATAATTTAACATCGGCTTGATTATCCACATATTCAGAATTCACATAACCACTAAGATCATCAATTACAGCTTCATTGCCAGAAGATGCTAATGCACTGCCAGATACTAATGCTACTGAGATAGCAATCGCTAGTTGTTTTTTCATAATAAACGTCCTTTTATCCTAATTCTCTAATGTTTAGTATTCAGTTACTGCTCAATACTGATGTTTCTTCTCATACTGCTTTCAATTACAAATGTCGTATCGCCTGACTGATTTATGCTGTAGTCAGAACCACCGAAATCGACAATTTTTGTATAATTACCACCATTTGACTGCGTCAAATTAACATTCCCAGGAAGTCCAAGTTGACTTATGTCAGCTTGATTGAAATCACCTTCTTGGATTATGTATGCCTCATGCCTATGTCCAACTTGAGTCAGGATAGCTTCGTTTGCACCATTTCTTTGCTCAATCACCGCAACGTTGCCCGACCCTATCTGATTCAAAAATACTTCACTTCCTGATGCATTTTTCATCGACACTTTAGCTTTATTACTTGAAAAACCAGTTTGTGTTTGTCTAACTACAACCTGACTATTATGTGTATTGTTTAGACTTACTTCTGCATAATTGTTATATGCAACATCAAGTTCAGAAAAACCATCTAGGTCTAAGTCACTGAAGCTATCTGTTGTGTAATTAGGTGCTGCTGATACAACCCCAGACAAAAGCAAAGCGGCAGTTAAAGCAAGAGAGACAACCTTCACTGAATTTAACTTCATCACTTACTCCCTACTCCGTAACGTTACTGCGCTCCCAATGAACGGCAATCATTATTAGATTTTGGGAAGCAATCAACAATAAACTTTGCATTGAATCTCAGGGATAAATGATTTTCTTTTGATTGAATAACCAAATGCACATTGAATATAATGCGTTAGAATAAAAATTGAAAATTAGCACTAAAGTTTATATACAGCGTTAATTTTTCAATTGGAAACTAATCTTATTGTTCTTTATTATATTTGACCCTACCCTGACCGTCTCATAAATAAGAATAAAATAATGAACAGGTAATATGGCGCTTTCTTGATTGATAAAAAACAAATATATAATTAGTATCTTCACCTTGAATAAAAAATATCTAAGGCTGTTTTTATACATGATTATTTGGTGGCCAGCATGACAAACAAAGTAGTAATGACATTAGCACTCTGTACTACTTTTATTAGTTTTATGGCGCAAGCAAGTAATAGTGTCCCTAGTAAGAACTTAGAACAGAGTACCCCTTTAGAAAATAGCCAAATGTTAGAAGATAAAAAAAGTACGTTTCAGAACTTCGATGAAGTATCAGGGCTTATTGTAGACAGAACCATGACAAGGCTCGGCGAAGATTTCTACTTTTTCTTCTCTCAAAAATTAAATGATAGATACGAAAATTTGAACGAAAACTTCGAGGTGCGAGAAAGACCAACGGCGCTTTCTGGAAGCATCGTGGGGGTTTATCACTCTAGAAAACCGATTTACAGAGCAGCACTATCACCAGGGCGTAGACAAGCTCAGGAAAAAGCTGATGAGGCTGTGAATGCTGTCAGTGACTATATCATACGATGGCAAGCCGAGAGGTTGTTTCAAGATACTTTTGATCTGGAACACGATGAATTTTAAGTGTAGAGGCAAGAATGAAAACCAAAATTGCAATAAGTTTACTCCTATATTTCACGCCTTTCGTAAACGCGTCCGAGATGATTTACACACCGAATAATCCTAGTTTCGGTGGCTACTCGGGAAACAGCTCTCACCTATTAGGTGTGGCCAACGCGATCAACGATTATAAAGCACCTGTAAGTAGTAGTGCGTTCGAAGAAGAGTCAGCAATCGACCGACTCGCATCTAGTTTGGAATCTCGACTAATAAGCCAGTTATTGGCAGATATAGGGACCGGGAACACAACGGGGAACCTAGTGACCGAAGCCTTCACTTTAAATGTGCAAGAAGAAGGATCCGGACTTGCCGTTATTATCATTGATAATGAAACGGGTGAGTCCACAAAAATTAATGTCAGTGGACTAAACCCTGACTTATAAGTAATACAAGGAAGTACGATGAACAGACTAGTTTTATTAGTCACATTGTTAATTTTAGCAGGGTGTTCTAATTCATTAAGTGTACCAGAGGCAGATGAGGCCCCTCGCCTTATGCCACGTGGGGCAACTTACTCCGATCTTATTGCTTTACCAAAACCCAAAGGCCGAATTCTAGTTTCTGTCTATGATTTCAGAGATCAAACAGGGCAATACAAACCCTCACCAAACAGTAACTTCTCAACCGCGGTTCCACAAGGCGGTACAGCACTTCTAACAACTTCGCTTCTGGATTCAAGTTGGTTTACTCCTCTAGAACGTGAAGGGCTTCAGAATCTACTAACAGAAAGAAAAATCATCAGGGCCGCTCAGAAAAAAGATCAGTCCGTCTCTAATCACGGTGCCGACCTTCCCTCTCTAAGTTCTGCGAATGTCGTAATCGAGGGCGGTATTGTTGCCTACGATTCTAACGTAAAAACAGGTGGCTTTGGCGCCCGTTATTTAGGTATAGGAGGGGCGACAGAGTATCGAAGTGACATGGTTACCGTGAATTTACGAGTTGTCGATGTTCGTACTGGACAAATCCTACTAAGTGTCACAACCAGCAAAACAATCTTGTCTATGCAAGTCACTGGCGATGTATTTCGATTTGTCGATTATAAAGATCTATTAGAGGTTGAGGCGGGCTATACTAATAATGAGCCTGTTAATGTAGCGGTGATGTCTGCTATTGATGCGTCGGTTATTCACTTAGTCATAGAAGGGATAGAACGAGGGATGTGGCAGCCGGCCAATCTCGAAGAGTTAAATAGTCCAATCATTGAAAAATATGCACAAGAGAAGCACCATATTTTGTAGATGATTCGTTGTCATTTCCTGACTATGAGACGGATAAATACAAATAAAAAATCCCTTAATTGAATTAAGGGATTTTTTGGTTTAGAACAACCAATTTAAACAAACTCTTCGAAGCCTATATTTTCTCTCGCCCAAATTAGTGCTTGAAGCCTATTTTTCACGTTTATTTTTTTGAACACATTATGTAAATGCGTTTTAACCGTATTTTCACTAACAAATAGCTTGTCAGCAATTTCTACATTGGTATCGCCATTACCCAATAGTTTTATAATTTGCTGCTCTCTTTTGGTTAGCTTGCTGTATGAATTACTGGTCTTGAAACTTGCACTTTTTCTATAGTGAAGAATGTATTCCTGTGCTAGCTTGCGACTTAACCATAACTCCCCGTGTAAGATTTTATCTAAGCCCTGGGCCAGTAGATTAATGTCATCAATGTTATAAAAAACCCCCACCAGATTGGTCCAGTGCACAAGGTCAGAATACTGGCAAGACTTATCACAGTTAATTAATGCTTCAACACTGTTTGGAAAGTAGTTCTCTCGGCATGTACCGTATATTTCAATTTTATCTTTAGTGCAGACGCTCATATCAATGATAACGAGCTCGCTTACATGACGCCCTTTCAAAAAAAGAGACTCAGATAAGGTGTTAATGGAAATAACATCGATATCCGTATCGAGTAACTTTTCTAAAGCGTCTTTCAATAATGAAGATTGAAGACTATTCTCAGTTATGAGTGTAATAGTCTCATAGACTTTTTTAATATTTTTCATAACGCCACTGATTTATTATGTACTTCATAGACAACTTATTCTCTCTACAGAGAATAACGTCAAATTTAAAATAGTGAGAACAAATGTCAAGTAACGGAGATCTAAGTTCTTTATCACTAGAAACTCTACCGATTAGCATGCATTACATTTCAATCAGTTACGAACAGTTCTCATTCTTAAGATTGATATAATTATTTTTATTAATAGAATAATATTGAGGTTAATACTAAAGTTTAAGAGTTCTCCATCCAAAGCTCAGTCATAGGATTTACAAACAGTCATATTATTCTTTCAACGACCCTACCTTGAGTAAGACCGTTAAAAACCTCACATCTAATTACCCATACGTATTTACAAAGAAATACAAGGTAATAGCACAGCTTGAGAGAGCCACAAAGTTTCGAATATAGATCGCAGGTATCTGCCTAGATACCCTAGCGGCAACATAACCACCGACCAGTGAACCAATTAACACCACCCCACCGCGCTGCCAATCAATCATATCTTCATAGATAAATATCACAATGGCTGACATTGAGACGCACGAAGATATGACAAGTTTTAGCCCGTTCATTTGGTGAATATTTTGATAGCCAGCAAGTACAAGATAACTCAACGCAACAACGCCTAAACCTGCGTTAAAAAAGCCCCCATAAGCAGACACCAATAACAAAAGCAGAGCTAAAGAGATTGAAGCCATACGACCAAGACTACGCCCCTTTGGCATAACGCTAAGGATAGTTTGTTGAAGACGTTGGCCAAAAATGAATAAGAACGTGGCAAAAGCCAATAGCCAAGGGATCGAGACTAGAAATGTACTGTCTAGGATACTTAATAGTAATAGAGCACCAATAATTCCGCCTAACGAGCTAAGCAAAACAATTTTCATTAGATTCTTATCATTAGAAAACTCATGACGGAAACCGTAGGCACCGCTCAAATAGCCGGCACTGACAGCAAAAGTATTGGTCGCATTGGCGGCAACAGGCGGGACACCAAACGCAAGTAAGGTAGGAAAAGTAATAAAGCTCCCCCCACCAGCTACAGAATTTAATATTCCACCAAATACACCTGCAGAGAACAGTACTATCCACTCGATCGCCATTAACACTCCTTGTTTAAGGCCACATACTCAAGTTCTTGAAGATACACGTATTAGTATAAAATGTAACCTTCCTCTTACACATCATTGATCTATTATTCGTTTCGACCTAAAACAAAAAGACCCCGTATCGGGATCTTTTTACTGTCAGTTTAAAAGGATCTGAAGTTCAGTGTATTCAATACGACTAACCACCATACCCAAGAACTAACTGTGGTAGCAATAGAGTAAACTGAGGGAATACTGCAACCAATATTAGAACAACAAACAGTGGGATGAGAAGTGGGATCACACCCTTCGTTAATGTATGGAAAGGAATGTTACCTACTTTCGAAACCACATATAGCGCCATACCCATTGGAGGAGTAAGAATACCAATCATTAGATTCAAGATTGCCATGACACCAAAGTGAACAGGATCAATCCCCATAGCAGTCGCAACTGGCACCAAGAAAGGAACCAATAACAGTAGCAGTGCTAAAGACTCAATGAATGTGCCAAGGAATAGCAACAGTAAGTTTATCAGAAGCAGCAGTACCAACGGGTTATCACTGATTGTTAAGAAGAAATCAGCAAGCATTTGTGGCAATTGTGCTCTCGCAACAATCCAACCAAAGACGGTCACACCCATAACCATCAAACCAACCACCGCCGTTGTATTTACAGTTTCTTTTAAGATGCCAACGAAACTTGATAGCGTTAATTGCTTGTAAACCAGCGTGCCTAAGAACAGTGCATATAGCGATGAAACAACCGCTGCTTCAGTCGGTGTAAATTTACCTGAGAAAATACCACCAATAATGATGATCGGCGTTAGCAATGATAAAAACGCTTCTTTAAATGACTTAAATTGCTCTCTGCGTGTCGCACGGGGTAATGTCATATAACCGCGTTTTTTACAGATATAGTAACTCATCAACATCAATGCTATGCAGCACATGATACCGGGTACTGCACCCGCTAAAAAGAGTGCACCAATTGATGTACCAGACACAACACCGTAGATGACTAAAGGAACCGATGGAGGAACGAGTGGACCAATAATACAAGATGCCGCCGTAAGCCCGCCTGCAAAATCATCATCATAACCTGCATCACGCATCGACTTAATTTCAAGCTGCCCAAGGCCACCAGCATCCGCTAACGCAGAGCCTGACATGCCAGAAAAGAGCAAGCTTGCCATAATATTCACATGACCAAGACTACCGGTAATGTGCCCCACCATGGATTTAGCAAAGTTAAAAATACGCTCTGTAATACCAGCACTGTTCATCAGGTGCCCGGTTAATACAAAGAAAGGGACTGCCAGTAAAGTGAAATTATTAAGGCCATCGACCATTTGCTGAGCAGCAAAGTTAATTCCCGTACTGCCCGTTAAAACTAAAAAAAGTAACGCGACGAAAATAAGAGAGAAGCCAACTGGCATGCCTGCAAAGAGCAGCGCCAACCAGCCAAATATTGAACCAACCATGAGATAATACCTTTAAGCTGCGTGAGTTGAATTAATGTCTTGTGTTTGCTCGACAACCTTAAACTCTTTGACAATACCAATGAGTTTCTGGGTCTGACGAAGAACCATAAAGACACCACCAACAGGTAAACTGTAATTGAGCCAACTCGCTGAAACTCCAAGCGTAATCAGTTCGAAAAACGCGGTGCGCTGAACGTGTTGGTAACCAAGGTAAATGATGGCAAATATTGAAATTAGAACGGCTAGTTCCAGAGTAAGTACCAAAGCTAGACGAACTTTCCTAGGTAACATATCTGAGAAAAAAGTTATGTTTACATGGGATTCGGTTTTGATGGCTAGTGCCCCGCCAATCAATACCATGTACATGAAAAGTACTCTCGCTAACTCTTCGCTCCATAATGAAGGAGCGTTAAATAGCCATCGAGTAACGATTTGCCACGTTAGTACGACAAGTAACGCAGCCATTAACGGGACAGTGATGATCTCTTCTATCGAGTCAAATATTTTACGTAACATCTTAAACTCCTAGGCTGACCCAAAGGCCAGCCTAATCGACTACTACATTGAAGCCAGTTTATTTATCACTGGTTGTCCCAATTTCTCATCAAACTCTTTATAAAGTGGCTTCATCGCATCTCTAAATGGACCTAAGTCTGGCTGAGTTACCGTGACACCATTTTTTTCAAAGAACGACACCAACTCTGCTTCTTGCTTTTTAACAGACTGAGTATGAGCGTTACCTGCCTTCTCTACGGCTTGTTGCACAAGGCTACGCTGCTTATCTGATAGCGTTTCCCAAGTTGTATTAGAGAACAGCACCATTTGGTCATTTACAATATGATTGGTTAACGCTAGGTTTTCCTGAACTTCAAAGAACTTCATCGTCTTGATAGTAGGAAGAGGGTTCTCTTGCCCGTCAACTGCATTCGTTTGCAGTGCTAAATACACTTCAGAAAAGGCCATTGGCGTTGGAGATGCGCCAGAAAGTTTCGCGTAGTTTAGATTAGGTTTTGCGTTTGGAACGCGAAGCTTAAGCCCTTCAAAGTCATCAATCGTATTAAGTGGGCGATTCGAGGTCGTTTGACGTGTACCGTTATACCAAGTGTCTAGAGCACGCCAATTAAACTTGGTGAGCATCTCTTGTTTAATATCTTCACCAAATGAAGAATCAAAGATTCGACGAATATGCTCAAAGTCTTTGACGACATATGGCAGACCAACCGCTTCTGCACGTGGGATCCACAAGCCTACACGAGCAAATTCAGCATAAGTGATATCTAGGTCACCCATCGAGAGTTGCTGTAGCATTGCACGGTCATCACCCAACTGTGCGCCAGGGTAAATAGAGACCTTAATGTCCCCGCCACTTATCTCTTCTAGTGTGTCAGCCAAGTATTTCGCAGATGTATACTCGACAGAACCTACTGAAGCTTGCATGCCCATTTTAAGTGTTGTCGTAGCATGAGCAGATAGCGAAAGACCTGCAACCATGAGTGCGATGGTCATTTTATTTAAGTTTTTCATAACAATCCTTCTGTTTCATTTTATTAGCTCATCATGGCTAATTTATATTAAATATCACTTTTAAGAACAGGGTAAAGAAATCCTTCATTTACATTCTCTCTTATTGGAGTTTTATTTCAAACCTTAATGAATCAATCTGTGATCATAAGCAACAATTTATATAAATTCGATATCTCATATCTTCCTTGTATATATGCAAATCAAAAGAAAGACCCAGAGACACAAATTTAAGTGCATGTAAAATAAAGAAAAAACACAGATCAACATGAAGAGATAAAAATACAATAGTTTATCGAACCATTAAAAAAGGCCTTCTTGAATTTAATCAAGAAGACCTGGACAAAATAGCCAATCTATTAATTACATAGCAATAGGGGGCATTTAATTAATAAATACCTAAGGGTTAACTAGGTTACTAATTTAATTAAATGAATTCAGCAGAACGCATTTTATTAATAACCGTATCTTTCTGTTCTTGAGTTAAAGGTAATAGCGGTAATCGCGCATCACCGGCGTTGATATCATGTAATGCCATGGCTGCTTTCCCCGCAGAGACACCACCAAATTCTACCAACACACGAATAAGTGCAATGACATTATCCATTTTGCTGATGACGATATCATGCTGGCCTGCTTCAAATGCCTCAATGATTGAATTGAAGTGTTTCGCTGCATAGTTATAAGTGCTACCTACCGCACTCTTTGCACCTACCGCTAACGCACCGGGTAGAAACTCATCAACGCCCCATGGAATATCAAATTTACCATCGCATGCACGTAAACAACGTTGATATTCGTACAAGTCACCACTATTAAACTTAAGGCCAGATAAGTTAGGAATGCGTTTATCTGCAGCAATTAAGAACTCTTCCATATTGACGTTTACGCCAGACATACCTGAATGGTAATAGTAGAAACCTTTTGAAGGGGCTGCGGCGGCTACGGTAGCACAGTATTCGACCAGTTCATTGACGCTGCCCGGCTTGAAAAAACATGGGCCAATAGCCGATGTTGCTAGGATATCAAGTGTGTCTGCGTGTTTAGTCAGCTCTAGTGTATCTACAATGCTAAGAGCACCTGTATGAACAATGATATCAAGCTTCCCTTGAGTCGCCGTCACCCAACGTTCTGCAATTAGTTTTCGTTCCTCAACGCTACAATGAATGCCCTCACCTGTCGTTCCGCAAATATAGATGCCTTTTACGCCATCTTGAATAAGGTGAGAGGCAATCTTATCAATCTCTTCAAAGTTAACCTTATTATCCGTACTAAATGGAGTGTGTGGTGCTGCAATTAGACCCGTTAGTTTTTTCATGCTTGCCTCAGTCTGTACAAGTGTACATTTATTGATGAAGATTAACTTCATAAAGCCAATATCAAATGGAGTAACACTATATTATGGAGTGAAGTTTCACTATTCAATAAAAACTGTCATGTCGTAGAGCAAAAATGTGACATCGGTATGAATTCATGTATGCATGAACATCCTGAATCGATTATTCAAACAGGACTTAGTTATGAGAAATAATTATGGAGCTTAACTTCAAATCATGATCTTATTGTGTGAGAATGCATATAACCAACGTTCAACGTCGAGTAAATTCAATATGCCACAAATTCGAGCAGGCAATATCATTGATACTATGGGCAGCCTTTATAATAGCCTCACACCATCATCAAAGCGTATTGCAGACTATGTCGCATCCAATCCTGATAAAATCAGCACGCTATCTATCGCTGAGCTGTCTATTGAGGTTAATGCTGGCGATGCAACTATCATCCGCTTTTGTCGAACGTTAGGCTTTAGTGGTTATCAAGATTTTAAATTGCAACTCGCTATTGAAGTATCTACAACACAAGCTGCAGAGCCGACAATATTGGATACCGACGTTACTGAAGAAGATAGTGCAGAAATCATTGGTAGAAAGCTGCAATCCTCCATTGACCAAGTGCTGTCTGAAACTCTTAACTTATTGAACTTCTCACAATTGGCTAAGGCTGCTGAACAGGTAAAAAATGGCAAAGCCATATATTTCTTTGGCGTAGGCTCTTCCGGTATTTCTGCGGAAAGTGCTAAGTACAAGTTTATGCGCATCGGCTTAAATGTAGATGCCTATATAAACAACCACTTTATGTACATCAAAGCATCACTGTTACAGCCAGGAGATGTTGCGATTGGTATAAGCCACTCGGGAGATTCGGTTGAGACAACCAAGTCACTGAAACTGGCAAAAGAGAATGGTGCCACAACGATTGCAATCACTCATAACCCTCGGTCCGCTATTACTAAATATGCTGATAGTGTTTTAGTCAATGGGAACCGCCAAGGGCAGTTGCAAGGTGATTCCATTGGGACAAAAATCTCACAGTTATTTGTGCTTGATCTGATGTATGCGCTATTAGTACAAAAAGACATGTCTGGAACCCATGACATCAAGCTTAAAACGACAGAAGCTCTAGGTTAGCAGCTTTATCTTTGTTCCAAATCGACGAAAGCCAGTTAATCATTTAACTGGCTTTTTCTTTTATGTCTGAGCTTTTATTTTTCAAAGCTTCTAGCTTATACAAAGATTCTAATGGCCAATAATGTCGAGTCTAATTTTGATAAACTTGCTTACCCATTTGAATAGTCGTTTTCACATTTAGCTCATCATCTAGAAAAACCAGATTCGCTTTATACCCTTTTTCTAGCTTTCCATACTGGTCATCAACACCAATAGATTTAGCAGGATAAAGAGACGCCATATTTAGCGCTTCAGATATGGGCACATCCGCATGTTTAACTAGGTTGCGAATACTTTGGCTCATGGTTATAGCTGCGCCAGCAATCGTCCCATCCTTGTAATGACACTTACCTTCGGTCACATAAGCCTGCAAACCTGCCATATCAAATTGAGTTAAGTCAGTACCTGCTGGTGCTACAGCATCCGTCACTAAAAATAATTTCTCACCAAGCAATTCACGGGCAATTTTCAGTGACGTGTAATCAACATGAATCCCATCAGCAATAATCCCTGCATACGGTTTTTGATTAAATACATAACCTACCGCTCCGGGCTCTCTATTGGTTAGCGGTGACATCGCATTGTATAAATGTGTCGCCATACCAATCCCAGTTTTCTCTGAAATCTGCTCATAGCTCGCATTAGTGTGACCCATTGAAACAGTTATCGACGATTCAGTTAGAAGATCAAGTACCGTTTGATCCACATTCTCAGGAGCAACAGTTAAGACCTTAATGTATTGTTGATGATCAGATAAGTACTGAGCCGTTTTCATATCGAGCTCTCGAATATACTTTTCTTGGTGCGCACCTTTACGCTCTACACTAATAAATGGGCCCTCTAAATGCAGCCCAAGCACTCCCTGCTGATCGGCTGAATCCAACTCAGCCATTAGATCAATCGCTTGTCTCATATGATCGGCCTGGCTGGTAATCAAAGTAGGTAGATACTGCGTTGTACCATACTGCACATTGGTAGCATTCATGATATTTAAAGTTTCAAGTGAAATATCAGTATTAAACAACACGCCACCACAACCATTCAGTTGAAGGTCAATAAACCCGGGGCTAACCAGTTGGTGTTCGGCATCAATAAGGTCATTGGGAAGAGAGTCGAATGTTTGTCTATCACCGATAGCGACGATCGTATCGCCCTCAATCACGATAACCTGATTATCTAGCCTCTGACCATTTTGGAAGAGACTGGCATTCTCTATCGCATAGCGAAGGATGTTCTTTCGTTGAGCTGTACTTTGGGAGCCTATTTCCATGCTGACACCTTAATTTTATTATTTGAAGTTATACTCCATACAATTTCTCATAGTTTATTTTTATGAGCAAGCTGAATTCACCAATCGCTTTAATAGCTTCTGCCTAATCTGGTTAGAGTCTCGATTATTACTAACAATAAAGTGAGAGCAGGATCGCCATTTTAATCAAAACAGTTTGAAGTTATACTCCGAAAACAAAATAATGGAGCAATACTAAGTTGCTAGATGTAGTTTACGGAGTTTAACTCACATGAATAAGAACAATTTTCCACTTCTCGATAAACTAGCACACGGATTTGTGTCTTCATGCCAACCTGTTGATGGTGGCCCTATGGATAAACCTTCAATTGTTGCAGCAATGGCAGCAGCCAGCATTGCAGGAGGGGCTTCAGGACTCAGAATTGAAGGTGTTGAAAACCTTAAAGCCGTACGCCCGTTAGTCTCTGTACCGATTATCGGCATTATTAAGCGCGATCTTATTGATTCAGATGTTCGTATTACTCCTTTCATTGAAGACGTAATTGCTCTGAAAGAAGCAGGCGCTGACATCATTGCCATTGATGCGACTAACCGTGCAAGACCGACTGAAGTAACGACGCTGGTTGATAAAATTCATGAGCTAGGCTGTTTGGTAATGGCCGACTGCTCTAACTATGATGAAGGAATGGCCGCTTTTAAACTCGATGTAGAAATCATCGGTACGACAATGTCTGGTTACGTTTCAGGGTCAGTACCCACAGAGCCTGACTTTCCTTTCATCACTCGCTTAGCTGAACAAGGTTGCTTTGTCATGGCGGAAGGTCGTTTCAATTCACCGGAGTTGGCGGGCGCAGCGATCAAGGCTGGCGCCTCTTGTGTAACGGTTGGTTCTGCGATAACACGCGTTGAACATATCTGCCAATGGTTTGATAATGCTGTACGTAATGCAAAAACAGATGACACTATACCCGAAAATATGGAGGCAATTGCATGAAAACCTGTCTAGCTGTCGATATTGGTGGAACAAAAATCGCTGCGGCTTTAATTCAGTCAGGTCAGATTTTAAAGCTCAAGCAATTAGCAACGCCTTCATCTGATAATCCTGATGAGTTAACAAGAGCGCTTCGTGAACTTGTTACTCCTTTATACGAGCAAGCTGATTATCTCGCTGTGGCTTCAACTGGCATCATTGACGAAGGTATCTTAACCGCACTTAACCCAAACAACCTAGGCGGACTAAACCAGTATCCAATCGCAGAAGTGTTTGAACACCTCTGCCATAGACCTGTCATGGTTATTAATGATGCTCAGGCGGCAGCATGGGCAGAATATCAACTACTTGAATCAATGCCTAGCTCGATGGGGTTTATCACCGTTTCGACAGGTGTTGGCGCGGGCTTTGTTATCAATGAAGAACTGGTTACAGGCCTACATGGTATTGCAGGTCATGCTGGGCATACATTGGCAGATCCTAATGGCCCAATGTGTGGCTGCGGACGACAAGGTTGTGTTGAAAGTATCGCCTCAGGAACCGCAATCGGTAAAGCGGGACAACCTTATTTTGGTGACGAGTGTACTGGAGAGATGGTTTTCACGCAGTACCTTGATGGAGATAGCCATGCAAAAGATATCGTTGAAAATGCCGCTAAAACCATTGCGAATCTCGTTGCTGACTTGAAGATCTCACTTGATCTACAAGTGATTTGCCTCGGAGGTAGTGTCGGCTTGGCTCCCAAATTCCTGTCACTTGTTCAACATTATCTAAAACAGCTTCCACCAGCCTATCAAATAGAAGTCATTCATGCTCACAGTGGTGCAAACGCAGGTCTTATTGGTGTCGCATCTTGGGCAGAACATTTTTTTCAACAGACTGATTTATAGAATCTATTTCTCCACACATCTTAATAAATAATAACAACACTTAATAAAACAGTGGGCACTGATGTGCCTTCAATAACCATAATTTAACCCTACAGAAAAAGGTCTACCCCCTATGGAAACAAGTTCATTTGGCACACTCAATTATGTTGCCTTAATAGTTTACCTAGGTGCGATTATGGGAGTTGGTGTTTACTTCGCTAAACGCCAAAAATCAGCGGATGATTATTTTAAAGCTGGCGGCCGTATCCCCGGATGGGCCGCTGGTTTCAGTGTTTTCGCAACCACACTGAGCTCTATTACCTTTATGTCAATTCCGGCCAAAGCATACACAGATGACTGGACATTCTTAATTGGCCAATACATTGCAATAGCGATTCTACCCATCGTATTCTGGTTCTATATTCCTTTCTTTAGAAAGTTAAATTTAACCTCAGTTTACGAATATTTAGAACGTCGCTTTGATGTGAAGATGCGTCTATTTGGCAGTATCTCTTTTATGCTGTTCCATATAGGCCGAATCGCAATCGTTACCTATTTAACCGCGCTTGCTCTCATGCCGTTTATTGATATGAGTCCACTGACCATCGTATTCTTAATCGGTGTACTTTGTATCATTTATACCTTCTTAGGTGGCATCGAAGGCGTTATTTGGACAGACGTTATCCAAGGAATTATGCTCTCCGCTGCGGCCATCCTTATCTTCATCGTGATCTGCTTTAACGTCGATGGCGGTATCGGTGAAATCTTTAGCATGTCAGCGCGAGAAAACAAATACTTCCCAGCCGAACAATTCCGTTGGAGCTGGACTGAAAGCACCATCCCAGTCTTAATGATTGGCTTCTTCTTTGCGACGCTTCAGCAGTTCACCGCAAGCCAAGATGTTGTACAACGTTACATCGTGACGGATAACATCGAAGAGACGAAGAAAGCACTGATCACTAACGCCAAACTAGTCGCTTGTGTACCCGTATTCTTCTTCGCTGTCGGTGCGGGTTTGTACGCTTACTATAGCCAGAACCCACTTGAACTCCCAGCAGATTTTAATACAGGTGGCATCTTACCTTTCTATGTTATTTCGCAAATGCCAGCAGGTATTGCAGGTTTGATCATTGCCGCTATTTTCGCAGCATCTCAATCAAGTATTTCGAGCAGCCTAAACAGTATTGCCGCTTGCTTTACTTCCGATATCTACGAAAAAATCAGTGACAACCCATCTTCAGAGCAGAAGCTTAAGGTTGGACGCTTACTGACGGTTATCGCAGGTGTTCTGGGGGTCGTTGCCTCTACCTACCTGATACTGTCCAACGAGAGCGAAATTTGGGACGCGTTTAATAGCTTACTTGGCTTAATGGGTGGCCCAATGACAGGTCTATTCATGCTGGGCATATTCATTCGACGTGCCAACGCAACCAGTGCCTTACTTGGTGTTATTTCCAGCATCGCAGTGGTTCTCGCCGCTCGTTCGTTCACTGACCTGAATTTCTTCTTCTACGGTGTAATTGGAACCATTATGGTCGTGATTGTCGGCACGCTAACAGCGCCACTATTTAAGAGTTCGATCGACGATAGCACTAAAGATTTACTGACCGTCGGTTCAATTTCTAAAGCGTAGATATCAATTAGGCGTTGAAACATCAGCGCTTAACCCAAAAATTGTTTGGAGTTCCAATTATGATTTATGGTCACATTCAACATCAGCAAGTTAACCAGTGCCTACCAAAAGCTATCTTACAGGCGCTCTCGTTCTTAAATAGTACCAACCTAGCAGCGCTTCCCAACGGCCGACACGATATTGAAGGTGACATGATGTTTGCTAACGTCATGGCTTTTGAAACAGGGCTTTCGAATACTAAGCAAGCCGAAGTTCATAAAGACTACATTGATGTTCAGTGCTTAATTAGTGGTGAAGAAGTGATTCAATACTGCATCGAATCACCTAATAACCCCGCCGCCACAGAGTACGATAAAACGAATGACTTCTTCTTAGTTAGCAGCATGGAAAATGTTAATCAAATCACTCTTCAACCGAATATGTTTGCCGTATTTTTCCCTGGTGAACCGCACAAACCGGGTTGTTTCGTTGAGTCCCCCACTGCAATAAAAAAAGTGGTCGTTAAGGTCCATATAGACCTGATTTAATTTTGATGTAGGCCGCCACATAACCTTTCTTTTATCGGTAAGCGCAGCCTACTCAGCACCCAATATCAACCTTCACTAAACACTTTGAAATAAAGGTGGGGGTTTTGATATCCAAAAATGCAAATAGGGACTGTTTTGCATAATGACGTATGGATATACCCTACAAACTGGTAATAATAAAAATGAAAAAGATAATCTTAGCTTTAGCACCTGTGGTACTTCTTCCGTTTGCAACAAATGCTGCGCAAATCTACCAGGCTGATGACGGTTCAGTATTGAACATGTACGGCCGTGTACAAGGTGATTTTAAATATTATGATAAAGACAGCAACCCTGCTGCCGATGGCGATAGCAAACTGAATGGCTCGGTAAGCGCGCGTATGGGCTTTAATGGACGCCAAACAATCAATGATGATTTTACTCTTATGGGCCAAATGCAATACCAACTGGTTCAAAACGATGAGAACGACAATGTCGATTGGAAAGCTCGTTACGTCTGGGCTGGTATTGATATGAATGAAATGGGCCGAATTGAAACCGGTCGTGTGGTTTCTGGCGTAACCATGTTTTCAGACATTGGTGATATCTTCTCAACGGGTGGTGATCCAGTAGCGGGCTACCACGCAGGCGAAGTTGATTCGAGTGCAGCACTTATTTTCCGTCAAAACGGTACTTTTCAATACCGTAATGAGATTGGTGACCTAGCACTTTCTGCAGCGCTCATCACCAACAGTAATGTTGACATAGGCTACAACGCCGCTGCTCGCTATACCCTTGATATGGGCGATGCGGGCATACTGAAACCTGCAGCTATGTTCCAATACACTAAAGCGGATGATAAAGCAGCAGACGTCGAAGATTACCAAACTTGGGGCTTAGGGTCACAGTACTTCTTGGGTAACCTTTACCTTGGTGCTTCTTACAGCCAAGAGTCGATGGGTCTATCAAACAGCGGTAACAACGCCGATACCACGGGTTACGACCTTCGCGCTGCGTACGATTTTGGCAAGTGGGTAGTTCGTGCAGGTTACCGTTACCTAGAGCTCGATGAGTCAACAAGCACGGATGATGTGATTGAAGACGCAATCCAAACCGAAGTTCAATACCGTCTAACAAACCGCTCTTCGATTTTCCTAAACTACACTGATAATAAGGGTGGGAAATCTAATATTTCATCAACAGGCGCAAGTGTTTCTGGTAAGAAAGGTTCTGTTATCACAACGAGCCTGCGCTACGAATGGTAATGAGCACCACTGTTTACCGTGCTTAAAGAGTTTGTCCAGTCTAAGTAATGAAGTCCGAGGCTCACGGTACATATGATCACAAAGCCCCCGGCCCTTTCTCTATACGGGAAAAGGCCGAGGGCTTTTTTTAAAAAGCTATACTTTTACTCTTGTAAATCTAATGCAATATCTTTCCATTTATTCACTTCTTTTCGAAAGTGCTTCCACTGTTTATCACTCATGCTTTGAGCAATCTCTACAATATGTTTTTCACTGACAGAGCGATTGTGCTCAATCATATCTACGAGCTGTGGCGTAAAATACGCATCAGATTCGAATAACAAACGTTGAAAATTAGGCTGAAAGTAACTGAGTTCTTCACGTCGATGAAGCACTGATTGCCATTTATCATGCATGGTTGTCTGGTAATCCATCCACTCATACGCCGATATCATAAAACCATTTCCCCAACGTTCAACAATGCCCTCTTGTTCCTTACTTAAGCGTCCTAGCCATGTTTCAACCCTGTCGCCAATGCGCTCTTGATAGCGTTGATGAATATCCTCTTCGGATAGATCTTCATACTTGTCCCTGTACTCTTGATGTCGCTCTGAAATACTCATTAGGAGCTGTTCTACTTGATCATCGGTCAATGTTTGAGTCAATGCATACAGATCTGGTGATACACGTCTCAATAAACGCTCGGAATGAAGTTCAATCTGCTTAAAATGAAATGCGATACCTTCTTGAGTTACGCTGTCAGCTGTTATCGATAGTAGAGAATCGAGGTGATCAACATACAGTGGGAGTTCTTCGGCTCGATGCCAATTACTAAGCTGGTCAATTTGGAGAGATAATATGTCGTCTTGCTCACTGGTTAGATCAACAAAATCATCTACATATTGAAGAATAAACCAATCTATATTGCGATAGGCAAACTTGGTCCCGCAACTGATTAACAGTATGCAAACTAACACAATGAACGCTCTACGCATCGATGCTCTCCTTATTGAAAACCTCAGTTTTCATTACAATATAGCAAACCGAAAAGTTCCACTAAACTGTGCTCAATTTTGAGCCTTGTCACATTCATTTTTTAGAGTCATATCAACGTATTGTAACCGTGTTTATAACCCTAACGAGACACTTTGATGAACAAATACGTACGTTACTCACTGCCCCTAACAATAGTTGGGCTTTGCTTATCAACCAATGCCCTAGCCAATGATCGCAACAAGTCTATCGAAGCTGGTGCGACTTTTGTTGGCGATCAAACGCTAGCGACTTTTGGCTATAGTCACGAGCTTAGTAATAACATCGTCACTGGCGGCGGCTTTTCTATCGGTACTGATACTATCGATGGGTTACCAGAGCCAAATGAGCAAGATGCATGGGGCCTGCACGCGAACGTTGGTTACAAATTTGAAATTGGTGAGTTTGATATCATCCCAAAAGTCGGCATCAACTACTTAAACGCAGATGTGAAGTTTAATGATGCACAGCATAATGACTTCAACTTGGATAACGTCTACGCATCGGTAGGCGGTACTGTAAACTGGCGTATGCTTGGCCTGTCGGTAGATTACGGCAAACTATCTGATAACTATAACTATGACGGAAACAATGTTGAATTTGACGAAGACGTGGTTCGAGTAACCGCAAGCTTTAACTTCTAAGGCTTCAAGTAATGTCCATATAGTAGTGTTTTTCCCTTTTCCTGTGCTGAGTCTATTAACTTAAATGTTTGCACAATGGCTTTCGAATATTCGAAAGCCATTTTTTATTGGTGGGCACAAAACTGATTCACCCTATTTAGTACCTTCAATGGAGAATAAGTGTTTGGAAATCATCTTCTCTAAATTGTTAATCACAGGGTGCTGATAACAAGCTCGGTGAAACTGCATCCCAATATCAAACGTCATGGCATCGCCATTCAACATCAAAGGTATCTGTTTAACCCCCTCAGGGATCGCGTTACTGTCTAAATTAAAACAGATAAATGCATAAGCACTGACTTGAACACACTCAAGGGCAGCATGAACTGACGCAACGGTCAGTTTTTGATTCAGCTGAACCCCCGTTCGGCGATGCATTCTTCCATAATAAGAATTATCATCCAGCGACCCCATAGAGACGCGAACAGTATCGACGTCACTTAATACCGATAGGTCAATGGTTTCGTTATCCGCCATAGGGTGGTTATCTGAAAGGTAGACATACAATGAAAGTGTACCGACTTTTCTCTCAACCAAACGTTCGTTCAAATCATTGGGATAGCCTGAGATTCCCACAGATAAACTACCACTTCTTGGGAACTCAACGCCTTCTAAAGACCAGTCTACAAATGAGATCTTAGGCTGATATGTATCATGAGTTAACCCTTGAAGTAAGGGAACGGTGAGTAATGAGCTCAGCGGATTCGCGACATAAAATACATATTCAATATCAGCGCTATCACCTTCAAAGCTTAAAGACACCTGCTGCGCCTGCTCTAGTTGCTCTAAAGGCTCTTTGATAATCCCAATTAGCTGGTTTGCGAACAGCGTCGGTTCGTAGATACCTTTGGTCGCCAAAAATAGCTCATTGCCAAAAAGGTCTCGGCAATCAGATAAATGCCGATTAAAAGTCGCTCGGCTAACGCCCAGTGTGTGACACACTTTCACCTGTGATTTTTGCTCGTAAAGAAGATCCAAAAAACGATACAAATTCAGGTCGATGGTATTTTTCAAGCATCACCTCTGCAAAATTTAAACATCCATATACAACGCTAAGTTACTCGCCTAGTAGCCATAAGGCGAGAAAATCGTTTGTTATACGAAATATACGGGCTCAAGTGTGAGATTGATCAATATCAATAAGGAATTTAAAATTCCCATACGATGATGACTTATGTTTTTCGTCAAGTGCAATAGCCATGAAAAAGCCCTACCTAACACTGTTAATAGCGTCATTAATTAGCCTAAAAGTAAATGCTTATGAAAAGGCACCGTTCGTGGCTGGTGGTATGAGCTTTATTGAAGATATAGAAGTATTAACAGTTGAATTAGGTGCGGAAATTGCTCCTAATCTGAACTGGTCGTTTGGTGGAAGCTCTACACTCAGTGATTCATATTCATCCAATTTTGCTTCCATCTATCCAACAGAAGTAACAGCATGGGGATTACACACAGCGATCGGTTACGAGTTTTCACTGAATCCTACTGTCGCTATTACGCCAAGAATTGGGCTTAACTACAACAGTATTTCTATTCATCAAACCGACCCTACAACACATGAAGTTCTATTAGAAGCAAGAAACGATCACCTTTCTCCAACCGTTGGGTTAAAAGTTGATATTGGCCGAGTTGGTATTATTTCAGACGTTTATAAAACCGAGATGCCCCCACTCAATCAAAATGGTGAGGAACTAGACGAAACAACAGTGCGTATCATGGCTGTATACAACTTTTAAGTTCACAGGACTTTGGCAACATTCATCGCTAGTATTTCGTGAGCAGAGGAGTAAAATCAGCCCTCACTTCAATTCAGCGCTTGTTTTGGTTTATTTATGCCCGACTCAACAATACCTTGCTCAGAACTCTGTTTTACTCCGTTTATTGATTCAATAGAAGAAGTTGCTTTACCAGAGCGCTTTACCTTCCCTTTTTACTATCAACCTCACCCTTTAAGTGAATTGGCAGCGAAAGCTCTTCAAACAAAGTTAGAGACACAAACTGATTGGGTACATGATTTTGGTCTAGACACTGGCGCCAATACGGGCACCGGAAAGATGTTTGGGGTACTTGTTGTCAAAAATCAGCAAGGAGAACTTGGTTATCTAAGCGCCTTTTCAGGGAAAATTGCCGATCAAAACTTACTTCCCGGTTTTGTACCGCCCGTTTTTGATATGTTGAGTAGCGACAGTTTTTTTCGCGGTGAGTTAGCTGAAATAACGATAATTAATGACAACATCAAGCAGCGTCAATCAAACCCTAAAATTGCCGAATTAGAACAAACGTTAGAGACAGCATCTGCCGACTTTGAGCAAAAAATTGAGAACCATCGGCTGGCTACGATTGAAGCTCGCGCACAGAGAAAACAACAACGTACTCTACTTGATGATACGGATGAGCAGCAGAAACAAGCTCTGATACAGCTTAGCCGAGAAAGTGTTGCCGAAAAAAAGCACCTAAAGCAGCTAAAAGTTCAACAGAGTGAGGTCCTCTCCGAGATCCAATCGCAGCTTGCTCAGTTAACCGATGAAGTAAGTTCAATGCTTGAACAACGTAAAGCTATGTCCAACGCTTTACAGCACAAATTATTTGAGCAATACCAATTTCTAAATCAAGCGGGCATAGAGAAATCACTAAACGATATTTTTGAAGCAACAACGACGCCTATTCCACCAGCTGGCTCAGGTGAATGTGCAGCACCAAAGTTACTTCAATATGCGTTTCAGCATCAATTTACCCCCATCTGTTTAGCTGAGTTTTGGTGGGGAGTATCTCCAAAGTCAGAGATTCGCCAACATAAGAAATACTACCCTTCGTGCCAAAGTAAGTGCTTACCTATATTAACTCACATGCTTGAAGGTATTGAGCTTGATGATAATCCACTATTGGAAAATCCGGCAGAAGGAAAGGAACTTGAGATTGTTTATCAAGATGATGCCATTGTTGTCGTTAACAAACCGGCAGACTTTCTCTCAGTACCGGGGAAAAACATCAGCGACTCAGCCTTCACACGATTGAGCGACCAATTTAATGATGTGGAAGGCCCATTTGTTCTCCACCGTCTTGATATGGCCACGTCAGGGTTACTGGTGTTTGCTTTAACTCGCCGCGCGAATAAAAGTCTGCAAAAACAGTTTATTACTCGAACCGTCAAAAAACGTTATGTCGCACTAATTGACGGTAAGCTTGCCGAATCTGAAGGTGATGTATCACTTCCTTTGCGAGGGGATCTATACGACAGACCGCGTCAATTAGTCTGTTTTGAGCATGGTAAATCAGCGGAAACACATTGGGATCTAATCGAAGTTACAAACGGCTGTTCTAAGGTTTACCTTTACCCTAAAACAGGACGTACTCACCAACTAAGAGTCCACTGCGCTCATCATCAAGGTTTAAACATGCCCATTGTTGGAGACGGCCTATACGGCACTAAAGCTAATCGCCTTCACCTTCATGCTGAATCGCTTAGCTTTGAGCACCCTTACTCTAAAGAGCCAATGCACTTTCAAGTTGACGCTGACTTTTAATCGTCGCTCATCACCTCAATAGACCACCAACCACCCAACCTATTTATTCAATCAAAAATAGGTTGGATCGAGCATTATAGATACCGAGGAAATAGGATAGTAAAAGATGTCCCTCTACCCGGGGAACTTTCACACTTGATTGTTCCCATCAAGACTTGCGTCACCAAGTTATAAACAATGTGTAAGCCTAGCCCCCCCCCACCCTGACCTCGTTTGGTGGTGAAGAAAGGGTTGAAAACTTTAACCAAATCTTCTGATGAAATACCAGCACCATTGTCTTCATATGTAAGTTCAACGTCTTTATCTAGGCATTTAACTGTAATCGAGACTTCCCCTGATTGACTAGATATAAAACCATGAAGAAGTGAATTCATATAGAACGAATGGAAAATCTGTTTTATCACATTAGGATCAGTATAAATTGAAACCTCATCACCAGAAAAAGTAAAACTATGATTTCCAGTGTCATGGTTCATTCGAAGCTCATAGATCACATGCTGAATGTATTCTTTTAGCTCAAATTTTTCATGGGCATCGACCGAATTGATAACTGATACTTTTTTAAACGTTTTCACCAAGTTTGCCACTCGCTGTAAATTGAGAGAAATAATGGCAGTCCCTTGTTCCGCCGCAGCTAAAAAAGCTTCAACGTCCGATTCTTTTAACTTTCGTTTCTTGTATAGTTCTTCGAGATCGTTGACTTCACTTTGCAAAAAAGAGCTCGCGGTAACACCGATACCCAATGGTGTATTGATTTCGTGTGCGATACCAGCAACCAACTCTCCTAATGAAGCCATTTTCTCTGCCTCAACCAAATCAGATTGAAGCTCTTTGAGTTTCTCTAGTGATTCAGTTAATTGTTGATTAGCCGCTTGTCTATTCTTCATTTCTTGATTGGCAGCATGTAAGACTCGATTGTACTCTTTCGCTATTTGTCCCACCTCCGTATGTGGTTCTTCGTATACTCGTTCAGCGAAATTTCCCGTTTTTTCTTGAGCAACCATCGACGTTAATAGCTCAACGACCTCGGTCGTCGCATTGTGTTCAGAAGCGTTTAATCCTTGTAGTTCACTCTCCGCTGTTACTCTTAGAGGAATGACTCTTTTGACAGCCAATAAAAATAGATAGGTAGCGCCAAACGCCCAACAGAAACAGACCAAAATACCGAGTGCCTGAACGCCTAATTGTTGATAGAACCCTAAGTCGTTCGCGATAAGTGTGGGATCACCAAATAAAGCCACACATAACGTTCCCCAAGCGCCTCCCACCCCATGAACAGGCACTGCATTCACAACGTCGTCTATTTTATTTAATTCTAGAATTTTGACGCTGATAAGATAAAGACAGCCTGAGATAAATCCTATTAAGACTGCATGATGAAGATTGACCACATTACAGCACGCAGTAATAGCAACTAAGCCAGTTAATGCCCCATTTAATACATGGGGGACAAAGGGTTTTTCATTTTTACGCCAGGTAAATATTAACGGTGCTATTGCACCAAAACAGGCGGAAATATTCGTATTCAAAAATATCTGTGGGATGGCATCATTAAAGGCCAGGGTACTGCCTCCATTAAAGCCAAACCAGCCCACCCAAAGGATGATGGTGCCGACTGTAGCCAACGGGACATTATGACCTTCAATACGTGCTTTGATATTGCCAAAACGGCCAATTCGTGGACCAATAATACATACGGCAGCAAGTGACGACCACCCACCAATGGAGTGAACAACGCTAGCACCAGCAAAATCAACGAACCCTATGCGTTCAAGCAAGCCTAGTTCACCGCTAATATGTCCACCCCAAACCCAACTAGCAAATAAAGGATACACAAAACCAGCAATAAACCCTGCAATGACTAAATAACCCAAGAAAGTCGTACGCTCAGCGACCGCTCCAGACATAATCGTCGAGGCGGTTCCACAAAAAACCAATTGAAATAGGAAAAATGCAAGTAAGTAGGGGGAGGCATCGACACCACTAAAAAAATAGTAAGGTGTACTACTATTGCCATAGATTAGATGAAAACCGATGACTAAGAAAAGGGCTGACGATATACAGAAATCACAGAAATTTTTTGCAGAAACATTAATGCTATTTTTACTACGGACCGAACCCGTTTCTATACAACAAAAGCCCGCTTGCATGAACAAAACTGCAACAGTCGATAACATTATCCACATAAGATCAATTTGGCTACTGTCTACATTCACAAATCCTTCCACACATTAATAGTTAAGAATAAAGTGACACAATTAACATTATGCTGTGTTGAAATTTCAGTGTAGTACAGATCTAATGGCTTTGATTTCCTTCGATGACCTCTCAAATAAAGCGATGACGCTCCTGCTTCCTCATTGTGAAGCTGACATAAAAAAGCCCCTCATAAAGAGGGGCAAAGTTTCCATCGCTTATAGTTATAATATTTACACCAGTAAATATGGTTCGCTGTAATCGAGATTTGGCTAAAAATTAAATCTAGGTTAGCCAAAAACTCTCGATTAGAGCGTAAATCATCAGTCGGTAATTAACCAAAGTCACCGTTTACATAGCCTTTAGTACGATCATCTTTCGGGTCGCTGAAAATAACCTGAGTATCATTGTGCTCAACTAATTCACCCATTAAGAAAAACGCTGTTCTGTCAGAGATCCGGCGTGCTTGCTGCATAGAGTGCGTCACGATGACGATGGTATAGTCTTTCTTAAGCTCTTCCATCAACTCTTCAATCTTGTGTGTCGCGATTGGATCAAGTGCCGAAGTCGGCTCATCCATTAAAATAACATCGGGCGCCATAGCGATGGTACGAGCAATACAAAGACGCTGTTGTTGTCCACCAGATAGACCAAAAGCGTGTGCTTTTAGACGATCTTTCACTTCATCCCATAGTGCTGCACCGCGTAATGAACGCTCTACCACTTCATCTAAATGCTTCTTGTCCTTAATGCCTTGAGCTCGTAGACCGTATGCAACATTTTCGTAAATGCTCATAGGGAACGGGTTTGGTTTTTGGAATACCATTCCAACGCGAATACGAAGATCCGCCACATCAATATCACCGTAGATATCTTGGCCATCCATATCAAGGTTTCCTTTGATAGTGACGCCTTCAATCAGATCATTCATACGGTTTAGACAGCGAAGCAGTGTTGATTTACCACAGCCAGATGGGCCAATCAAAGCCGTCACCTGACGAGTAGGAATTGGTAGATTAATTGATTTCAGTGCTTGGTTTTCGCCGTAAAACAGGTCTAGGTTTTCAATATTAAATTTGTTCATTACATTATCTCTAAATTCGGTCTGGTCTATCATCTTATTTCAACTGTGATTTGGGCTTTCTTCTTAAGAAAGGGCAAATCTATCTCTTACTCTATATGCAATTTTGTATGCGTTAGTAAGTAGCTGTGTTGAAACGACTAGCAATCAATTTGGTTACTGTGTTGATTAGAAGTACAACAACAATCAATACAGTTGCAGTGCCATAAGCCTGGTTCCATTCTTCAATGGTAAACAGCTCGGTCGTCAGTTTGTATAAGTGAACGGTTAATGTACGCCCTGAATCTAATAATGAGTCAGGAATACGCGCAACCATACCTGCAGTCATGAATACCGGGGCAGATTCACCAATTACACGACCAATACTTAGAATAACCGAAGTAACAATACCTGGCATTGCGCTTGGCAAAATCAGGCGCCAGACTGTATAAATTTTTGGAGCACCTAAAGCGTAAGAGCCTTCTCTGTACGTTTGTGGTACCGCCATTAACGCTTCTTCTGTCGTACGGATGATAACCGGAAGTATCAAGATACTTAGCGTTAATGCGCCCGATAGAATCGAGAAACCGAAGCCCATAATGACAACGAAGAACGTCATACCAAACAGACCAAAGATAATCGATGGTATACCAGCTAAAGACTCAGTACAGAAGCGAATCACCTTAACCAATTTACTGCCTACCTTGGCGTATTCAGTTAGGTAAATAGCCGTCATGATACCCAGTGGGGCAGCAACGGCAATCGATGCTATGACCATGTACAATGTCGACATAATCATTGGGAAGATACCTTGAGAATCGCCCGTACGACTATAATCGCCACTGATGAATGCCCAATCTACGTGTTGTAGGCCATTAGAAAGAATGTACCAAATAATCCAAAATAAAAATCCTACTGTCGCTGCTGCTGCTGCCCAAACGAAACCACTAAGAATATTATCTTTGAACTGACGAGACTGCTTTAATTTAATTTGATTCATTGCCATTACCTCGCCTTTTCGCGATTAAGGAAAAGAAGAACACCATTTAGCATCATGATGAATACTAATAAAACGACACCTGTTGCGTACAACGCATTGGCGTGAATGCCACTTGCATAGGACATTTCAATTGCAATGTTAGCCGTTAGTGTACGTGCTGAATCTAAAATACCTTCTGGCATTGCCGGAGCATTACCCATCACCATGATAATCGCCATCGTTTCGCCTAATGCACGACCGATACCCAAAATCACACCTGTCATGATTCCTGAGCGAGCCGCCGGTACAAGCAGTTTAAAGATGGTAAAGATTTTTGAAGCGCCTAATGCTAGCGAGCCTTCTTTATACGTTCTCGGTACTGCGCGAATTGACGTTTCAGAGACCGTTATAACGGTTGGTAAAATCATCACACCTAGAACAATGATACCGGCTAGAATTGTGTTACCTGCTGGTACTTGGAAGATGTCTTGAATTAAAGGGACAATGATAACCAAGCCGAAGAAACCGTAAACAACCGAAGGGATGCCCGCCAACAATTCAACCGCAGGACGGATAATATCAGCTAGACGCTTGGGTGCGATCTCAGCAATGAATATCGCGGTTAAAACACCAATCGGTACACCAACTACAACTGCGCCTAATGTTGAAACAATAGAAGCAACAATCATAGTCGCAACGCCGTAAAGCGCTGGTGGTAACCAATTTTGGCCCAGAACAATTCCTGACACACCGACTTCACGGAATGCAGGGATACTCTCTTTAACAATGAAATAAGCAATAAGAGCTAAAGAAACGATACCGATAATGGCACTTGTTAAAAATAAACCGTGAAAAATTCGTTCTTTCCAATCAACACGTTTCTTTGTGCGAAGGCCAGACCGATTAACTTGAGTCGCTTGGGTATTCATAAGCTTTTCACTATTTGCGATGGTCATATACAAAATCTCATGCTTCAACCAGTAATAAAAAGACTGGTGAAGTGGATAAAAGGCTCAGCCCAAATACGGGCTGAGCAAACTTAATTCATTACGGGTCGATTAGTTAACTGAGATGTAGCCTTTGTTGTCAACTAGCTGTTGAGCTTCATCAGTAAGCATCCAATCTAGGAATTTTTGTGCTTCAGCTGTTGGTTGGCCTTGCTTGTAAAGTACAAGGAAAGGTCGAGCTACTTTGTAAGAGCCGTTCTTCACGTTATCAACAGAAGCTTCTGTACCATCTACTGCAAGTGCGTTAACTGACTCGTCAACAGTACCTAGAGAAATGTAGCCGATTGCGTATGGGTTTGAAGCAACCATCGTTTTAAGTGCGCCGTTACCGTTAGCAACTTGAGCACGTTGAGAGATAGCCGATACTTTAATATCGTTAACTTTCATTTTAAGTTTCATGATGTCTTCGAATGCACCACGAGTACCAGAAGCTGTGTCACGAGTGATAGCAACGATTGGCTTGTCTGCACCGCCAACATCTTTCCAGTTAGTGATGTCGCCTTTATAGATAGCGGTTACTTGCTCAGCCGTTAATCCATCAAGTTTGTTGTTAGGGTTAACAACAACTGCGATACCGTCACGAGCAACAACTTCTTCAACTAGCGTTGCTTCTTTTTCAGAGTCTTTTAGGTCACGAGAAGACATACCTAAATCAGCTGTACCATTTTTAGCAGCACGAACACCAGCAGAAGAGCCAGGGCCTTGAACTTCGATAAATACTTGATTGTTTGCCTTCATGTAAGTTTCAGAGAAAACTTCCATCAGTGGAGTAACGCTGCTAGAGCCTACAGCAGAGATTGTTTCTTTTGCAGAAACTGTAGTTACTGCCATTGCGCCTAGTAGTGCGATTGCACCGATAACTGTCTTTTTCATCACATTTCCTTAAGTGGCCGAATTGCCGTTGTGTTTTACTCGAACGATGCTCACTTTAGGCTTCAAATATGACAGTTGTGTTTCAGTTAATTTAAGCCTCTATGACAAAAGTGACTTTGCTGCAAAAACAACCAAGGCTCACTGTTTTGTTCACTTATCACCCACAAGCAAGTTTAATACCGCTAGGCAATGGCACTAAGCCGATGAATTTCAACAACTTTAGTTGCATATAAACTCGTCGCAAAAGGTATAACTTAGTAAAAGAAACGATTGATCTATTCGTCAAAGTTATTACAATCACAAACTCATTTACGCAAATGAGAATAATTTGCATTTAAAATATCGAGAGGATCTCAATGCGCCAGTTACTTAACGGCTTATCCATTAAGCTACAAGTAGTAGTACCGGTCATATTCACAATGTTTCTTTTACTCACAGGTATCATTTACAGCACCTCAAACCTAGAGAAAGAATTTAGTCTGGTATCTCTATCAACCGAAGAGCTAATTCTGCATAAAGATGAGTTAACAGACATCATAGACAATACCTATGCGATGCGGATCAGCGCCATATACAGTTTGTTTAAGCCAGAAGAAGTAAAGATACTTCCGAGTGTTTTACAGCAGAAAAGAGAATTAAGCCAAGTGTTGCTGTCTTCTCTGGCAAGTGTTGAAGGGATGGAGAATGAAGCAAAAGCATTAAGTACTGCGATGGACGACTACATTAACCACTCGATTCATGTAATGATCCCGCTGCTTAATACCAAACATAAAAATGAAAACCTCACTACTGACTTCGAAATAAAATACAACCGAGCGGCAGATGAATATCGTGACTTTGGCAAGCAAATGGTCAATGCCATTACTGCGCTATCCAATACACTCAATGAGCTTTCTCTTAAAAACGTAGAGACCAATGCTCAATCGCACGCCACAGTTCTCACTAATGCACTCATCGCCTTCTGTGTACTCGTTGTCTCATGTCTTATTGCTTGTTGGCTAATTGCCGGTGTCATTGTTAAACCGATACTCCAACTTCAATCAACAATGAAAGAAGTCGCGGGTGGCAACTTGTTGGTGAAAGCCAGTGAAGAAGGAGACAACGAAATTACGGCGTTGGCCAAAGATATAAACTCCACCGTATCTAAGCTTCATTACACTGTTGATTCGTTAGTCCGAATTAGCGTCGATGTGGCTTCTGCTTCCACTGAGCTCGCAGCTGTAATGACTCAATCAACGGTAAACTCTGATCAAGAAAAAAAAGAAGTAGAACAAGTCGCATCAGCCATTAACCAGCTAGAGAGCACATCAAGAGAAGTGGCAACCAATGCCAATATCGCTGACACCGCCTCTAACCAAGCGAACGAACTCGCGGTCACTAGCTTAACCATGTTTGAAGAGAGTAATCGAGCAAACGCTAAAATGGCGGATCAGTTGAGTGACGCAGCCCAAGTGGTTAATTCACTAAAGGATCAATCAGAACAAATTGGCAAAGTGATTGAAGTAATACAAAGTATTTCAGAGCAAACCAATTTACTGGCATTGAATGCCGCAATAGAAGCAGCACGTGCAGGCGAGAGTGGCCGAGGATTTGCCGTTGTGGCTGACGAGGTACGAATGCTCGCCGCCAGAACTCAAGACTCGACCAAAGAGATTCAAGCGATCATTGAAGAGCTACAAACTCAATCTGGTATGGCGAATGAAAGTATGAATTCAAGCTTATCGATGCTGAAAAACAATCAGTCTTTGTCGGGACAAGTAAGTGCCGCATTAACTGAAATTTGTGAATCTATTTCCAAACTCACCACCATCAACTCTCAAGTGGCAACGGCATCAGAAGAGCAAGGGCAAGTCACCTCTGATATCAACTCGAATCTAGGTAATATCTATGAACTTGTTAGCCAAAATGTCATTGGGATTACCCAGTCGGCTGCGGCTAGCCAAGAGCTATCTGAACTGGCAGAGAAGCAAAGGCATCAGTTAGGTTACTTCAAAATTTAAAGCTTCTTGTATTATTAATGCTCTGTAAAAACAAAAACCGCCAACTCATAAGTTGGCGGTTTTATATTTGATTAAAAGTAACTCAAGTTACTATTTATCCATTTGTTACTTGTCATCCGTTTTTATTCGTCATCCACTTTAGGGGCAACTTTCTTCTTAGGAATAAATACGGTGTCACCGACTGCAACATTGTTGTGGAAGCTCTTGTCACGCTTAACTGGTTTCTTAGGCGTTTTCTTCGCTTGTGGACGAGCTTTCTTAGGATCTTGCTTTCCGCCTCGGTAATCTTTCTTCGCAGGTTTCAACCCTTTGAACTTACCTTTCAAGCCTTCTAATACTGAGAAGCTAAGATCTTGTTGAAGATAGGTTTCTACACGTTTAAAGCTATCCCAATCTTTAGGTCCAACCAAAGAGATTGCATCACCTTTGCTGCCCGCTCGACCAGTACGGCCCACACGGTGAACATATTCTTCAGTATGTTTTGGCATATCAAAGTTAATCACGTGCGTTACGTTAGCAATATCAAGTCCACGTGATGCTACATCAGTGGTAACGAGTATTTTAAACACAGCACGCTCAAACTGACTCATGATGGTGTTACGTTGAGGCTGAGTCAGGCTGCCACTTAGTGCGACAGCTTTAAGCTTTTGGTCATTCAACTTTGCCGTTAAACGTTCAGTATCTACTCGTGTTGCCGTGAATATAATAACCTGACGATATTTCGCTTCTTCAAGCACACGCTCCAGAATGGCTTCTTTATGATCTAAGTGATCACATAGATAAAACTTTTGAGTGATATCTTTATGCTCTTGGTTAGAAACACCAACAGAGATACGTTTTGGTGAATCAAGCATTTCAGAAGCGATTTCATTCACATCGGTATGCTCAAGCGTTGCTGAGAACATCAAGGTTTGACGTTTACGGTGCTTAGCTGCGTTGTGAATTTTGCGTAACTCTGGTGCAAAGCCTAGATCCAACATGCGATCAGCTTCATCAAGAACAAGTGTATCCAAACCATCTAAGATGAGTGAACGATGTTCTAAGTGATCCGCTAGACGCCCTGGTGTAGCGACGATAAATCGAGGGTAACGACGTAGCGCATTCACCTGATCATTGAAGTTTTCACCACCTAAGATCAACGTAGCCTCATAAGAAAGGCCACCCAGCATGGTTTTTAGCTCACCATAAACCTGCTTAGCAAGTTCACGTGTTGGGGCTAAGATAACACCACGTGGATCACGTGCTGAAAATGCTTTGCTCTTTAGTGATTTATGAAGCATTGGAAGCACAAACGCTAATGTTTTACCTGAACCTGTTTTCGACGACGCCAATAAATCCTTACCAGCAATAGCCACAGGAATGGCTTGCTGTTGGATTTCAGTCGCTTTTCTAAAATCGTAGTGGCTAAGGTTCTTTAATAAGCGATTGTCTAAACCTAAATCTTTAAAGTGCAAAGGACTCTCCAGTTAATAACTATATACTCCCAATAAGTGTTAATGCGTAAGGTTAGAAACACAAGGGAAAACAAAAACGCGACATAATACCGTGAAACAGGCAAGTATAGATAGAGATCACACAAAATTAATCACCCGATGTAAGATTAATTTCAGTGCGGATTAAAATACAGTGCGGGATAACGTCTATAAATGCGTAAACAGGACTTAAAATAATGTAGAGAAGATACTTTCCTCGAATGATTAAGCCACAAAATGGCCATAGAGTTTCTTGCCGACCAACGACTTAACTTGAGTATGGACTTCCTACCTTCGGCAACTCGCTTTGACAGCTCTTTTTCCGAACAATTCCCGAGAAAAATGTCTCTTAAATGTGAGATAAATCCGTTTTTTTACGCTAATTACTTAAATTCTTGGCTTTTTTTGACGTTCTTAAACTAGGAGTTCTGTTAAATTGTTACTACAATTTACTTCGTCACTATATTGTTAAATAAATTTATAGGGCGAATCTTTGATACTGAACAATTTAAGGAATTCATATATGAACAAGATGTTAATCGCAGCTGCAGCCTCTTCAGTACTTTTACTTGCTGGTTGTGCATCAGGTCCAGACGAAGAAACTATGGCAAAAATGGATGACCTAAACAGCCAAGTAAGCCAACTTCAGCAAGATGTTAATTCACTGAAAAGTGAACATGCGATGCTAAAATCTGAAGCTCAAAAAGCGAAAAGTGCAGTGATGGCCGCTCAAGAAGAGTCTGCTCGCGCTAACGAGCGTATTGATAACATTGCTCAGTCTTACACTAAGTAATTTAAGGGCTCAATATTAGTCGTTAGTTATCAACATATTAATCAGTGGCGACATAGTTTCATGTCGCCACTTTAATTTTATAAATGCTGTCACTACATTCAACTGGAGCTAGGCTAACCAAAGTAATTCGCTGGGTTTAGTTCACTTAGTAAGAATCAGAACGTGGTGATCTAGCTCAAATGAGATATTAAAACTTAAAAGTGATGATTTATGATTGTTAAATGTGGCAAGTAACGATAAAGTTTCGACAGATTTTCATGCGGTCCTTTTGTTTACTCTAATCGCTACAAAAACGGATAATGTACCTGGTGCTTGTTAATCACAGCTCGAACCGACTCCCACGCTTCTTCTAGATCAAAATAGTCATTACTGTTTTAGCAATTTCAACCACCGATAAACCAATTCATGCATTGATTTGTGTGTCATTGAACTGGATTTGATATACTCTTCGGTAATTCCCCTTAAGTTAATTAAACAGTATGATTTTCAGGCACGATATTAACTCACTTAGAGCGTTTGCAGTAGTCGCAGTCGTGATATATCACTTTTTCCCAAGCATACTCCCTGGCGGATTTATTGGCGTTGACATTTTCTTTGTCATTTCGGGTTATTTAATGACTCGTATTATTTTACAGGGAATTGATTCCAGTGCTTTTAGCCTACTGAGGTTTTATTATAATCGAGCAAAAAGAATACTTCCTGCTTTGGCGTTTTTGTCTTTAGTTTTATTAGTGCTGGGGTGGTTTATTCTAGCTCCACTAGAGTATTATAACCTTGCGAGGCATGTAGCAAGTAGCCTCGCATTTATATCCAATAGCGTTTATTTGTCGGAGTCTGGGTATTTTGATGCTAGCCCACGCGATAAATGGCTTTTGCATACATGGTCATTATCAGTTGAGTGGCAGTTCTACCTACTATACCCTTTATTACTTATTTCTTTAAAAAATGTGTTCTCGATAAAACAACTTAAGCCAGCTCTTATTGCATTATGTACTTTAAGCTTTGTGTTTACAGTATTCTCATCGTACATATGGGCTGATTTAAAATACACTTCACCATATTGGACGGAGCTCTCGTCCATATCGACTAATTTCTTACCGCTTATATGGTATGAATTTATATCACATTTATGGGATAATAATTCCTCTTATACTTGGTCAGATGCATCTTACTTTTTGCTCCCGATGAGAGCATGGGAAATGTTATCAGGTGGCGTTGCCTTTATCATGTCTAAAGATCTAAATATTCAATGGAAAAGAAACCTTGAGTATATTGGCTTAACATTGATGACACTCTCTCTATTTATCATCGATTCAACGATACCATGGCCTGGGATTATGACTATGATTCCTGTTGTTGGTGCAATGTTAGTTATTCTAGCGAATAGGCAAGAAAGCCTTTTTTCCACCACAAGAGCATTTCATTATTTAGGAACGAGGTCATATTCCATATATTTATGGCATTGGCCTATCATGTCCATACTCTACTACCTCTATACTCCTACTCCATTTATATTGCTTGCGGGCGTATTAGCTGCATTTTTAATTGGATTTGCCAGTTATCAATTTATTGAATCAAAGAAATCCATTTTTCTACCAGTAGCTATAGCGCTGCTATCCTCGATAGTACTGATTAGTTCTGGAGGATTTGCCTATCAAGTCCCTCTAGATGTATACAAGGCTAGCTTAATCAACCCTAAGTCTAAGGAATATGGTCTATATACTTGGGAATTACACAAGCAGTTTTCTAAAGGGTTTGCAAATGAAAAACCGAATATACTTATAATTGGGGATTCACAGGCAGGTGACTTTAGGAACATTCTTGAAATACTTAAAGTTCCCGATTTATACGAAGTAAAGTCTAGTCGTATAGCAGCCAAATGCGGTGCCATCTATATTGACTCTTCGATCCGAGATGAGTATTCCACCCATGCCCCTGCAATTAAATCAGGAAAAGTGCCGTTGGAAGGGTGTATTCATGAATGGGAACGCTATTATCAGCATGATATATTGGAGAATGCCAATGTGATTTTTTTAGCTATGTTCTGGGATAAGTATACGATCGACTACGTTTCACACTCAGTTTCTAAAATTAGAGAAAAAAACAAAGACGCCAAAATTTTTATTGTTGGCTCCAAGTCCTTGGGTGCAGACATTCCTCGAGAGATGTATAGAGCATACAGGGAAGGGATCCCTGTAAACTCCAAAGTTTATGAGATGGCAGCTAAAAAGCACTTTTTAACAATGAAGATGTTTGAAAAAGAAGTATCATCCTTAAATAATGTTACATATGTCAATATGAAGACTGCATTATGCGATGATATCGCTCGAACTTGTAGCGTCGTAGTTAATGGTGACCCTGTTTTTTATGATAAAAATCACTCAACTTATGAGGGGAATCGATATATGGCGAAGTATGTGCAAAGTTTTCTCTTGGACAACGATCTCTTATAATCATATCAAATGATTTAGCTAATCTACTATTGTCAGAGTAATTGGAATTACTACTTAAGACTAATGTACCTGTGTAGTGGTCAACTAATATTGGCCACGATCTTAGAGTTTAACCAGAACAACCGTTCTGACTCATTAGGTGTCAGCCCGCCATTATATTGATGGGGTCTGAGCTGACAGTAATATTGAATTATGTATCGAGTAATTTCTTGCTGTGCTTCAATAAAGCTACGATAACC
>NZ_JAKJSU010000020.1:0-61621 GCF_050337265.1 Vibrio lamellibrachiae
ATATAATACACAAGAGCAATACAGTGAACCTGTACCTACATGGGAAAATTCATGAAAACCTGATCTCTGAAAATAATTAATAAAACCAAATACCTGAACCAGTAATCACTGACCTTTGTACAAAGTGAATCCTGCTTTCGCGAAATATATTATTTTCCTGAAAACCTGCAAACCAGTGATCCTCTGAGGGACTTGTTTACCAGTACCAACACACTTATTTAGGTTGTACAAAGGCAGAGCTTAGAGAGGCTTACACGTATTAGTTAAACTAATGGAATGCTATATTGAGGCTTCACTAATTAAAGGAGTATCGTGATGTCTAGGGTTAAGCACCAAGTACTATTCGATCTAATACAGAAGCGTAAGAAAGAGTTATCAGCATTCGAGAAAGCCTATGCTGAAGAGTTGGAGATACTAGAGCAGGAGGCTATTAGATACGGTCGAATTAGCCTAAGTGATGTTCCTGTTATCCCTACCCCCAATCTACCTAGCCCCCGTATCATTGAACACCTGTAGTGGTCAACTAATATTGGCCACGATCTTAGAGTTTAACCAGAACAACCGTTCTGACTCATTAGGTGTCAGCCCGCCATTATATTGATGGGGTCTGAGCTGACAGTAATATTGAATTATGTATCGAGTAATTTCTTGCTGTGCTTCAATAAAGCTACGATAACCTACCGTCGGGATCCACTCGGTCTTCAAGCTTCTAAAAAATCGCTCCATAGGGCTATTATCCCAACAGTTGCCACGACGAGATAAACTTTGTTTTATTTGATAGCGCCACAGTAATTGGCGGTATTTTCTGCTTGTATAATGAGTCCCCTGATCGCTATGGAACATTACTTCCTGTGGTTTACCGCGAGACTCATAGGCCATCGAAAGAGCCTTTCCCGTTAATCGGCTATCCGGAGATAGCGACATTGCCCAACCAATCGTTTTTCGTGCAAATAGGTCTATAACAACGGCTAAATACATCCAACGATTACCTGCCCAAACATAAGTAACGTCACCAACCCAAACCTCATTTGGTTCAGTAACAGCGAACTGTCGATTAAGGTGATTTGGGATCTCTATATGTTCCTGTGAKGCCTTTCTGTATTTATGTTTCGGTAACTGGCAACTCACTAAGCCTAGCTCTTTCATTATCTTCGTGGCTCGATAGCGACTCAGATTTATGCCTTGATTTGTCACAATGCTCGCGATGGTTCGAGCACCAGCAGAGCCGTTGCTTGCAATGTGGCTTTCGTTTACCAAACTACGTAGCTTAACCTTTTCAGCATTGATAACAGCAGGTCTTTTTCGCCAATATTTATAGCTGCTTCGATGAATACTGAACACTTCACACAATGTTTTTATGCTATAKCTCTGCCTGAGTTTCTCGATTATCGAGAATTGTTCAACGAGTCCGACATCAAGAGAGCGGTTGCCTTTTTTAATATTTCGTTATGTTCCTCAAGACGAGCTAGCTTCTTTTTAAGCTCGCGTATTTCAATTTGTTCAGGCGTTATTGGGGAGGCTTTAGGTGCTTTACCTTGGCGTTCTTCTTTTAGCTGTCGAACCCATTTATCCATGGTGGACTTACCCACATTCATGGCTTGAGCAGCTTCAGTAACTGAGTGATTTTGATCGAGGACTAGCTGTGCAGCCTCTAACTTAAATTCAGCGCTAAAAAGTCGTCTTGTTCGTTTCGTCATAGTGTCACCTGTTAACTTATGAGGTGATGATATCACCTCTAACTAGGTGGCCAAATTAACTATGCCACTACACCTGCAACTCTAGTGGAGCAAAAGTCAGTAAGAAAAAGAACACTTATAGTATTTCTTGTGATTGTGGTGAAGGAACGCAGGTGGTATTTCAGTAAGGCAATTGAACCCGTACAGGATCGCTTGGTGATCACAGTGTCAAGACTGAGCCCTTTGACTCGTTTTTGGACATTTTCGTGTCAGCGGCTTTGCTAAATTAGCATGCCATGAATTAACTGAAGTATGGGGAAATCATCTTAACGCTTTGTCCAGCATGGTGGGTACAAATCAATTCAACATTGGAAACGACTTGAGTTTGCATTGTCATACATCTTACCGGCAGTTCGGTTGTAGAACTTAAAATCAAGAATGTAAAAACCGGAGACAGCTACCAATGAAGCAAACAAATTCTTGATGAATACAGAACCAACAAATCCAAACAATAGAGTCTCAATCTCTAAGTCAGTATAAATTAAACCAGTAATCGCAGAAGCCACAAAGTATGTTACGAAAAGTAGCACGGCTAAAAACGATGAAATCAATAAGAATGTGAATCGAAATTTTGTCATATATCCTCCATTAAGGATCTTAATTAAATCGGCGAGCCATGACCCGCCGTAACAACTCTAAAATTTGTTAAAGCCAATAACAGCCATAATTGGTTCTGACCCAAGGACAGGGTCTATATCTGAACCCAATCTTATTTCTAAACCAAGATCGTTGTAATTCACAGATACAGAACGTTTACCATCAGTGCTCCGTTTTTTATTACCTTGAATTACAGTAGCTGGACTGGTAGCAAGCTTTGTCCTAGCTTTTCCGTACGTCTTTAGATTTCTATCGCCAAGTACAGCTGAGTACAGGGCACGTTCAGTCTTACTTGCACGGCGAAGGACATAAGTGAACTCTGAATTCTGTATCCAAAAAAACTGTTTAGATTCTACTCTGGCATCCGAGATCTCATAATGACCATCAATTAATTTAATATGAATTGCATAATTACCAAATACAATCTCTTGAACGTCTTCAAATGCTTGGTGTGGTCTATGCTCATGTCCAAGCAACTCACTTATATAATCAGAAAGATTTACCTCAATCTGATTGGCTTCCAATATTGCTTTTATCTTTGTTTCTGCTTTTTTTCTTAGGGTTACCTTAGAGTCATTATAAGCAAACTCTAAAGGTGGTACTTCATGATCAACAAAAGTAACCTCTAAAAGTGATCCAGGACCTAAGCCAGATTCATTGATTCTTTGTAACCCTATAGTCAATTTCATTTCTGGGTAGTAAAGCAATTGATATTTCTTGTGCTCATTAATGTCCAAATGACCTTTGGCACTAGTTTTTATTGATACATCTGAATCTTCTAATAGAACTAAATCGCCACGCAAAATTTCTTTTTCAAATTGCTTGGTCAAGACAGCTTGTAGGTCAGCTTCCATGATCGTTCCACGCCTAACAATGAATGTACCAAATCTATTGTTAATCGATGAAAATTGATTTGAGCGCATACCAATATCAGTGATAAAAAATTGATTCTCTTTGAGTGAAACAAACATTGCATACTCACCGAATTCAATCTCAAGTTTTTGAGATAGAAAAGGATGTTTAGAAATAGTTCCTTTCATTGCTTCATGAAATTTCGTAAGAAATTCAGGTGAACCTAAATTACATTCCCACAAATTGGCTAATTTATTTGCCGGTAACTTGTTTAGCGTAATTTCACCAAACAGTGTTGGTACAGGTTTTCGCCATTCAACGTCATTTTCTGAAGCTAACTTTGTTAAACATCCATCTGTACTATCAATTCTTCCATATTCATCAATTGATAGTGATAAGTCTAAATTTGGCAAGACTAATAAATTATTTTCTACAAAGGCATCAACATTTTTCATCAAAGACCGAATGTTTTTAAAAGAGAATTCAGCAAGTAAACTAGAATCAATGACTTCTGCAATACTACATAAAGCTAACCATTGATCTGCGCTGAATTTAATTTTCTTACCTGAAACTTCAACATCCGCATCACTGTATACTGTTTCTTCATTTCCTTTAAACGCATAAACAATAACAGGTGGCATATGCTTGTCTGTTTCATAAGAAACTAACATTGCTAAGTTTCCGCACTGCATAAACCTTTCAATGCCCTTGTTTGTTCTAGGTTTCGAGGTCCATTCAGACGTATTACTACCCAGGTATTTAACAAGGTCCTCGGGGCTGTCAATTTCTTTAACAATATGACAAGCATCTGAAACGGCTTTGTCTGAAATAGTAACTAACCCAAGTGTTGTTGTTGCCACTGGTAGTGTAGAAGTCAGTATGCGTTCAGGGACATCCTTCTTCGTCTTAAGTTTTAATGTTCCAGAATTACTCGAGTCAGTAACACTAGGTTTTAAAAATAATTGTTTTTTTTTGTCGATGAAAATAGATTCATCAATGTATTTAGCCTCCATGTTTAGCGGCAATCTACCGTCTAAAGCTTCGTCTAAATACTGTTCAATTGCATCAGCATTCTCAGTGAAGATAACTGCCGAATCAGGTGAAAACATCTTTAAATCGACTAAATCTAAAAGAACTGATATCTCGGCTGATTCAAGATCTGTCATGCCTTTTTTTGCTTGTACTGCCTCTGCAGTAAAAGTCAATTCTTGAAATTTGTCATCAATTAAGAATTTGACAGAAATCCCTGAACTTTGTTTTGAAGTCAGAATGAATACAATTTGGCTCATTTAGAGTTTTCCTTGTGTGAAATAATACAGCCATAAGCTGGTAAGTAGAATTGCTTCCTAACGCTTCTAAGGACACTAAGTCAACACCTTATGCGCTTTTAATTAACCTTGAGCACCAATGTTATCTATTGATTAAGAATCATAGTTTGGAACAAAGTATTACGCAAAGTGAATAGCCACTGACTTGATAGACGCCTTTTAGTTAGACTAAATAACTAATCAAGAGGTGCTTATGAACATACAACCACGGTTTATAACTAGAGAGCCTTTCTACACCTCGACCTTCTTTAACCCGCTTGATGATTTGCATTTCAGTTAAAACGTACTTTGATTTTGCCATAACAAAAGCCCGGTTAACTTTTAATCAGTTTAACTGGGCCTTAAAAGTTTTCAACTTTAATGTCTCAGTTTCAAACTTTATTGTTTAGTTTCAATCTTTATTGTCCGACGACATTAATTTAGTAGTTGCTGCCATTACTTTATGGAATACAGAATACACCAGTCAGGCAGTAGAAACACTCCGCAGCCGTGGAGAGATAATTGATGATGCCTTGCTTAGTCATTTATCACCTCTAGGGTGGGAGCATATAAATTTAACGGGGGATTACATATGGCCGGAAAAGAATAAATAACAATGAAGAATCAGGATGTTATGCTCTTAGCGTACAATATTTTCCGAATCGTCGAGTGACCCCATCTAGTTCTGCTTTGATTGCACAATCATAAGGATCGTTAAATCCAGATGGTGCGGCAAAAAATACTGTTTGAGTTTTTAAGTTCAATAATGACTGAACTGAAAATGATTCATATTTGAATAGTTTTTTAGGCAATGCCAATCGAGTAATCCTTTAGTACATAACGCGCGCAATTAAACTGCACCCGTGAACAATAATATTCACTAGTACGAAAATAGTTAGCGTAGGGTGTCATTTTGAATTGCTTGTTAAGTCACGATACAGCCCATCTAATCTGGAGTGAGTAACTCTTGATACTGTTGAAACTTGCCGTTGGACGACCCAAAGTTGAAGCCGAGTATTTGCCATTGCTCTACCTTGAATCGTTTTAGCGTCACCCTTTAATTGCTGCGCCATATTAAGGTGCGCTCAAAACGCTTCAAGGCTATCATAGATATGACCAATATTCGTTCTTTTAGGCGCTCATCTACACCAGTAGCAATAGTCTTTCATCATTGTAGATCATGACGTTACCATCAACTTCAGATCTCTATCGTGATTTAACGCTTATTAGACGGAATTCTTCCGTATTTGCATTCCGTCCATGTTGCTGCCACTCGCTGTAAAACTCAATAATTATCAACCTATTACGTGAATCGACAGGGAGTTTTAGAGTAGAACTACGGAAAACTTCCGTATAGGTGCCTAAAGTACGGATTAGATTAGCTAGGTCTACTGCAATGCGCGCCAGGCGGTAAGTTAATTGAGGCTAACAAAGTTTGGGGCAGAGGTGATTTACTAAACAACCTGTTTCGCAATTGTGCAAGACCCTCTTGCATAATTGGTTACTAGAGTTTGTCCAACAGCCTGTTGGACAATTGGGCAACAGCTTGTTGCCCGAATAAACCTCATGATGGTTTCTTGCGTTCTAAACACATCTTGGGGCACAAATATGTTTGTTTAGTCTTTAACGTTAATCTTCTACTTCGCCTATTTTAGTGGCTGAATCCAGCATGCTAATACATCAATCTGAAGTTAACCTTTAGAAGCTTTTTCCAGAACTTTCATTGCGCTCTCATACGACGACGTATCTATAAATACGTGGGATGGCTTCCCTGCAATGGTCACAAGCACCGTATAAGGCTGCTTCTTGCAAATCCTTAACACACGATTTGTTTCGCGCTTAAACCGAGTATTCGGCATCACCTCATCATAGTCTGTCATTGCTTTACTCCAGGTTGGTTCTTCTGTACTTTCTCAGTCTTACGAGAAAATGCAACTCATCATAGTTTAGTTATATTACAGTTGCTGAGGGTTTCTCGATAGTTGTTCAATGAGCAATGTGCATGTCTACCACATTAGCTAGTTCAATTGCCAATACTGCGCCTTCTGACAAAGTTTGGGGCATAACGATTTAGTTTGAAGACAAGATTTATAAGTGTAATTTCAATTCAACAAAAAGTGAAAAGAGCTAACTTATGGCACTACCTTGCAAGGCCTAATACCTTATAGACTGTCGTTCGGCTACAACCAAGCTCTCTACTAATTGCATTTTTGTTCGAGCCAGTCTCATACAGTTCTCGTATTCGATCATGTAGTTCAATATCGGGGTATCGACCGAGGTGTCTTCCTTCCGATTTTGCTTTTTCCCTGCCCTCATTACAACGCTGAAGAATGCGCTTTCTTTCCATCTCAGCGAATGCAGAAATAGTGGTATAGATAACACGACCTACGTCGCTGTTAATATCCAAATTTCCAAGGTCATGAAAAACAAGTCCGGCCCCCTTGTTATTTAGCTTGTCTGCGATTTGAAGTGCATCGATGGTATTACGCGCAATACGGTCAACTTTGGTGACGTGAACAATATCTCCGGAGCGTGCAAATTCTATCAACTTTGATAGTTCTTCACGATCTGCTGATTTGCCGCTGACCTTTTCCTGGAATATTTTTTCGCAACCAAAGTCTGTTAGCTGTTGAACTTGAAAAGCTAGCGTTTGATCGTTAGTACTGACTCGAGCATAACCAATAATCATAGAAGCCACCCATTTATGTACACTAAGTTACTACTATACCAGTGCTCATGTTCAGAATTGCCAATTGCGACTAATAGTACATTCAAACCAACACTAAATGGGTGTCCAGAAAGCTACACCTTTAAGTACATAGGCTATGTTTTCCCTTATTAACGCCCATAGAAACAGCTAACACAGAAATGCCCCATTGTGTGCCAGCAACGATAGAAACAAGAACCTTCTAATTTCATAGTTGCATAATCAAAACTAATAGACGGGCCAAAAGACCAGTCTTACCCCGTCATATCCTCCTCCTATTAGGTGTTAACTTTTAACGTTCAAACGAGGTTAGACATGAAAGAGTTATCTTTAATGCAGAAAGAGGTGGATTCTTTAGTCGCTATGCTTGAAAGAACTGGTTACGACAAAGTTGAAAGAAAGCAGAATCAATAATCAAAAAAACATTCGGTAATGCAAATGGCAAGACGTCAGAATCCCAACAACTGTTTGTTTACCTAAGTCAATTATAGAACTGAATCTCTAAGTAGGTTTCGTCCATCTTTGAGTCAGAAAAAGCACTGCTCTGGTGTGTTTCAGTTAGTCATCATTGCTAATGTAAACCCCTCAAAAGGGATGATTAGTGTTCTAGCTAATTCACTTTACCGAAAACATTTAGCCTTTAAAACTTGGTTGTTATGCTTGTCTCAATTTCTGGGTCATAGAACAATTGTTTTAAGACCCAGTAGAGTATGAGTGATGTGCCAACATTCCTAACTTGTATAAAGACCTTCTACAAGTTAACTTTCTATAGCCTTTATATGTAGAAGTAGGGCAGATTCAGGCCACAATACAGGCAGCTGTAATCCCATCTTTGTTAGAACTTCACCTGTCAAATTAACTCCTGACTCAACCCAAGACGGTGATTTCTTCATGCTTTGCATTAGGTTCTCCCCTTCTACTAACTTGATCGCATACTCCTGCGTAGGTTCAAGGTAAGGAATCCTTAATGGTAATGGCAAGGTATAGCTTCTGGACTGTATTTGTGCGACGGAAACAATTGCCTCTTGTTTATCAATAGAGATAACACCATAAGCATTTACAGTTGGATCTGGGTAATCAAAACGAACTAGATCATTGGAATGAACAAGTTTCCTGAACTGTTTGTGGATTGAAATAAAGTGGGAAAAGTCACTTTTCTGGCTATTACTTGCTGACGCTGGGTCCAACTCCATCCCCATATGGCCAAAAAGAGCGGTTATCCCCCTAAAGGCTATAGAGTTACGGCGACCGGTGGTATGAGAAATATCCGTACCAATATGCGCTCCCATTACCTCAGGAGGGAAAAAATAACTAAATCCTTTTTGAGACATCTGTCGCTCTACTGGGTCATTGGTATCAGAAACCCAGAATCGATGTGTTCTTTTGAGGACCTCCATATCAATACGTCCACCACCAGAGGAACAAGATTCGATTTCGACATCAGGATGGCGTAGTCGTATAGCATCTACCAAAGCGTAAAAGGCTTTAGTTTGCCCGTGAATAGCAGGCTTTCCATTATGGCTAGCTTGAACTAGTGTACGGTTCATATCCCACTTAATATACCTAATATTATACCGCGTAAGAACTTCATCTAACCGTTCCAAAATATAATCAAAGCAATCTGATACTTGTAAATTCAACACATACTGATTTCGTTCTGTAGCCTGCTTGTATTCAGGGGTACCTAATACCCATTCAGGGTGAGAACGGAATAGGTCTGAATTTGGGTTTACCATTTCAGGTTCAAACCACAGACCAAACTCCATCCCTAGCATATTCACATAATTTACAACTGAGTTTAAACCATCTGGATACTTGCACTCATCTAGAAACCAATCTCCTAAGCCTGCATTATCACTATTTCTACCACGGAACCAGCCATCATCAATAATAAAGCGCTCAATACCCATTTTAGCAGCATTTTTAGCCATTTCTCGTAAATAATCAGGGTTGTGGTCAAAATAGATACCCTCCCAAGTATTCAAATGTACTGGCCGCACCGTCGCTTTTGTAGGCCAATTAAGAATACTCCCTCGTATAAAGCGATGAAATTGATTACTCATACCGTTTAGCCCACTTGTACTATGAGTCGCATAGAGCCATGGTGTTTGATATGACTTCCCTAGAGTCAGAGTAACCTCTCCAGAGTGAAGTAACTCCTCAGCCTGAAAGTAACGCCCTCCTTCGGGTGTAACTTCAGCCCTAATACGGTGATTCCCGCTCCAAGCTAAATGAAAGCCATATACCTCTCCCTGTTCTTCGCTAAATCCGGGAGCTCCGATAACTAACCCAGGGAAATGTTCATGCGAAGTTCTTCCTCTACGGTTCTCTTGTATAAAAACACCATGATCCAATAAGTGTCGATTAGTATGAAACTCTTTACACCACCGACCGTTAAAGCACATTAATTCCATCATGTGTGTAGCTAGTGGCAATGTGTTGGAGAGGCGCTGTAATTCATAAGGTTGATCAGATAGATTTACTATTTGCGTACGTGTTTGAAGCACATCAGAAGTTGGATCTAATAAAAGTTCAATTATTAGTTCAATACTTGCTATTTCATCTATACAAGTAAGTGTTATTCCATTGCTAACTCTTTCAATATTAGATAATTGAAATTGTGGAGACCAATTAACGCCATTTCGGCTACCTTCGAGACCAGGAGCACCAAAGTATCCTTTACTAGCTTCTGGACTTAAGCCAAAAGGAATATCGATATCCAAACTAGTTTGAGGAATCGGTTTAGAATGAGCGGAAGATATTGTTGTTAAGTCAGATGTATACTTCAACCTTTCACCCCAGTAGACAATGCTTGGCATATCAACACCAACAGCAATTACTAGGCTGCTTTGAGTACCTTCTAAATGGAAATATTCGTTCATAGTATCCAATAGTTATAATATGTTGTAGTTGGTCAAATTAATTAACCTGACGCTATATCGATTACAAGAGATTCTGATGTGACAAAATCAGATTATTGAGATGTATTCCGACCGCCAAGTTTCTCTTTAGCCATAAATCACGTGATTCACTCCCTTCGTTAAAACAAGACTCTAAACAAACTGGTAGCGAATAAGTTGAAGCTGCAATGAACTTAGCTAGGCGATCCCAGTCTAAAGAGCCACTTAATGGAGTCATATGAAGGTCACAAGCCGAAGTCATTGGATCACTCAAAAGTTCCTCTTTTGTTGCTCCCTTATTGTCATGTAGATGTATCGCAACTAATCGGTGGCTATATAATTCTAGTAATTCTAAGGGGTCTCCTTCACTCATGATCAGGGCATGTCCAGAGTCAAAGCAGAATCCTAAGTACTCTGAGCTATAGCGTTCAAATAAAAGATCAAATCTCTCTTTGGATAAATTATTAGGTTCGCCAGGTAAATTCTCTATTGCTAACTTAATCCCTCTTTCTAGACAGTATGGCTGTAGCTCGTCAAAGGACTTAAATACTTGGTTAAAATAGCGGTTTTTAAACTGGTTGCTTTCGGAAAATGACTCCCATGGCAACTGCATATGTAGAACTACTTCACCAGCATTCAGAGCATAAGCAAGATCTACTCTGTTTCTAATTAATTCAACACCTGCCTCGCGCGCGTATTCATTTTCAGAAGTGTAGTCTTTCCTATCATCCCAGAACGGGCGATTTCGGTAGACCCCATGAACTCGTCGCCAACCACCACCACAGCTTCCATGTATAGCTTTTGCTTTTAGTGCGTATTTCTTATGTAAATAAGCAATCTGACGAATTTCACTGGGTGCGTATATATAACTGCTATCCCAGTCATGGCACCAATGGGTATGAGAAAAGCCAGCTTGACTTATCTCTTTAAGGCAAGCGTCCATTTCGGCAATAGTCGTATGCTGGCCGCTGTAATCTGTTGCAAGGGCAACTTCTTTCATGATTTATTCCTTAAGACATATTTTGTTACTCCCCCAATAGGTGAAGGGGAGTAGTAATAAAGTCATTCAATTGTTGTTATAGATTGAAGGTAATGTCCTTCATAAATGAGGTTGTAAAATTAAGCAGTGGTAATCTCACCAACTTTAGCTTGCTCATTACGCTCTCTCACCTTCTTAATTCGATGAGCCATGAAACTGGAAAGGACAACGCCGAGAGCAGCAAAACCAATCATTATCATAAATATATAGTTATAAGCCTGCTCAGGTTCGAATGAATCAAGTATGTTTCCGTATACAAGATAGCCCCAGAACATTGGTGAATAGCCAATAAAAGATGCAACAGACATAGCTGCACCGGACATAGATTTAGGGATTCCCATTTCACCAATAGGTGCGTAATAGACACTACGAAGCATAAACGCGAGGCTTGAAATAGCTGCCATTGCAACAAAAGCAACTATCATGTAATCAGATGTTTTAGGTACAAACAACACTACAGTTACAGACAGTACGACAAAGAGTAAAGCTACGCGCATGAAGCGAGCGGCCCCACCAAACACTCTATCAGCAATTAGCCCACCTGCAGGAGCAACAAATAGACGTAAAGTAGAAATACTAAAGAGGCTAAACAACGCTGCCATTGTAGCTGATAACATAAATACATTTTGTAGAAAAGGTAAGAAATAGTTGATACCAACGAAGGATACATACACGGTACTTGCAGTTAATCCACATAGCCAAACTTCCGGCATTTTTAACGCTTTAAGTAGACCTGATAATGCTTCTTTATTTTTCCCAGTAGAATCCCCTTTCTTTAAGAAGTTCTCTTCAGGAAGAAGTAAATAGGTAAGTATACCAAAGCCAATAATAAGACAGGCATTAATGATATAGACAACTTTTATTCCAAAAATGGTTTGGCCAAAATATGTAAATATAGCGATAGCTAAGGCATTGACTATTAAGTCTGTACCACCTCGAGTTCCTTCCATTGCACCAAAAGCAGTGCTTTGTCTGTTATCTGGAGCCAAGACTCGAACACTTTTCATCACCGAAGGCCAGTAGAAGACTTCAATAACACCGTATGAAGCAAAAACAATAAAGGCAAGCCAGAATGGAGGACTAGAAACTAGAATGAAACCCGTTAGACCAGTTAAAATCATACCAGATGCAAGTACTTTTCTAGGAGCAAACCTATCTGATATCCAACCGACGGGTACATAAAGAAGGATCTGAATAATGCCAGATAAGCTTAATAATAGACCAAATTGTGCATGATCTACCCCAAGCATGTCGCGAATAGGCTCGTATAGAACTGTTCGTATACTAACCATTGCATAGATCAACTGGCTCCCCCCTGTTATTAGTAAAAACCGTTGAAGTATTTTTTTATCAATACCTTTTAACTTATTTAGTAATTCAGTAATCATATTAAAACCTTTAAATGTAGGGTGTTTTATTGAAAGTGACATAGCCATCATATTAGAGCTAATTACTCTCATGTTAATGATATTTCTGTTACAGTTTTATTTTAATTAATTATACGTATTAACCATGAATGAAATAAACTTATTCCCAGAATCAATATTATCGGAGTTGAAATCTAAATACATTGAAGGTGGTATATTTGCAATGGAAATACACGCACCAGAAGTGATGCCAGGGCACCATGTACACGGTCATATTGAGCTCAACTATATGGATAACTGTCAAGCAGTTTACTTAATTGATGGCCAAAAAGTTCAAATTCCAGATTCAAAAATTGTTTTATTTTGGGCGAATATCCCACACCAAATGATTAGTGCTAATCCTAATGGTAAAATGCTAAATATATACATACCACTTCCTATATTTCTTGATTGGAAACTTAATAATCAACTTCAAGAGTTTCTATTGGACGGAAATATTGTTATCGCCCCTGATGAAGTATCGCCAGAACCTTATAGGCTGGAAACTTGGTTGTCTGATTACAAATCAGATGATCCCCGTTATAAGGAACTATTTATTCAGGATCTTGCATTGCTAATCAAAAGACTAAGTCTAGTAGGTTGGGAGACAACTGAAAACCTAAAGCTAGGTAAGTCTACAGAAAATAACCAACCGTTAAAAATCTCTAGCAAAAATTATAAACATGTTGCTGATATTATTCATTTTATTAGTAAGAACCTACATAAGCCTTTATCTACAGTTGATGTTTCTGAACACTTAGGCTTACATAGAAATTACACGATTAATCTGTTCAAAAAGAATATGGGAATCTCTATTAAGCGATACATCGAACACCAGAGGCTTCAAGTTGTTCAGTCATTACTTATCGATACAAATATGTCGATTTCTGATATAGCCTATGCTACGGGATTTAGTTCCATAGGACGATTTTATGACTCCTTTTCTCGATATTATGGTATGGCACCGAAACAGTTTAGAAATAAAATAAAATCCACTAAAAGTAAGTAAAGTAATGTTCACTTAAGTTTATATATTTCTACTGTGTTGTTGCATTCACTAAATAATAATATACAGGTTGATATCTATATATACCTCTCGGAAAAATAAAAATAATTCTCGAAAGTAAAGATTTACCTTACTTATGTCCAAAATGATGATCTAAGTCTCATAGTTACATAACAAACTCAAAATAGTCGATTTATTTGGGAGGTAAAAATGGCGTAGGGTTAATTTACCAAATGATTTATCCCCTCTAAAGAAGATATTATCTTACTGAATAGAAAGGAAATATAGCATGTTAGCAGAGATTAATTCGCGAAAGATTATTTAGAGTTATGGAACCATAATCTTCGCGTGATAAAAACGATACTTTTATCACTCATCGATGGGAAGTAGCAAAGTTTTTTATTGAATCTACAGTGGTGTAGTATAAAGGTCTAACGCTGAACACTAGAATCTCGTATAACGAGCTCTGTAGCTATGGATAGATCGAAGTTTATATCAGGGTGTAGTAAAGCATTAACGGTTATACTTGCCATGGAATTGAAATTTACTTTCACAGATGATAAAGCTGGTCGTTGGTACTCATTAAAAAAAGAATCATCAAATCCAATTATCCCAACTTTAGAAAGATATTGTTCATCAACTTCATGTAGACGCTGTATAAGACCATATGCAAGTGAATCGGATGCACAAACAATAGCATCAGGGCGAGGTTCCATAGATAAAATATGATCAGCTGAAAGGTAGCCAGACTTTTTCGTGTACTCTGAGTATATATCAACTACTAAGATTGGACTCAGTTGGTTGTATTCTAGTGCACGTGTATACCCTTTTAGTCGCTTCTTTGATGATAACTTATTTGAATTGCCACTAACAAAAGCTATTTGAGAGAAACCTTGCTCAATCAAGTGTTGTGTAGCTTTGTATGAGCCGTTCTCATCATCTGTCAATATATTTCTAATTAGATTACCCCCAGTAGTTACTCGATCAATAACCGCGATAGGAAAGTTCTCATCAGCTAATTTATCTATAAATCCTGCATCTTCAGTTAGCCCAACAATTACGGCTGCAGAAATACTTTGGGAGAGGAAATGACTTCTGATTTTTTGTATTAGGTCCTCATCAACTACCTCACCCTCCTGAATATGCTCTATCATCAAACGATAGCCTTGTGCATTAGCAGCCATCAGAAAACTAGCAATAACTCTCATAATATATGGAGAAGCAGCACCGTCAATAAAATCAGAACCAGGATCATTAGATTTAGTATTGTATATATATAATGCGAGTACAGTCTGAGCCTTTCCTTTCAATATCTGAGCGGAAGTGTTTGGGATATATTTATTATCATTTATTACAGCAAGAACCTTATTTCTCGTTTTTTCAGGAATATCTGGATAATTATTTATAACCTTAGAAACAGTACTTCTTGACACTCCTGCTAACTGAGCGACTTTTGCACTGTTCATTGTACTTTTAGGGAAATTCATAACTTCTCGCCGGGTTAGGTGATTATGTAACTCTTGATTTATGTAGGCCCGCTAGAGATATAACTCTGGGTCTCCAACCAATCATACCAAAGAGAAGAATAATCACATAGCTCAAAGCTGGTACATAAAATGACAATTGAAGGGAATAAATACCGATCGTCTGGGCCTGTAAAATTGGAATAATTGCCCCTCCAATACCAGACATTACAAGCAAGCTAGATCCGGTAGCTGTTGCACTACCTAGCTTACTTATAGCTAATGAGAATATAACGGGATACATGACAGAATTACACAAGCCAACCAAAATTAAAGCATAGGCAGCCGAACTACTATTCGAATGGATTACATAGCAAAGTAGACAAATTGCAGATAGTGTGCACCCGATCAATATATGTCTAGCGCTAAAATGAGTAAAAGCTAAGCTACCCAATAAGCGACCAACCATTGCTCCCCCCCAGTATAAGGAAACATATTTTCCTGCTATATCTAGATCATACCCTCCTAATGAAGGTGAATTTAGATACTGAAGAAGGAAGCTTCCTATACTAACCTCTGCACCAGTATAAAAGAAAATAGCAACCATCCCAAAAATCAAATGACGATGTCTCCACGCTGGAATACCAACTCCATTGCAACTATTTGATATAGCAGGATCCAATGTCACACCTGACAACAAAATCAAAATAAGGGGAGTCATTACTAATCCAATAACAAAATAGGGAAGCTGAAGCTGTGATGCGGAAATCAAGGAATCTCCACCCGATGGAGCAAACAACATGTAAGATAAAAATAAAGGGCCTAATGTAGTACCTAGAGAGTTTACTCCAGAAACGAATGTCAGCCGCTGTGATGAGTGTTGCTCGGTTCCAAGTTGTGCAACAAAAGGGTTAGCAATAACTTGTAGTACTGCGACACCTAACGCAATTATGAAAATTGAAATGAGAACAGCAAAGTATGAATTTAGACTAGTTGATGGAAAAATTGAAAAAGAGCCAATAGCGACAAGGGTAAGGCCAATTATTAGGGATTTTTTATAGCCTACCTGTCGTAATAACTTAGATGCAGGCAAGCATATAATCAGCGGTGATGAAAAGAAAACTAGCTGAATATACATAGATTCTGTATCACTCAGAGCAAAAACCTGCTGCAAAAATGGAGATACAATTGTATTAATTGACATAAGTACCCCCCAAGAAAAGAATACTATTGCCAACGTACAAAATGTCATCGCGATTTTTATCTGCTTATTTTTTTTATTTATCATCAAGGAATAATCATTAGATCAGGAATTGTGGCGTTCATATTATCAACGATTCTCACCATTCACGAACACGTGTTCGTAATATCGTGATAATGATCCCTTTTTATTGAGTGCATAGGGTTAGTTAAAGACTCGGTTAGGATGAACAAACCAAATAGATTCGGCATTGCTGAAGGGAATTTTTGACAGATAGAATCGTAGTGGATTAGCTAAACTAGCCGCTTGATTATAAGCTTTTCAATACATAACATAATCCGTCAAATACTAATTTAGTAAAGCTGCTAGCAAGGTTCTGTCCAGAGACGTTTCAGCCAGGGTTGAAACTCGCCTTTGCCCGACAACAGCTACGAACTTTACTAAAAACAGATCCCTGACACTTCAATAATAAGTAACCAAATACAGACTTGAAATGTAGAGTACTTTGCCAGATTGAAAACACTAACTGAACGCCACTAGTGTGTTGGATTAAAGCATGTCGTATAGTGCCGTTTACTCTTATTTTCCATCAGTCTCGGCGGCGTATTGCGACTTACGAAATTCTGTTGGCGTTTTTCCGGTTTCATTTTTAAATGCTTTGTAAAAAGATGACCGTGCGTTAAAGCCGACTCCTAGGGCTATGTTAAGTACAGTATCTTCATTGGCGATTATCTTGGGCTTTGCCGTTTCAACTCGCCATTTATTCACAAAATCAAAGAAATTTGTGCCCATGGTGCCGTTCAATGTTTGCGAAATATAGTTTGGGGAAATAGCAACATGCTGCGCGAGCTTATGTAACGATAGGCTTGAGTCTAAATGCAGTTGCTCCGACTCCATCGCTGAAGTAATTTTATCAGCGATACGCTGAGCTTGCTCCTCACTCAGAGCAGAACGCTCATATTTGTTATCAGTGATGAAGTTTGAGCTTACAGGCGCTGAGACATCAGGTAAATATCGTCCCTCAAACCCTGGTTTTTGTCGTAGCCCCCAATAAGCTAACGTCCACACCAGGATCAGTAGTAGTGTTAAACCAAACCGATACCCAAACAAAGCCGTGTCATACACCAATGTGGACAATAAGTTTACAAAGGAAAGCAGCCAAGTGCCTGCGATAATGCACAATATCCAACTCAACCAGCTTAGTTCTCGCCTTTCATTACTGGCAAACAAATCTTTCAACTGCTTTCTGTATCGAGTTAGACGAGTCACTATTTGGACAACATAGTACCCAGATTGCACCGCCCACAGCAGCATTGCCAGAAAAATGCTGACCACGACAACAAGGGGGGATCCAGTATCGATTTCTGCTCCCTCGTCAAAAATGGCCCGCTGCAATTCAAGCGGTAAGCTTATTATCAACCCAGCGATAACTAAACCAAATACAAAGGGAATGAGATGAATGGTGTGTTTAGGTCGCACCTGCCAGGGTGTTGTTGACGTTAATCCATCGACATACAGCCAGAATGTGGGACCTAGAAGAAGCCATGCGGGAAAAATAGAAGCAATATAGATCGTTTCCCATGTAGGTACGAGCAAAAAGACAGCGGGCCCTAGCGCAATGACCCCATGCGCAACAAAGAAAATTGCGAGTGGGAAATATGTTTGGGTATTGCGCGAACGAAACAGAAATTGAGGCAAACAAAATCCAATTTGCCCAAGTGTCACCATTGTAATCGCTAACGCGACGAGATCGCCCAAGGCACTTCCCCTCTTCCATGTATAGCTCGTTAGCTACTGTCCACTAATTGTACTGCCTATTATTCAATTAAAACACAAGAAAGTGTCCGCCCTTATAGTCTCGGACGACATAAGCCATTATAAAAGCGAGACTTAGACTCAACCTTTAGATAGCTAAGCCTCCGGCGTATGAACAATCTAAAGGTGAGCAGTTTGTTGGCAACCAAGATTTGAGTGACTTGATAGAGACGAGGCTCAGTCAATATATAAGGAAGATTTATAGTGAATAACCTTCAAAAAGTGGGTGGTGTAGCAGCGCTTTTAAACGCTTGTCTATACATAACAGGTTTTATTTTCTTTGGCGCGTTTTGGCACTTCCCTTTAGAGGCTGATGTAGTACAAAAATTAACGTTTCTAGCGGAACATCTTGTAGCATTATCAACCATTAACTTTTTTCTGTATGTCGCGTTTGGCGTATTGTTAGCCATATTAGTGGTGGCCCTCTATTACAGTTTAAAAGACCATGCTCCGGTTTTTTCACCATTGGCTAGCGTATTTGGATTGATCTGGGTTGGTTTAGTGATTGCGAGTGGAATGATCGCAAATGTCGGGTTAGCTGCTGTTATTAAACTTTCAGTAACCGATCCAGAGCAGGCATGGTCACTCTGGTTAGCTATTGATACTGTCGCGGAAGGAATCGGAGGTGGAAACGAGGTTGTTGGAGGCCTGTGGGTTCTACTATTGAGTATCGCTGCCATCAAAAACAGTAAGTTCTCTAACAATATGAACTACCTAGGTGTTTTTGTTGGGCTTACTGGCGTTATGACGGTTTACCCAGCCGATATACCAGCAATCCTGTTTGGCTTGAGTCAGATTGTCTGGTTCATATGGCTAGGGTTAACAATGTTGGCAGCTGTGAATTTCAGTCGAAATTCGTGATGATGAGCCTCAAGATTACGAGATTACGAGATTACGAGATTACGAGATTAGGGTGCCTTATTAGAACAGGGCTATAAAGCTTGGGTTTAATACAAATTATTATAGAACTCAGTCTATGCGTCGAACTAAAGCAACTTTAGTCTATGCCAGAACGAAAAACATTAGGGTGGTACAGATCTTACTTGAGTATTCGAAGCTAGATAACACCATTCGATATTTAGGAGTAGAACAGGAAGACACTCTGAGGCTGTCAGAGGAAGCAGATTTCTGAAAAGCTTTGGCACTTTGGAGTTCAGGTTCTCTTGGGGCTTATCCTTTAGGGGAACTATACGTCTAGTAAATATCCATCACATTGCTGCCGCTAAATACTTAATCGCTTTGTCCTATATCTAAATATGGCGAACAACTTAAAAAACCTATTCACTTTCAGTCGAAAGCGAGTTATTGGCGCTAAATTCTCAAATATATACGCTTTCAATATCCACCATTTATTCCTATCTAAACTTTTGATTATAAGCACTTGAAACTGATCGGTTTTTTACATTTATCTCCATAAAACATTCGTCAATTTCACCATATATCATTATGGAACAAAAACTTACTGCTTAGACTATTTTGTTCCTACCAACATTGGGCTTTCACCGTTTTTAACGATCTAAAATCTTCCAACCTTCTATTTATAAGACACTCCAAAGTATTTGAGTTACTTTCTTCTTATCACAACGGTTCCAGCAACAAAGTCATGGAGCGCTCTATTTTTATCCGTGACAAGTAAGCTGAGGCCATTTAAAACCGACCAAATAACCATTACCATCATTGTGGGACCGTACCACCCTATTTCACTAGATTGATATAACGCATTTCTCTCTTCCCATGTTAATAGTTCATAAACTTCGGGCGAGACAGTTAAAAGTGCAGAAATAGTAGCAAGGGCTATTAAGATGCTAAATAGAGTATCTATCAAAACTCTCTTCCCAGCTTCTCTATACGAAATCGGTAATTCATCGTAGTCATTGACCACACGAATTTTCACTATTCTCTTACCAATCGTCGCACCATATTTTCCATGGCAATAAAATCGATATAGCGAATACATAAGACCATAAGGAAGGGCTAAATAAAGAGCATAGTAGTAAGAAGTATCGTTAGCATATTCAAATAGAAACATGAATGGCAGCAGTACTATGCCATCAATCGTAGAGGCAATGAGTCTTTTTCCAAATCCCACGTATTTCATCAATTTACCTTTATGTGTTTATTTAGGATGATTGTCGTGCTCCCAAATACGACAAATTTGCTTTTCTTACTACTTCTCTAATTGGAATCATTCGAATTTCAGTGATAATAATGCCAATATAACCAGCTAAAACAGCAGGGATACCACAGACAAGATAAGCAATCGATAACGAGCCGAGTATTTTGTTTGGGTCAAGAAAATAGCGAGTAATTTCAAGAACTAGCATCGCTATTAGGAGTGAATAACTGAACAGCTGCCACCCTTCCCCTGCTGAAACCTCAATACTATTGGTGTATAAACTTTTCCGAATAACGACTCTATTGGTCAAAGTACCTAGCTTCACTGTTAATAAAGTATCTGAACCTGAGACTTCGTATCCCCTCGACGCTAACTCATCAATGATCATTTCCATCGGCTATGCCTTTCACCTCAATTTTTATACCAGTCACTTGAACCACTCATTAATACGTCTAAAGGGTTACCAACCAATTGGTCTTTTTTCATTTTCGCTATAATCGTTTTCGCATACTTCACACTTGAAATAACTAACTTTGGTCTTTGAACTAGACGTGTTAAGCAAAGTACTGAAAACAAAACTTAATAACTTATAATGCCACTTATTCTTACGCTGTCGCTGCTGCTGGACCTTGGAATTGGTTATCTGAATATGATTCGTATTCTGATTACATTGGTTGCAATATAGATCTACATTTAGCTCGTTATTCATCAATTCCCCTTGTGGTTTTTGTTGTTCTTGGAAATCCTAGCTAATGATGCTCAATCAATAAGATTCACATACTTTGAGAGTGCAAATGCACAGAATGCATTTCAAGACCAGTTTGGCACTTATGCGAGCGTATATGCATATATTGAACGAGGCACAACAACAGAATCGACAAATAAAATTAAAAGTTATCTGACTGACAGGAAAATTTGGTAGTCATCGCTACCAATATCAATGTAATCTGGCCCCAACATCTTGAATCGTACCCTGTTATCAGCTTTAAGAACTTCACAATGCCCTCTAAATCCTATTCACCAATCGATGTACCCTTCAACCTTCGACACACTTGCTGGTTTTGCGGCGAGCCATCGTCTGCCCAGCTGCTATTTCCACGCAGCGCTAAATCGAGCAAACACGCAGATCATCCTCCGCTTGAGATACCCGCATGCAGAGAATGTGACTCCATCAAATACCCTGCCCGTTTAACCTCTATCTGGGAGTTACGCTCAAGCATCAAGCAGGCGCTCATCTCCAAATATGCAAAACATTTAGGGATTGGAGAGAACTGGACCGAGCAAGAGCTTATCGACAGCGATTTCTCTGGGGCGATATTGGGCGGCTTCGGTAAAAGTGCTTGGCACATGTATGAAATAGCAAAGCAACGTGTCGCGTTTGAGGGCTGGGAGTTGAGTGTGGATAGCCTTCCACTAGATTGTGTTGATGAAACCAGCAGTTTCGAATTTAACGGCACACACTATTCTTCATTAAGCACCTGTATCGACTACTTTGTAAAAGCCACCAGCATCGATGAAGAATTGCTCACGCAACTAGTGGGTATTGTTACCCCTGCCCGTTTTGAATACGCACTAAAGATAGCGAAACTAAACAAACGAATTTCTAACTCTCAACGTACTCGACTCATTGAAGAAATATCCCTTCAAGAAGCAGAAAAACAGCAAGCAGAGTTAGAGAGCGAATCTAGAAGCGGCGCGAACACCTTCGTAGAAGAAGTGGCCGTTTCAGGCGCAATCGCCCCTATATTCGCTATTCAATGGGCCATTGAACAAGGTATTACCAATCTAGGTGAACTGTGTAATCTTGAAGATGAGTATTTTGACGCGTTCGCTCACTTGGGTGGGGCAGCGGCATTCGCATCGTATAACGGGTTACAATTGTACTTAGAAGCGCGAGAAGACTCAAATTGGATAGAGGAAAACGATCCAAATAAAGAGCTATGGATAAATTAAGCCAGTAATTAACATCATTTAAAGGAGCAGGAATAAGCATGACGAATGATGAAATCATCGAGCTCGATATTGAAAATGTGGAAGACTATGAATTAGACACTTCGAAGCTACCCAGTTTAGAAGCACAAAAATCGATTGTTGATCTAATTGAAAATCACGGCTATTCATTTGACGAAGCAAACAGGATAGTGAAAACACAGTAACTATCTACTACAGTAACTATCTTACGCAGTAAACCGTTTAAGTTTCAAACTCTCAATTAAACGGGTTTACTGCGCTGTATTTTTGTTGGGAAGTTTCGCAACTTACTAGGCGACTTTCTTAAATTTACCGTAGAAGTATTCATTCATTGTCTGAACAATTTTCGAATCTTCCCCGTACATGACGGTTAGCCAATTTGATTTCTCTAAATACACCGTAATGAAGCTATCGACGTCGCTATAAACTTCAAGTAACTCCCTATGTGTACACATCTGTTCGATCAGAGCCAATGCGTGCTTTTGGTCAAGATCATCATTAAGCTTTCTCTGAACGTGGGCAATCTTATATTCCGCTTCTTCAATACGCATGCCTCGTGTGTACGTAAGGCAACTGTTAGCATCACTCCTAATTTGGCCGTATGTTTTCTTATCAAATTCTTGGAAGAAAACGGCTTCATCTTGTCCACAAGTATGTTTTAGGTAACGAAGCCCTGAGCGATAGTTACCCACTCTAGATGCTAGCTCATTCGTTCTGAGGATCTTTCCGGGTGCGATTCTATTTGTTGCGGTGACAAAAACAGACTTCGCTTTAGCCACTGCCTCAATTAAGCAATTTAGCTCCGCCTCTACACTCGCTTGTATTGGTATATAAAACATAAACTTCCCTTATCTTCATTTTATAAAACGAAACTTAGTAAGCCGAATTTTCTAAATTCTGCTTACTATGACTAAACTGATGCCGTTATATTCCCGCCATCATTATGTATTTACTTTCCACGTAATCTTCAATGCCATACTTTGAGCCTTCTCGCCCCAAACCAGACTCTTTGACGCCACCAAATGGAGCGACTTCTGTTGAGATCACGCCTTCATTAACGCCAACAAGCCCTGCTTGCAGTGCATCGGCTACGCGCCATACGCGACCAATATCTCGAGCATAAAAATAGGCAGCTAAGCCCGAATCGGTATCGTTGGCTAACTTGATCACTTCCTGCTCGGAACTAAAGCGGAAACATGCGGCCAAAGGTCCAAAGGTCTCTTCTTGAGCCAGTAGCATTGAATGTTCAGCATCAACAATAACCGTGGGTTCAAAAAAACTGCCACCAAGAGAACCACGCTCTCCGCCAATTAGTATCTTTGCCCCCTTATCAGTCGCGTCTTTTAAGTGCTGTTCTACTTTGTTTAACGCCGCCATATTAATCAAAGGCCCTTGGGTCGCGCCGTCTTCAAAGCCTGACGCTACTTTTAGCTGTGCGACTGCTTTAGCCAACTTATCCGTAAAGGTTTGATAAACAGAGTCATGGATATAGAAGCGATTAACACAAACGCAGGTTTGCCCAGTATTTCTGAATTTGGATGCCATTGCGCCTGCTACAGCCTCATCCAGATCTGCATCGTCAAATACGATAAATGGAGCATTGCCACCGAGTTCAAGCGACAGCTTTTTCACTGTATCTGCGGCCTGTCTCATCAAATGCTTGCCTGTACGTGTTGAGCCCGTGAAAGAGACTTTTCGTATAACCTTACTGCTCATCAGTGTCGAACCAATTTTCTCAGCATCGCCAGCAACCACATTAAATACGCCAGCAGGAACCCCTGCTTTCTCCGCTAATACTGCCAATGCCATTGCAGTTAAGGGCGTCTCTTCAGAAGGTTTTAGTACCATAGTGCAACCCGCTGCCAACGCTGGGCCTGCTTTTCTTGTGATCATGGCCAATGGGAAGTTCCAAGGCGTAATAGCAGCAACCACACCAACAGGCTCTTTAGTGACAATCAGTTTAGAACCGAGTTTATGGGTGGGAATAACATCACCATAGATTCGCTTTCCTTCCTCTGCGAACCAATCTAGAAAGCTCGCGGCATAGACCACTTCCCCTTTGGCTTCAGTGAAAGGCTTGCCCTGTTCTGAGGTTAAAATGATCGCTAGATCATCTTGATGTTCTAACAGCAGTTCCCCCCAGCGTCGCAAGATCGCACCGCGTTCTTTCGCCGTTTTTTCCTTCCAACTTATTAAAGCAATCTCTGCGCTTTCTATCGCGGATAAAGTCAGTTCAACACCGGCTTTGGTGACTTGGCAAAGTATTTCCTCATTGGCTGGGTTAGTTACAGAAAATGTCTGTTCTTCGTTTACCCATCGGCCGTTTATAAAGGCTCCAGATTGTAATAGTTCTTGTTGTTTCAATTGCATTAGAGCTCCCTAAGCCTTTTATAATTAACGTTGTAATAACTGTATTAACGCAGATAGTAACCTACGCCCACTAATTTATTGGCGTACACACGGTAATAGGTATGTTTAGATTCGGTCTTACCCGTTGTCGGGTTGTTCCATCGATAGCTCAGTTCCCCCTCGCCTTTTTCTCGTGCCTGATTGAGCATATTGGTAAGAACATGTTCGCCATCAGAGTTAGTCACTTCTTTATGGGATTTCCCATTTAATTCTGGTGTCGCCCCATGTGCTAGAAAAGTGCCTTTATTAATATCTAGAACAAACACATACAGGTCTTCATCCACAAAATTGCCGTAAGTTTGATTGAACGCATTCAAAGCAGCTTGCTCGTCATTAATGAGGGCTTTAATCGCGACATCAAGAAAATGACGCGCTTGATGGGAAGTCGCTCGAGATGGGTAGTAACCAACCGCAATAATGATGTCATCAACCAAGGTAAACATTGTTCTCTTCGGCTCTCCTTGGCTATCCACTGGGTTGGTCCAATAGTACTCAACCACACCACCACCATCGGCAAGGGACTTTTCAATCATCTCTTTGAAAAACAGCTTTCCTACCATGTCGGTAGTGTCATTGACTTTGTCGCCTATCAGCGCTGCTGAGCCACCACCACTTACTAAAAACGTTCCATTGACGTCAAGTGCAAATACGTAGAGCTCTTCATCGGTAAATTGCTCACTGTTTGCAAAGTTCTCTACCCCATCAGGACCGTTAGTAGCAACATGCTTCACGGCTCTATTAAGCAATTGCCCCGCTCGCTTTTCATCATTCGTCATTATATGAACGTGCGTGCTGTCTGCTTGAGTACCATTTGCGTTAGTGCTGCCTGTACTACTCTCTGTTTTCGTCATTGCTGTTGCGCTGATGAACATTAAGACAGACATCAGGAAGGTTAAAACCAGTTTTTGCCATGTGAATCGTGTATAGGTAGCGACTCGCTTTGTTAAAAATTTCATTGCATCCTCCGGTTCGAATCATCTTTGTCGGTACGTATTTCAATAATCATTGCTGCTATTTAGTCTTTCTTCTTTCGTTATGTCATGCGTAGAATCGTCAATACCCAACTAAAGAAGGTAGCCAGAGCGTCAAAGATGGGAAGAATGCAATGATGAAGATTCCCACAACGGAAGCCGCGACAAAGGGGTGAATGCGAGCCGTAATTTGCTCAACGCTGGCCCCCCCTATTCCGGACGCTACGAAAATATTCTCTCCTAGGGGCGGTGTCGCAAAACCTATCGAAAGGACACACACAACAACAATGCCAACGTGCGTTGGATCCGCGCCTAACATATACATAATCGGCAGCAATACTGGGACGATGATCATTATCGCGGCAAGCGTTTCCATAAACATGCCAATGAAAAGCAGCAGCATGATAGTAAGCGTCCAGACTAAATACATGTTATCGGTCAAGCTGAGTAACGAGTCCGCAACGACCACTGGAATTTTCTGTTCAATCAATAAACGTCCAAAGACCGTAGCTGCAAATAAAATAAGCAATACGCGCCCAGTGATCCACGTTGTGGTCGTCAGCGATTTTAGTATGCTTTCAAAGCGAAGCTCTTTGTGAATAACGAGCCCAACAAAAATTGAGTAAGCAATCGCAACAACAGCAGATTCAGTTGGGGTAAATAGACCGCTATAGATACCGCCAAGAATAAGAAACGGAGCTAGGATAGACCAAACGCCAGCCCTTATCGATTTATGTACGTCGGCCATCGACCAAGAGTCAGTGAGCCCTTTATAGCCACGTTTTTTTGCCAACACATAGTTCGTAGCGATCAACGTAATCGCCATAATAAAGCCAGGAATCACTCCTGCAATAAACAGTTTAGGAATCGATATTGAAGCGAACTCACCATGCTGCTGAATGGCTTCTGGAGGCGGCATCAGTCCCATCGCGGATATGCCAAAAATAACAATCGGAATTGATGGTGGAATAATAATACCAAGGCCACCTGACGCTGCCGTCACGGCTGAGGCATAGCTTCGATCATAATCTCTTTTTACCATTGCTGGCACCATCAACATACCAACGGCAGCTGTTGTTGCAGGGCCTGAGCCTGATATCGCACCAAAAAACAGACACGCCACCACAGTCGCAGCGCCAAGACCACCAGTGACGGGGCCAGCAAGGCTTTCGGCAATGTCGACCAGCCGCTTAGATATTCCCGCAGCTTCCATTAAGGCCCCCGCTAAAACAAACGCTGGTAGTGCCATTAATGGGAAGTTTCCCACCGAGGTAAAGGCTATCTGTACTAAGGCTATCGGGTTTTTATCAAGTAATAGATACGCTGCCATTGATGCCCCTGCCAAAGAGACAGTAATTGGCGCGCCAATGATCAGTAGAAAAAGAAATCCACCAAACAGTATCAGGGTTAAATACGCTTCCATGAATGTCTCCTATTCATCAACAACAGCGGTTTGAAAATTCACATCTGCATCTTTTTTATTGGTGACTTTTTCTTTATCTGCATTTGCTTGTTTCAGTTTTTGGATCTCTTTCATCTCAGGATCGATGTTTTCTACGCCTTTAAATAAACGTAGGTAGTTATTCCATAGAATACGGATGGTCATCAAAGTGAAAGCGATGGGTATGATCATGTAGAAATATTTCATTGGAATGCCTGTGGTTTGGGACTTCCAGAACAAATTCATTTTGTTAAATACAAAGTCATAGCTTAGGTAGACAAAAAATAGATTGAAGGCGACCCAAAGCATATCAGCAATGGTCTCACTTACCTTTTGCACGATGGGTGGAAACCAACGGAATTGGAAACTGACACGATTATGCGCAGACATTTTAGCCGCAACAACAGCGCCCAAATAAGCAAACCAGACAAACATGTACGTAGCGACCTCATCTCCCCATGGTATGGAGTATTGAAATAGCTGTCGCAATAGAATTTGTGCGAAGAGCAGTAATACAAATGAAGCCAACAAAAGTGCACAGCAATATTCTTCGATATTATTGATATGCTGTAACAGCGTTTTCTTCCCTGACATACATCCTCCGGTAAACAACACTCCCCCATATAAATCATCAAGGGATAAATAACTGACCTTTACTCTAATACTTAGATGCTTAGATGCTTAGAATACCGACACTAAGTGCCATAACTAATACGTCTACAATCAATACTTCATGGCCAGTGCATTCAAAACTTATAAGTCACTAATATTGCGGAGCACACGAGCGCTCCGCCATATTAATTTCCCTTATCGGCCTAGCAGGTTAAGGGCTTCGTCTAATTTCTCTTTACCACCGATGCTTGAGTAGAATTTTGGCCAAACGGTAGTCGTTACTTTTTCTATCCACTCTTTCTCGCCGTTAGCAGGGTCTGTGATCACCATGCCCTTCGACGTTAAGTCTTTCTTAATTGAGTCTTCCGTCGCCAGTAAGTACTCATAGCTGTACGCGGTCGCATCTTTCCCTGCTGCCAAAATTGCTTTTTGCATTTCAGGGCTTTGATCTTGGAAGATAGACTCACTCACAATCAATGGTTCTAGAGAGAAGATGTAACGCAGATTAGTGACGTATTTTTGCACTTCATTAAATTTCATCGCAGAAATCGTGATGTATGGATTATCTTGTCCATCAACCACGCCTTGCTGAAGACCAGTGAAGGTTTCAGACCAGGCCATTGGCGTAGGGTTAACGCCCCAAGCTTGGTAAGAAGCGATCATAATTTCGTTACGCGGTACGCGAATCACTAGGCCTTTTAGATCGTCCATCGATTCGATTGGTCGTTTTGAATTGGTTAGAACTCGGAAACCTGAATACGCCCAACCAACAATACGAACACCAGCATCACGAATTGTGTTTTCTACCAACTCTTGACCAATCTCACCTTGAGTGAGCGCCTTTGCTTCTTCTGCGCTTTGAATCACGTAAGGCATGGTTAGCAAACCAACCGTTGGAGAGAAAGGTGTCACGTTATTGATGGCAAGTACCGAAAAGTCGAGCATCCCCATAGAAGCACTGTTGACTGTATCTTGCTCACTACCAAGTTGACCGTTAGGGAAAAGTTCCATTTTTGCTTGTGTCTTAGCTTCTAATAACTCGCTGAACTTTGTGCCCATTTCCCACTGCGTACCGCCAGCGGCATCACCCAATGCCATCTTAAAGGTTTGTGCAAGTGCAAGTGGAGAAGCTAGTGTCATACTAGCGACGGTAATCATTGATAGTAGTGCTCTGTTAGTAAACTTCATATCAGTAACCTTTTATTTCAAATTCGCATCTCTTTAATGAGTGCTTTAGTTATAAGGAGACCAAGGTATGACTGCCTGCATGCTTCCATGCTTACCCGGACTTTACTTTCATTGAATCAAGTTTCTCTTTTTCCTCTTTGCTTTTCTTTGTTCATTGTCGGCACCTTTCGTGCCTACAAAACTTCATCCTGCAAGTGATACCATCGATATAAGAACTGCTGACCGAGGCGTCTAAAAGGTGCAAATGTTTCTGACTCCACTACTTCCCGAATGTTAGGGAACGGCAGTTTCGACTGGAATATGGGAAGGTCTAAATCTCGACCTTGTCCTGCTATCCATTGTGCTAAACGTTTTCCGGCCTGAGCTGAATACATCACCCCATTGCCACCATAGCCAAGCGCATAGTAGATACTTTCTGATGGGTTTGGCTGTGTGATCCTTGGCATCATGTCGTGGCTGACATCAACCCAGCCCCACCATGAATAATCAATCTCGATGCCGGTCAGTGCCGGAAACTTGCGTTCTAAATCCAACTTAAGCATCTGTGCGTATTTATGATTAGGCGCATCTTTACCTGTAATGGCGCTACGTGTGCCAATCTGTAAACGGTTATCAGGCAGCAAGCGATAGTAGTGACGCAATACTCGGGTATCGGTAATAATTTGATTGGTTTTAAATCGACAAGCTGTGATCTCAGCTTGCGTCAACGGTCTTGTCACCATTGAGTTCGATAAAATTGGTAACAATCGATTTTTTGTCTGTTTATGTAGACCTTGAGAGGTATATCCTCCCGTCGCCACACCAACAGCACGAGCGCGAACGATGCCGCCAGGGGTTTGAATATGGTGGACACCATTAATGGTTTTCCAACCAATAACCGGACTTGATGGATGAACGGTCGCGCCCAGCGCTCTGGCCTTCTTCAAGTAACCAAACGCTAATTTACCAGCGTGAATACCAATTCCTTCAGGCTCATGCATCGCACCTGCAGCTTCTTTGTCATCAACAAACTGACTCTTTAACGTCTCTGAATCGAGTATCTGCGCATCGTAATTAAAGACCTTTCTTAGAAGCTTCGCTTCTTTATCTAAAGTAGGCATCATTTTTTCACGATGCGCGACATACAGGTGACCACCAAATTGAGGATCGCAATCAATGTCTTTAATTAGGCCTTTAAACGTTGCCATTCCATCAAGGCACTCTTGATGCATTTTAATCGCTGTCTCTTCCCCCCAACGTTCAATCCATTGAGAACGTTTCAAACGCCCTGATGCGCATTGAGCTTGACCACCATTACGAGTACTGCAACCCCAGCTAACGCGGTTCGCCTCAAGCACAGTGGCTTTGATGCCATGATTTTCAGCAAGGTGAATTGCCGTGGTCAATCCCGTATAGCCAGAGCCAATGATCACTACATCGACATCTACATCACCAACAATAGGGCCATCATCAGGTGGTGGTTCTCCAGCGGTGCCAAGCCAATAGGTAGGCGCATAATCTCTGCCTTGACCTGGCGTGTTATCTACGAGCGGGTCATAACGAGCGTCATATTTATGCGATGCCTGAGTTGCCGTTTTCTCAACCTTTACTTCTGGTACGTCGGCTAAAACAGCTTCGTTCACTATAGAATTCATATCCAATTTCCTTGTATCTAAGTACGTTTGTTGGATTACTTAAGAATTAGATTGGAAAATGGCTGGGCGGTCTTTACGAAAGGCGTTCTTAACTTGGATTTTTCCATCTGACAAAGTGAAGACATCCACCATTCTAGCTTCAATTTTACTTCCGTCAGGCTTAGTCGCACAGAAGGTAGACTCACTAACAGCACGGTCGCCAGATACAAAGTGCTCGCCGTCAAGCCATGCTGCATCAGGGAAGTTTTTCCACACTTGTTGAAAGCTTTCGCGCACTGCCTCTCTGCCAGAGAATGTGTTGCCTTGGATATCAGGACCTGCAGCTGTATGAAAGATGCAGTCATCAGTAACAAAGGTCATTAGGGCGTCGATATCATGACTATTCCATGCGGAACTGAACGCTTGTAAGAATTCGACACTGACTTGATCTTGTATTGCGATTTTAGTTTGAACATTCATTGAATCTTTCCTTGTTGTTACAGAATTGCTACAAAAATGTTATCGAGAGATAATTTATTAACGTTGGCTAATTCTGTCAATATGAAATCTCACTATATGAGACGTTATGTCTTATTAAATTCAATCTGGAAGTATTTTGTTACACTCAGCGTTTTTGGGTTTATTTATTCACTAGTAAAAGCGTGCCATATAGACGACTAACAGCATGTAGCCTGCTATAAAAACAGCGTTACCAAAGAACAAAATGACAGGTTTCCAGCCCAATTTAGACAGTTTTTGGAATGAGGTTTTTATGCCTAAGGCAGAGATAGAGATCACCAAGCACCACTTTGAAAAATCAGAACTCAATGCCACGACTTGCGTCGGTATTAAGCTCAAACTGTTCAATCCAATTAAGCCAATGAATACGATCAAAAAACCGGGAACAAGGGGCTGCCTAGCCGTCTGTGTAGAAACACTCTCTTCGCGCCCTGCTCGGAAAAAGAACACGAGTAAGACAACCACAGGCATCAACATCGCAACACGAAACATCTTGGCAAGCGTCGCTGCATCTCCCACCTCTGGTGAAATCATAAAGCCTGCACCGACCACCTGGGCTACGTCATGAATCGACCCACCAAGGAACAGTCCAGCTTCCGAAGTCGTCAGCCCAGCAGTCGTTACGATTAGCGGGTATGCCACCATGGCGATGGTTGAGAATGTCGCCACTCCAATAGCAGTGAGCAACGTAAAGTGCTCATTTTCACTGTTTTGAGGCATTGTCGATGAGATAGCCATCGCAGCCGATATTCCACATATTCCCGTAGCTCCACCAGAAAGTAGGCCAAGCATAGGCGGTAGCTTCAAAATTCGAGCAAGCAGTAATCCAAAACTTATCGTTAGAACGACTGCACCTGCTAACGCTCCAATACCGACAGCACCTAAATCATTCACATCGCTGAAAGCAATTCTTACGCCCAGTAAAGCAACCCCTATGCGGACTAGCTTTTTAGCACACGCTTCTATTCCAGGGATGCACTTGGTGTTGTCTGACAAGAAGTGGAATGCAATGCCTATCAGCAGTGCATAAAGAAATTTAGGACCACCATACTGATCAGATACGAACGACGCGGCTGCTGCAATCACGCTACAAAGAAGAAAACCAGGCAATAAAAGACTGACTTTACTCGGGACGCTATTGTGCAGTTTTATGGCATTGGTATTCATATCAAGGCTCCGGTCCAAATAAAAATGGCCTGACTTTCGCCAGGCACTGGCTATAACTAAGCTCTGTTGAACCCGAAATTAAACGTAGTCTTTGTATTTATCTAAGAAACGAACAGGCGTTGAAAGTGCATCTCGACGGAACGGGTCACCCAACTCTTGAGTACACATGATTTCAAGGATGGTTGTTTTACCCTCGTTCATCTGCATATCAATCGCTTTGGTCAATGCAGGACCCACATCTTCCAATCTATCAACCGTTATCCCTTCTGCGCCCATGGCTCGTCCAATCTCAGCAAAGCTTTCATTATCTAGCTCACCAGCAACAAAACGGCGGTTATAAAAATCGACCTGATTTTTCTTTTCAGCGCCCCATTGACGGTTATGGAATACAACCGCTGTCACCGGAATGTTATGACGAACCGCTGTCATCGTTTCCATTAAGCTCATGCCCCACGCTCCATCACCCGCATAAGAAATTGCAGGGCGCTCTGGTGCAGCCGCTTTCGCGCCAATGATGGTTGGGAAAGCATAACCACAGTTACCAAAACTCATGGCGGCAAAGAAGCTTCGTGGTTTTTCGAAACGCAGGTAGCTGTTCGCAACTGAGTTAATGTTGCCGATATCGGTCGATACCATGACATCTTTTGGCATTGCTTTTTCTAGCTCACGCAACACCTGACGAGGGTGTAAGTATTCACCGCCAGAGAAAGGCTTTTCAGTCGCGTTTTGATCAATCATGTCCAAGCTGAAAGCATCACGTTCATGCGTCCACTCATCGAGCTCTTTTTCCCAAGCCGCCTTCTCTTCTGCGACTTTTTCACCACGCTCCAATTTGGTCGCGTCACTTAGCAGGGTTCTGCCTTCAAGGCGTTGAGTTAATGCAATGGCTGCTGCTTTCGCATCTCCACAAATACCGACAGAGATTTTTTTAACCAAACCCAGCATCTTATTGTCAGCATCGATTTGAATGATTTTTGCTTTTGTCGGCCAGTAATCCATACCGTGTTGCGGAAGAGTACCAAATGGACCTAAACGAGAGCCTAGCGCTACCACAACGTCAGCTTGCGACATCAGCTTCATTGCCGCTTTTGAACCTTGATAGCCAAGTGGACCACACCATAAAGGGTGACTTGCAGGGAACGAATCGTTATGTAAGTAGCTGTTTACTACTGGTGCGCCAAGGCGTTCGGCTAGTGCTTTACACTCTTCGACAGCGCCTGACATAACGACACCGCCACCGGAAATAATGACTGGGAATTTAGCGTTCGCCAAAATATCAGCCGCTTCATTTAAGCTTTTCTCGCCACCAGGGCCACGATCTAATCGTGCTGGTTTTGGAATTTCGGTGACCGTTTCACCATAGAAATAGTCACGAGGAATATTGAGCTGTGTTGGACCCATTTCGCTCATTGCGCGATCAAAACAGCGACCCGTGTATTCAGCCATTCGAGATGGGTGTGTTACATGCCCTTGGTATTTAGTGAACTCTTGGAACATCGGTAATTGGTTACACTCTTGGAATCCGCCGAGCCCCATTGTTGTTGTACCGGTTTCAGGCGTAACGATAACAACAGGGCTATGCGCCCAAAATGCAGCAGCAATAGCGGTAACACAGTTACTGATACCAGGACCGTTCTGACCAATAACAACACCGTGATTCCCTGAAACTCGAGCGTAGCCGTCAGCCATATGAGCAGCACCTTGCTCGTGAACAACAGGGACAAGTCGAATGCCTGCAGGGGCGAAAATGTCCATTGCATCCATAAAAGCTGAGCCCATGATGCCAAACATCGTATTCACATCATTCGCGACCATTGTTTCAACAAAGGCTTCTGATGGAGTCATTTTTGTTGGTCCTTCAACCACTGATCTTGCGTTTTCTTCGCTCATTACGGCATCTCCATTGATACTAGTAGTAATAAATAACAGTTATTGGAACGTTTAGTTCCGCTATCGGAAATTAGATTTAACCCTAGACCTTGAAAATTAAACTGTCAACAAATAACCATAAATTGAAACAAATAATTCCAATAAATCACATATCGTTAACATTTTTTGATTTTAACGATGTTGATCGAACGGCGAATAGGAAAGAATGCTGTACATGGATAAAAATCAACCAAGTTTCATTAGCCATGGTTTATGAGAAGAGGCTGTTTACGAGGAGTCGCTTACAAGAGGTTATTTACCTGAATCTGGTTACGAGACATTGGTTGTGATAAGCAGAAGAGATAACAATGAAAGAGAAAATACCTAAAGCGATGCAGTCTGTTGAATCTCTGTTTGGCTTCCCAAGTTCAATGAAAGTACCTGTTTTTTCAAAAAGCTCTGACCTTTCAAGCGAGTTAGAGTACATTCCTGAAATAGACAGTGCTTACTGCTTTGACCCAGATGTAACACTGGCAATTCTAGCGGGGTTTACCCACAACCGAAGAACCATGGTGCAAGGTAGACACGGTACGGGTAAGTCCACTCATATCGAGCAAGTCGCGGCGAGGCTAAATTGGCCCTGTATTCGTGTCAATCTTGACGGTCACCTGAGCCGCCTTGATCTGATCGGTAAAGACACCATCGTGTTGAAAGAGGGAAAGCAAGTGACTCAGTTTCAACAAGGTATTTTGCCTTGGTCACTTCAAAGGCCCATCGCTTTGATCTTTGATGAGTACGATGCCGGCCGCCCTGATGTTATGTTTGTTATCCAGCAAATATTGGAACAAAACGGCAAGCTCACCCTATTAGATCAAAATAAAGTGATGACTCCCCACCCTTCCTTTCGCCTATTTGCTACCGCGAATACACTAGGTCTCGGCAATACATCCGACATGTACCATGGCACTCAAACACTCAACCATGCTCAAGTTGATCGTTGGAATATCGTCGCTTCTTTGAACTATCTAAAACCCATCGAAGAAGAGAAAATCGTTCTATCTCGCCTACCCAAGCTAAATACTGATAATGGTAGGAAGCAGGTGTCTTCGATGGTGGCACTCGCAAACCTGAGCCGAAATGGGTTTGAGGTGGGCGATCTTTCGACGTTGATGTCCCCAAGAACGGTTATCACATGGGCAGAGAATTGCGAAATATTCGGTAATACAGCGTTGGCATTTCGACTGTCATTTTTAAACAAATGCGATGAGGCCGAACGGCCAATCGTAGCCGAATACTATCAACGTTGTTTTGCTGAAGAACTCAATGAATCGTGGTTATTGAAAAGCGATGAGCCTGCGTTATGAGCGAGCAAGAAAATGTACAAAAAGAAAAGCAAATGCTTGAGCTCAATGCAGCGTCTGCCCGAGCAATGACAAATGATGCGTCACTACACTATCGTGGGAAACGGCTGCATCGACAAGATAAAGCGCTTCCCATACACGCTCCTCATCTTCAAGATTCTGTATCATTGCAAGATCAAGTTCAATTGCAAGCCCCTGCTCAATTAGGAGAAACACCCCAACAAACGGCGCTTACCCATCAACAACAATTCCCTTTTAAAAGGGCAATCAGTGATGCCATTGCATTAAAGTTAACATTCTCTGACCTTATTTTGCATAAAGGACTCACACCTAATAACGAGATAGAACGCCTTATATTCGAAATGCTGGAGCAATTTAGAGTCGAATGCCTTTCACCTGATTCACTACCCGGCATAAAGCTGAACTTAGAGAATCTATTTATCCACTGGTCGCAACAATATTGCTTAAGTGGATTGATTGAAACCCGGTTAGGTATCTTGCTTTATACCCTCGCGCAGATATGCCGTTCACGATTGACCGGAAATGCCGTCTTACCTGAAACAGAAGATTTGATTGAATCAACCCGTGCTGGTCTCGTTCCTATAATCGGGACAGCTTTAGCAGGGCTCAAAAAACAGAAGCACAGCCAGAAAGAGTTTGCATTCTACGCACTCGCACTAGCATTCACCGTGTCCGAACTCATTACTTCAGAAAGTACCGATAACATTATTGAAGGGCTCGATGACTCAGACGAGAAAATAAAACAGAGTTTTTCATTGCTGCTTAACTTTGACGAATCCGATGAGCAATCAATCGCTCAAGTTGCTACGGGTGAAAGTAAACTTCTCTCAGAGGTTGACTCAAACTACCGAATTTTCACCACTAATTATGACACCGAAGTCCATGCCTCCACTCTTGTCAGAGAGGCACTGCTTAAAGAATATAGAAAAACCTTAGACCAGAGCATCCAACATCAGGGAATTAATATTCGTAGAATCAGCAAGCTGCTTAAAGAGGCATTAGCAATAAAGAAACAAGATGGTTGGCAGTTTGGTTTAGAAGAAGGATACATCGATGGTCGTCGATTACCTCAGATCGTTAGCTCTCCTAACGAGCGTCGAATTTTTAAGCTCGATCGAGATGTAATCAAAACCGACAGCATCATTAGTTTTCTTATTGATTGCTCTGGTTCGATGAAACAGCATACGCATGCGGTGACAATGTTGATAGACATAATGACAAGAGCCGCAGACATGGCCAATGTTCCTACCGAAGTATTGGGTTTTACAACCAATGGCTGGAATGGCGGACGAACCTATAAAGAGTGGATGAAACAGAGACGCCCCAAGCACCCAGGCCGCCTTAATGAAGTTCGTCACATGATATTCAAAGATGCAGATACAAGCTGGCGGCGAGCTCGCACCAATATTACCGCGCTACTTAAAGCGGATTTATTTAAAGAAGGAATTGATGGCGAAGCAGTGCAGTGGGCTTGCCAACGTCTTTTAAAACGTGATGAAAAAAGGCGGGTTTTAATCGTCATTTCGGATGGTTGCCCTATGGATACCGCTACAAATTTATGTAACGACACCTTTTATTTAGACAACCACTTGAAAGAAACCGTGTCAGAGTATGAAAAGCAGAGGCAAGTAGAAATACTCGGGTTAGGGGTTGGGCTAGATCTCAGCCCTTATTATCGCCGTAATATTGCCGTCGATTTATCACAGTCGTTAGATAATCGGCTATTTTTCGATCTCATCAATTTGATACGTAACAGGTAACCGCTTTGTCTTTCTCTCTCAATATACTAGGGCTAGCATGGATGGATAAAGACAAAGCCTACTCTAACCAAATTAGCTGTTTTCTTCAGGCCAGCTTTCGGCTTCAATTCTTGCCATAGCTTGCGCTGCACGTTGTAGCGCCGGTAAAAAGTGCAGTGCTTGCTCTGGTTTTAGACGCATGATTGGCGCTTGAATCGCAAGGCTCAAATTCGATTGCCCAGAAGGGGCTGGTACTAATACCGCGACACAAAATAGCCCTGGTAAAAACTCTTCATTATCGATGGCATAACCCGCTAGCTTAACTCTCTCAATCTCTTCTTCTAGGCCATCCTGAGTGATGATGGTTTTTTCAGTGTATTGAGTTAATTCAGCGTGTGCCAACAGTCTATTTCGTTGAGACTTTGTCATTCCTGCTAAAAAGAGTTTACCCGTTGCAGAGCAATGAACAGGAACCCTAGAACCCGCTTGTAAACAAAAACGAAGCGGTGCCTGGGTTTCCACACGGTCGACATAGATAATCTCATTACCAGAGAGAGCGGTAATATTACAACTTTCACCCACCTCTTTAGAGAGTTGAGCAAGTACTGCATGACGCGCACTATGAGTGGTGTTGTTAAGTAAGATTCGCTCCGCTAGTCGGCGTAATCGAACCCCAGAGCTATAGTGTCTATTGTCGCCATCTCTTTGAATGATTCCTGATGATTCAAGCTGCTGAAGCATTCGATGCAACGTTGGCTTAGGTATGCCCGTTTCTTCTACCAAACTCTGTAGAGAGAAGAACTCATCCTTTTCAGCAATAACTTCTAAGAGAGAAAATAAACGTAAGGTTGGAGTGTCACCCTCTACACGTATTGGCTCTACATTGGTACTTGGATTCATGGTCATTGGCTATAAGGCTCCATGTCGTTATATAAGGTCAATAAAAACACTATCTTAAAATTCTTTTGCGTGTACTAGAGTATTGAACATAGAAGATGCTCACGCAACCTAGATCTCGATAAACGGAATAAAATGTATCATATTTTTCACATTGTGTTAATTTTATCGTTACAATAAATCACAAGTTTTTTGTATGAAAGCCATAAATCAAATTATAGAGAAAGCCAAAGCAGCGCCTGCTCGTATCGTTTTATGTGAAGCACATGATATTCGAATACTAACGGCTGCAGTCAAAGCAGCAAAGCATAATATCGCATCAATTATTCTCGTTGGTAATATACCTCAGATTAGTGACTTAGCTGCGCAGCATGCTTTAGACATAACATGCATACAGCTTATCGACCCAGACAAAAGTGAGCTCACACCCATCTTTGCTAAAGCCTTTTACGAGCTACGTAAGCATAAAGGCATATCGCTAGAGTCGGCGACAAAAGCGGTGGCAGAGCCCTTATGCTTCACAAATATGATGGTGCGTGAAGGCTACGCGGATGGTTGCGTCGCGGGAGCCGTGCATACAACTTCTGATGTGGTTAGAAACAGCATCCAAATCCTAGGGGTCGACCCAAACTATAAGCTAGTCTCAAGCTTCTTCTTGATGATGATGTGTGAGCCATTCCATACCCTTAAAGGTGGGCTTATTTTCTCTGATTGTGGCTTAGTGATCGATCCTAGCGCGGAAGAACTCGCAGACATTGCGCTTTCAGCCTCTCAAAGTGCTAAAGCATTGCTGATGCAAGATCCAAAAGTCGCCATGCTCTCTTTTTCGACCAATGGCAGTGCCAAGCATAAGTCTGTCGACAAAGTAGTAGAAGCGTCTCGACTGGTTAAGCAACAAGCACCAGATCTGGCTATAGATGATGATATTCAGTTAGATGCGGCCATTGTGGCTGATATAGCCAACTCGAAGCTGCCAAACTCGAAGGTGAAGGGCGAATCTAACGTACTTGTATTTCCGAACCTTGAAGCGGGAAATATCGGCTATAAGCTTGCTCAGAGATTGGGTGGCGCACTGGCCATTGGCCCATTACTACAAGGGTTAGCGAAACCGGCTAATGATCTTTCCAGAGGTTGTAGTGCGGATGACGCCTACCATGTTATTGCAGTTACAGTGGTGCAAGCTCAGGCTCTCAGTAACTAATTGTACTAATCGCTTCTAACACATCTAGAGGACTTTAAAGCCATAAAAAACCTGCCGAATTGACAGGTTTTAGGGGAAGTTTGAACAGTGCTCAACACTATTAATTAGGTGTTTAGCTATTGCTAAAAAACTAAGCGGTCGACTTGTTAACAATCGCTTGATAACGCCCCGGCTTGTGGTTCATTGCCAAAATAAGATTGGTAATTATTGCGCCAACAATCGAAAGCAGTATTAGTTCAACGTTCACGATGAACAACGACATAACAACGATAGTGCAATCGAGTCCCATTTGAACTTTACCCGCACGAATGCCAAAACGCTCTTGTAGGTAAAGGGCTAGAATATTAAACCCGCCTAGGCTCATCTTATGTCTAAAAATCACTAACATCCCCATACCAATCAATCCACCACCTAATAACGCGGCGTACAACGGTTGAATATGAGAAATCTGAATCACGTGATATAGATGATCGACAGCGAACGAGACAATACTTACGGCAATGAAAGTATTGATTGAGAAGCGCCAACCCATTCGAGTCACAGATAAAATATAAAAAGGGAGGTTTAAAAGAAAGAACACCTGGCCAAAGGAAAAGTCAGAGACTTTAGTAATGAAGATGGACAGTCCCGCTGTCCCGCCAGTAAGAAGCCCTACATGATTAAAAAATATCACACCAAGTGACACCAAAGCACTGCCTAAGATTAAGGCGAGTAGGTTTTCTCGAAGAGTATGGTCTTTATCCATGTTTGAATATCCTTATCACAATTTCAATGTATATCGTCCTTGAATAGCAGACCCGTTCTGGTATCAAGAAGCGCATAAGATGGCGATAAATATTCAAGATGTCGATAAACTAGTGTGTATTCGATGGAGATCAGGTGTTAACAAATCTATACAGTTCGGTTAACTACCCGCTGCTCTACTAGCGATCAACTCCCCTATCCATTGGCCAATAACTGGATTATCAGAAGGCCGTTCTGACAAGCTACGGTGAGCCTTATCTGCGACCGACACTGGAATCGTACTCTCTTGAAACAGACTCAGAAGGTCTTGTTCAAAATCGTTGCTAAATTCAGGGTGGAATTGACATGTGAATATATTTTGATCGTAGAGAAGCGCCGCATTTTTACAAAAGGAAGAGGTCAATAATACCTTGGCGTTCTTTGGTGCCTGTACAACCTGATCTTGGTGAAACGCAGGTAAAAATGAGGTTTGATGTTCGTCATTTTTCCACTGATATTCATGCAAGCCAACACCCCAACCACCAGCATACTGCTCGATGCTTCCCCCTAATGCCTTAGCGATGATTTGATGACCAAAACAGATGCCGATTAAACACTGTTTGTTTTGATTAAGCTCATTAATTAAAGCTTCTAATTTCAGCATCCATGGCAACTCTTCATTCGCACAATGGACAGAGCCAGTGATCACCCACGCGACCACCTCATCAAGTTTCTCGGGGAATTGTCCCCCTTTGACATCAAAATATTCAAACTTAGCCTGTGGCAGATAAGAACGAATCATATCCGCAGTCATATCCGCAAAGCTTTGGTATTTTTCTTTTAGAATTGTCGGCGTATCACCTGCGGCTAGTATTCCTATTTTCATTCTTATTCCCTATCAATATCACTAATACAATAGCCAGCCACTTCCGTTGAATGGCGATGCTGTTATCTAATAAATTGGAAGCGATGTCTGTGACCTAGATTGTAAGGAAAGAATAATTTTCAACTCTACTGGCTTTAAAAAGCACCTATGGAACCAATAACCATAGGTGCTTTGCATCAATTTAAACCTTGTGCAAAAACTTTAATGAAAAATCTGGCTACTGAACCGGAAGCACTTATTTTCAGCCATCAGATTTTTAAAGGATTCTTGATCCAGTTTTAGCAAAGTTTCATGGTGCCCCGCTTCAATATATACAGAGTCCAGCTGGGTAAGCGCTTCATCGCACACTGTAGACATGTGGTACGCATTGCCCACAGGAGAAACCGCTCCATTATCACAATCTTCAAACATTCGGTAAACCTGCTGTTCCTTCACCAAATGAAAGCTCGCATTTAACGCATCATTCATCTTCGATAAGCTAATTTTGTTGTTGGAAGGTAAAACGGCCATGACATGATGTCCTTCATGATCTTCTAGTACTACCCCTTTCGCCAAGTGCATTAAAGGAATACCTGCCGTCGAACCTGTATTTATCGAACTACGGCTGTGCTCATGATGGACAGTCTGGAAATCAATATCATGATCTGTCAAATATTGGTCGAACCGGGCTGCAATAGTCATACATCACTCCCTCTTTTTAAGACCCACCCTAAGTATAGAAACAGTTAGAGCCGACGAGCAAACTCTAAAGGAATTGCTATCTACCTTCTTCTTTTCGCACATTGGCGATAAAAATTTACACTTCGATTTTTGGTTTCAAAATTGTTGTTGACCTAAACCTAGATTGAGGTTTTAACCTTACTCTCTCAGCGTATTACAACTCATTGAAAGGAAATTATTTTGTCTAAGATCGCTATCATCTACTTCACTCAAACTGACATCACAGGCCAAATTGCTGAAGCTATAGCCTCAGGAATAGAACAACAAGGTAACGTAAAAATTTTATCTCACAGAATTCAAGGGAAAGAGATTGTCGAAGGCCGCTTCGTTAATCCAAGCCTAATGGAAAAGCTGGCCAGTTGTGACGCTATCATCTTCGGCTCTCCAACTTACATGGGAAGCGTAGCAGCACAATTTAAAGCGTTTGCCGACGCGAGCAGTGACTCTTGGTGTTACCAGAAATGGGCGGACAAAGTCGCAGCAGGATTTACCAGTGGCGGTGCACTAAACGGTGACCAATCTTGCACGCTTCAATACATCCAAACGTTAGCCAATCAGCACGGTATGATTTGGCTAGGATTAGATCAAATCACTAACTCAGGTGAACAAGGGTTAAACCGCTTAGGTACGCAAACGGGAGTGGTATCTCAAGGTAGTGATGGCATAGTGCATCTTTCCGATCTTGCTACAGCAGAGTACCTTGGAAAGCGAGTGGCCAAGCTAGTAAAAAAACTCAACCCTAAAGCTAGGTAAAAACTTTTCGTTGGCACTTTCTAGATCGAAAGAGCCCCGACGTTTGTTAGAAAAGCCTGAACTCATCACCCGTACTATCCTAAATAGACTTATATTTCCTAATGTCTCGCCCTCATTTCATGCTCAGCCGAGTCGATGAAATAGAGTTAAACATTTGGACACATTTTCATGCCAAAAGATTATTGATATCGAATGTTCCATTAATTACAATGATATCGATCAATAAATAATCATTAAGGACATAAATATGGCTACGTTTCAATTTTACAAAAAAGACAAGATTTTATTGCATTTAGATACAAACACCCCATCATTTTCAACAGAGAATGAACAACTCAAAGAGCAAGGATTTGAGCTGATAGGTGATATTGTGGAAGCTGAAAATAGTCAGATAGCGCATGAAGAATTTAAAGCTATTCATGGTGATATAAACATCACGTCGAAATCGCAAATGTTGATAGGGGTTCTTACTGCGGGAACTGGTGCGTTATCAAGCTAAGTACTAAGTCATATTCGACGCTGGTCAGTACAATTGTTTTTCAACTGTACTGACTTGTGTTTACTTAAAGCCAATCGGCTAATGAGATGCCTAAATCACGGATTGAATGCCTCACTTTCTCAACCGTCACATTTGCATTTAAGTGGTTTCAGCTTCATGAGAGGGATTCATTTCCTCCATTAGATGGGTGAGAAAAACGAAATAATGCTCATTTAAATGCCCAACCTACAGGCTGTTCACTATCCTCTTGCCGAGTCGTAACCACGGTTTCCAATAGCAGGATTATTATTTCTTAATCGGAGTCACCCAACCACAGTTTATTGAGAACAAGCCGTCGAATTAAGATGCAACGTGTTCATAAATAATCTAGGGTCGGCAATATTATTCAAGATTGATTGAGTAGGTAAACAATCGACGTAGTCAACGTAATCAGCCGAAGAATCAAAAATTAAAATATCCAAAGCCAAACGATCCAATCTGTATAGACCTCTATGGATCATGTTTGCTGAAAAAACTAACAAGTCACCCGCCGCTAATGCAATCTGCTTACCACCAAAGATGGCATCACTGCTTATGCGTTCCGGGTATGATCTCCATACCGGGCTCATCAAATAAGGGGATACGAAGATGCAACACTTGCGTTTCTAGTATTACTTTCATCGGGTCTTTAATATCATAGTCATATTGGCAGTCTAGATGCCAGAAGTCTTTTCGTTGTGAATTCACTGGGTTGAAGAACAGCTGTGTATTCATGAACGCTGGCTTATTTGAGCACAGTACCTTGGTAAGCGAGTGGCGGAAGTGGTGAGAAAGCTCACTAAGTCAGAGTAATATCATGCATGCTGATTGAACCGAAATATAGCCCTACATTACTTATAGGGCTTTAATTTTATGATTTACAATAAGATCAAAGCCATCGCCAAGAGATCGTCTGTGCTACTTTCTAATACGAAAATACCCTATTACGAGCGAATCTATTCGAGTTTTACACTTCATCGTCATTGACTTAATCTATTTATTCTAATTTTTGGAGTCTAAAAAGACTAACTACAGTCTTGAATGATCATCAACTTCAATATTTCTCTAACAGAAGTAAATAGATTATCAATGACACCTACATTTTGAATGATATCAACACTTTCAATCCACCCGAGATGTTCATGCTCTAAAACTAAAGGGACTAACTTTCCTTCTTCAATCGCTGATTTAGCTATCGGGGACGGTAAAATGGTCCAACCTAATGAGGCCTTAGCCATTTCTAAAAGTACATAGTAGTTATCGGCATACCAGATATCAGGAGAAAGGAATAACTGTCTAACCTCATTTGACTTATTTTTAGGCTCTATTTTCAATTGTCGATGAAGCTTTAATGAGTCCTTAGTAAGCTGAGCCCCCATAGCTAAGGGGTGTTCAGGGCTCACATACGCTTCAAACTTAATTGACCCTATATTCTCAGAGCTCATTTTATTGGGCTGTAAGTACTGACTAAATACGACTCCTATCTGCGCACGATCATTGGCTACTAGCTCTAACACATCATGACTATTCGCAATAAGTACTTCTAGCTGCAAATGAGGATAGTTCGTAACTAACTGGGGAAGTAATGTTGCGAGTTTCGAATAAGGAGCTCCTTCATCTAATGCAATGGTAACTTTCTCTGATTCGTTTGCATTAAGAGCGTCTAATTGTATCTCTAAACGGCGGTGTTGCTCTACAACAGCTGACGCATATGGCAACAAGTTCATTCCTGCTTCTGTCAATTGAGGATAGCGACCACTTCTGTCAAATAACGTCTGATTACAGTCAATTTCCATATTAATTATATTTTGACTGATCGTAGATTGCGCCTTCCCCAGCTCACGAGCTGCTCTAGAAAAAGACCCCGCTTTTACCGTAGCAGTAAAAGAGAGTAGTTGTTCCAAGTTCAACATATCGTTCCTATCGATGGATAGTAATTTTTATGGAGGTTAAACATCCGTAATAATGAATGCAATTACTTTTATCTGATTTATTAATATTTGGAGAATTCAATGAATGTACTAGGTTATCTACAAAGACTAGGGAAAGCCTTGATGTTGCCCATTGCCACCCTTCCCATTGCAGGAATTTTGTTACGCTTAGGACAACCTGACGTATTAGATATCCCTTTCATCGCAGAAGCAGGTAATGCCATTTTTAGCCAATTGCCACTCTTGTTCGCTGCAGCCCTTGCTGCCGGTTTGAATAAAGATAATGATGCAGCAGGGGCCATTGCAGGTATTGTTGGCTACTTTGTACTAACCGCGGCTCTTGCTGTTTTAGATCCAAGCCTAAATTTAGGTGTCTTTGGTGGCGTCATCATGGGTGTAACAGCCGGTGAGTTATATCGTCGCTTCCATACTATTCGTCTTCCTGAGTTTTTAGGGTTCTTTGCTGGAAAGCGATTTGTTCCTATTGTCACCGGTGTTAGTGCATTAGTTATAGCTCTCATCATGAGTGTTGTATGGCCAACTGTCAGTGCAGGTATCGACACCATGAGCAACTGGATGCTAGAGAGTGATGTTGGAGGTAAATTTGGATATGGCTTCGTTAATAGGATGCTATTGCCTATTGGTTTACACCATATTTTGAATTCAATCGTTTGGTTTGGTATGGGCGAATATGAAGGAGTGACGGGTGAAATGTTACGTTTTGCTGCTGGCGACCCATCGGCAGGACTTATGCTGTCAGGTTACTATGTAGTGACTCTATTTGCTTTACCTGCAGCTTGTTTAGCCATCTACCAATGCGCACATAAAGATAAAAAAGCAGCCGTTGGAGGCATGTTAGCTAGTATCGCATTCACAGCGTTTTTGACCGGTATTACAGAGCCTATCGAATATACATTTATGTTCCTAGCTCCTGTTTTGTACTTATTCCACGCGGTACTGACCGGTCTAGCATTAGTTGTCGCCGCCGCACTTGATATTCACATGTCATTTGGCTTCTCTTCTGGACTAATTGATTACTTTATATTCTTCAATGCGCCAGCTGCGAATAATGCATGGATGCTCATACCACTCAGCTTAGCCTTTGCGTTTGTTTATTACACTCTATTCATGTTTGCCATCAAACGTTTTGATATTAAGACACCAGGTAGAGAAGACGAGCAAGAAATAACCGTTGTCGCGTCAGAAAATGAAGACGAGTTAGCCCAACAGTACTTATTGGCATTGGGTGGTAAATCTAACTTAGAGTCCATTGATGCATGTATTACTCGCCTACGCTTGACGCTTATTGATCCAAGCCTAGTTGACGAAAGCACATTAAAGCAATTGGGAGCAAAAGGAGTAGTAAAAGTAGGAGAAAAGAATCTACAAGTTGTTCTAGGCCCTCTTGCAGAAATTATGGCTGGTAAAATGAAAAGCATACCAGCTTAAAGAATCAAAGGGATTCCCCCTCCTTTGTAGCTCAATTTAGTCAAAATGAGCGCCGGAGAGTAACTTAGCTCTCCAAACTTGGTGGCCATTCTTATGGCCACCTTCTTAAGTTACAGGCCAGAAAAAGAGTATATTTATGACGCTGAAAGAACGTATTTTCCATGCTGTATTATTTGAAACTTTAGCAATTATGATTGTCATTCCTCTGGCCGTCTATTTCGCTAAGGTCGAAGTAAAAAGCATGTTCATAATTAGTGTTTGTATTAGCATTTACGTCATGATTTGGAATGTTATCTATAATTTACTGTTTGACCGATTTTTTGATGCTAAGAAAAAACAAACATCACTGCTATATCGAGCATTCCATACGCTATTTTTTATACTCGGCGTTGTTGCGGTTACCGTTCCTTCAATCGCTTGGTTTCTCAACATATCACTATTAGCGTCCCTATCACTAAAATCAGGGTTGATGATCATACTATTAGTGTACGCCTTTCTGTTTAATACCATATATGACAAAGTGCGTATTAATATGTTAGCAAAGTACTATCCAAATACAGATCTGTACCAATAATATTCAGAGCACTTCTTAAGGGGACTTTGTGAGCCTAGATGCTCGAATTCAACATCGCGCCACAGTTTATTGAGAACAAGCCGTCGACTTAAGATGCAACGTGTTCATAAATAATCTAGGGTCAGCCATTTTATTCAGGATGGATTGAGTGGGTAAGCAATCGTCATCGACGTAGTCAACGTAATCAGCCGCAGAATCAAAAATTAAAATATCTAGCGCCAAACGCTCCAATCCGTATAAACCTCGATGGATCATGTCTGCAGAAAACACTAATAAGTCACCCGCCGATAACGCAATCTGTTTACCACCAGAGATGTCATCACTGCTTACTTTTCCGTTCACTTCTTGGCGAACATTGTACTCTTCTTCGTTGTCCCACCGCTTATGCGTTCCGGGTACGATTTCCATACCGGGTTCATCAAATAAGGGGATACGAAGATGTAGCACTTGCGTTTCTAGTATTACTTTCATCTGGTCTTCAATGTCATAGTCATATTGACAGTCACGATGCCAGAAGTCTTTTTGTTGTGGATTCACAGGGTTGAAGAACAACTGCGTATTCATGAACGCTGGCTTATTTGGTATCACTGCATCAACCACGTCCATGATTTTCTTTGAGCTGATGAAGTCAAAAAGTCTCGCTCTATCGTCATTGGGTAAATACTCGCTTCCCGTAATTAAAGACGAGTTAAACGCTTCTTCTTGATAGAACTCTTCGTTGTCAGTTTTCCATAATTCATGAAATTTCAATATTACTTGTCTAAGCGATGAAATCTGAGTTTCATCGAAGTAATTTCTGATAACAAAATAACCTTGTTCGTCGTAACTGTTACTTAATTGTTGACTGTTTTCTACCACTGACTACCTTCACACTCTTTGTACTATTTATTGACCACAGCGATCTTGGGGGCATGATGCCAGACCGACGTCAATCAACCAAGTAACTATTTAAAGAGTAATTATTTAAAGAGCAACTCGAAACGTCGCGCTAAGAAGGGATATATTTATCAGAGGCCAATATACACTGATGGGGTTCAATGTTTATTAGCCTCTCATAATGGCTTTACTGACTTATCTTTGACTATTATTCTGATTCTTATCAATACCGTACTAAAGCTTAAAGGCGTTTAAGACCATTTATAAAGCACGTACATTGAATACATGCTCCACTTCACTTAGGGCTGCTAACAATTCAGGCGTAGGCTCTTGCTCGACATCAAGAATTGTATAGGCCACCTCGTTACGGCTCTTATTGAGCATATCAAGCACATTAATATTCAAATCAGCTAGCATTGAAAGCACCTGCCCAAGTACTTTAGGGACGTTGTCATTCGCGAAGGTAATTCGATAGCCCTCGGTACGTTCTAGTTTAATAATAGGGAAGTTAACTGAATTGGTAATGTTGCCGTTCTCTAAAAAATCAATGAGCTGCTCTGCGGCCATGATGGCGCAGTTCTCTTCAGCTTCTGAAGTTGATGCACCGATATGAGGCATCAATATGACATTATCTCGACCCAACAATGATGGGGTTGGGAAGTCAGAGACATATTTGCTCAAGTATCCTTTTTCAAGTGCGGTGATCGCGGCATCGGTATCAACAATCTCTTTTCGTGCGAAGTTTAACAGCACCATCCCTGGCTTTGCAGAAGCAAGAACCTCACTGTTTATAAGACCTAACGTTGCCTTAAGCGCTGGCACGTGCACTGTGACAAAATCACACTTCGCAACTAATGATTGCAGATTCTCTGCACGTTCTATATCACTCGATAATCGCCATGCCGCTTCGACACTCAATGCAGAATCAAAACCAATCACTTTCATTCCAAGATCTATCGCAGTATTCGCAACCGATGCTCCAATGGCACCTAGCCCGATAACACCTAACGTCTTGCCTTTAATTTCAGAGCCTGCAAAGCGCTTTTTCTCTTTCTCAAGCAGCTTATCCATTGCGTCTGCATCGGTCATATCCGTCAAGCTTTCTGAATAAGCAATGCCTTCATTAATATCGCGAGAGGCCAGTAGTAACCCGGTAAGAACCAACTCCTTTACCGCGTTTGCATTTGGCCCTGGTGTATTGAATACAACTATCCCCTGCTCTGTGCATTTATCAATTGGAATATTGTTTACCCCAGCACCGCAACGAGCGATAGCCTTCACGCCATCGCAAATCGGCTCTTCATGAAGTTTTTGGCTGCGAAGTAAAATTGCATCAGGATGGCTGCACTCACTCGATACTTCGTAGTGCTCCCTTGGGAAAATATCGAGCCCTTTGGCCGAGATAGCATTGTAGGTTTTGATCAGTTTCATATGTGTTTCACCTTAAGTTGAAATTCCATTTCTACTTATCAGTCACTTAACCTGTCTCACTACTAGCCATTTTATGTTGCGCTAGAGACAACAAAGCAACTGACTTATTCGTTAAATAAAGCCAGATGCTTCTATTTTTATTTGGTGACTTCTGCGTACGCCCAGTCTAACCACGGTAGTAGCGTTTCTAAGTTAATCGCATCAACCGTTGCCCCAGCCCAGATTCTAAGACCAGATGGCGCATCTTTATAGGCTCCAATGTCGTAAGCGACGCCTTCGCTATCAAGCCGTTTAATCATATCCTTTAGCTGATCAGCATTAACATCGAGCTTAAAACAGACACTGGTATTGGAGCGCTCACTTTTGTTTTTCGCAAGAAAATGAATCCAATCTCTCGACTCGACAAAGTTAGTCAGTACAGAAAGGTTGTCTTGAGATTTTTCAATAGCAGCGTTCACACCACCGATTTTCTCAATCCAATTGAGCGCATCAAGGTAATCGGCAACACATAACATCGACGGTGTGTTGATTGTCGCGCCTTTAAAGATACCTTCAATTAGTTTTCCGCCGCTGGTCATACGGAAAATTTTTGGTAACGGCCAAGGTGGCGTATAAGATTCTAATCGCGCCACTGCACTTGGGCTTAGCACTATAATACCGTGTGCTCCTTCACCGCCGAGTACTTTCTGCCAGCTAAAGGTCACAACATCAAGCTTGTTCCACGGCATCTCCATTGCGAAGACTGCAGAAGTAGCATCACAAATGGTCAACCCTTCACGATCATCGCTAATCCAATCGCCGTTCGGAACTTTCACACCAGACGTTGTGCCATTCCAAGTGAAGATGATGTCATTATTAAAGTTTGCTTGTGTAAAGTCAGGAAGCTCTCCGTATTCAGCTGGATACGAATTCACATTGTCTAATTTAAGCTGTTTAGTGATATCAGCTAGCCATCCTGAACCAAATGATTCCCAGTGAAACACATCGACTGCGCGCTGACCTAAAGCCGACCACATCACCATCTCCATCGCGCCAGTGTCAGACGCAGGCACGATACCCACACGGTAATCGTCTGGAATACCTAACAGTTCTTTAGTTCTATCAATAGATTCAGCTAATGCTGCCTTGCCAATAGCGCTGCGATGCGAGCGACCTAATGTTGATATATCAAGTTTAGAGATGTCATAGCCTGGGCGTTTAGCACAAGGTCCAGAAGAGAAGTTTGGGTTCTGAGGTTTAATTTGAGGTTTCATAAGCTCCCTGCCTATAAGACGAATGTTGAATATCTATGCAAAATAATCTCAGTAAACGCCACCTGTTGGCAATAGGGTAGTCTTAATTTGTTTAAAATAATGGGGGCTACAGGGGGATCGCCAAACGAAGACGCAATTTCATCAACAATAATTACTCAGTTTAGAGAGGTATGCCCTTTTTAGTATTGAGAACAGTCAAACGAAAAAGATGAAATAGAATTTAATAAAAAAGGACCATCAGGTCCCTTTTTAATTAGTTATCGTCAACCAACTAGGTAAACAATAAAGACATCGTTATTCAATTAAATAACGAGTCGTTAGTATTTTACTTGGTAGTTTAGCGTGTAAGTTCGGCCGCGACCTTGGTAATTAAACATGTCTGAATCACCGTACCAGTACGTTGCACGTTGGCTCCAAGTTGTTTGGTAACTTTCATCAAATAAGTTCTTGATACCAAAGCCTAGGCTACCCACAGGAAGCTGGTAGCTACCAATTAGATCTACAACGGTATAGCCTTCAATCTTACGGCTGTCTGCATCTTCATAATCAAACGCTGTTAGGCTTTGTAGCTTCACACTGTAGTCAGATTCGTACCAACCCACCCAAGTACTCGCCTTAGACGTACTTGCGCTCATTGCTTCGTAGTCTTCCCAACCGTTATCACCCTCTTCTTCAGAGACAACATAGTGACCAGACGCACCAAGCTGTAGGTTATCCATTACCCAATATGATACTTGCGCTTCAGCGCCGTAAACACGAATCGGGTTAGAGATACCTTTAATCGATTGATCATCTGCATACTCAACAGAACCGTCTGAATACGAGTAGTATGCTGCGGTTTGGAATGAAAGCTCGTTATGGTCATATCGGTAACCTAACTCGTAGCTGTCTGTTTTGATGCCTTCTAGCTTGGTATCATTAACATTAACACTGGCATCTTTACCGTAGTATTTGGCTGGGTTTGCTAAGTCGAAACCTTGTGAGAAGTTTGCCCATGCCTGAGATGCCAAAGATAGCTGATAAATCGTACCTATATTGAATAGGCTTTCTGAGTAATCGGTTTCGCCGCCTGGAACAAAGTCTGAACTCGAGTCTTTTTGGAAGTCAGAGATCTCAGTGTTCATATACTGGTAGCGGTAACCGCCTTGCAAAGTCCAATCATCAGTCAATGCGTATTCAGCCTGTAGGAAACCAGCAAGTGCTTGAGTATCAACACCAGGGTAACGACCAGCCATTTCATCGATTTGGTTAACTAGACCACCAGAGCCTTCTGTTATGGATTGGTCATACAACGCATTGTCACTATCGAAGCTATCGATAAAGCCATCAACCCCGTAGGTCAGGTTAAGGGCATTAAACGACTTATTCAGCGCCGCTTTAAGTGAAATAATGTCAGTGCTTTGCTTAGAAGAGCTGGTTGCTAACGTTGATCTACCCGCTGAAGTGTACGGCATAAACGTATGCTCTTCAGAACGGTAAGATAGCTCTGTAATCAACTGATGATTAAGGAAATCAGTGTTGTTGTACACCGCACTTAACATGACACGTTCTGTACCTTGTTGGCGATCCGCAGCATAGCCTTCACGCACGTCAACGAATTGGAAGTTACCATCGGCATCTTTTTCAAAATAGAGGCCGTAAGGAGTATCTTGCTGGCTATCGTAATATTGAGCCAGTAATTGTAGGTTCTGATTCTCAGCTAAATTGATCTGCACGTTACCTAGTAGATCAATCGTTTCATTAAACTGAGTCGAGCCTTGGGTAATATCTGGAGTGACCATATCACCATTGGCATCGTAGTAAGCCTGAGTGCTTGTATAGGCCACAGATGCACGACCTTGTACTTTCTCATTTCCGCCCGAGATTGATTGCGCAAGCTTGTAGTCAAAGTCTTCGCTACCATTAAAGCCAGACGTTCCACCTACATAAGTTTCGAACTCTAGCTCTCCACCAACGGCTTTCTTAGTGATAATGTTGATCACACCGCCACTCGCACCCGCGCCATAAACAGAACTCGCACCCGACAGTACTTCAATGCGCTCAATGTTGAATGGGTCAATCGAATCTAATTGACGACTAATTGAACGGACTGATTGCAGCGATACGCCATCAATCATAACCATGATGCTGCGACCACGTAGATTCTGACCTGAGTGAGTACGACCACCACTACTTACGTCAAGAGACGGAATCGTTGCTGCTAGGATTTCATCTAGATTTTTACCACCACGATATTCCTGCTCAATCTGTTCAGCATCGATATACCAAACTGTACCTGGAATTTCGCTGATCGCTTTCGGAGTTCGGCTTGAAACAACGACCATTTTTTCTTGGGTTGTTGTGTACTCTTCAGCTTGGACGAGTGAAGGTACAAAGCTTGTTGCTGACGCTAACGCAACTGAAATTAAAGACAGTTGAAACTTTCCTTTGTTAACTTTCATTATTTTTCTCTTATTATTAAATATGACCACCGCACTTGCGGATGATAATCATACTCATTCGCCACTCCATTACCATCATTATTTGTAACTATTTGTATGAAATGAATTTTACGGCCTAAGAAATAAGCACAATAAACCGGCAAAGAAAAAGCCAGCTGAATTCTTCAATCCAACTGGCTTTAATACATTTGTTATCAGCTATATAGAGCTACATCTAGTTACTTCCTCATCAAGTAAAGGAAGTAGCCGCCACCGATAAGAGAAGCTAATAACCCAGCAGGGAACTGCCATGGGAACCATAGAGTTCGCCCTAGCCAATCAGCTAATAGCATTAATATTCCACCTAATAGGCTTGCAGTGACCAATTGATTTGACGCTTTATATTGATGTAATGAACGAGCTAGATGCGGTGCTAACAACCCGATAAAACTCAGTGGACCAATCACGATAGTGCAAAGCGTTGTCATTGCCGCAACAAGGAGCAAAAGCAAAGCTCTAACTTTTCGACAGTTTATTCCGACACTTGCGGCCCCAACCTCCCCTAGCCCAATGAGATCAAACCATCGATGACCCGCTAACGCCGCAGATCCAAGAATAACAACACCAATGAGGAGTAAATACACGTCAGACATTGCGACCAGATACGTTGAACCAGAGAGCCATGTAATCAGTGCCGTTACGTTGTCTTGCCCAGACGACATCGCGATACGCAACAATGCATCGAGACCTGCGCTCAAAGCAATTCCAGTTAATAGCATTTGTGTTGGCGCAAAGTTTTGCTTCTTACCCATCCACCAAATAATACTAGTGACAAACAGTGCTCCTGCGGTTCCCAATAGCATTTGCTCATGTCGATCTACAGCGATACCCAGAACAGCACCTAGTACTAAGGCTAACGCTGCACCCGAACTAATACCTAATATCTCAGGGCTGGCCATAGGGTTGGTCGATACTCGTTGAATGGCCGTACCTGCGATCGCCAGACCAACACCTGCGAGCATGGCAATAGATGCTCTTGGAATGCGCAGTTCCAATATCGACATACTTCGAGCGATATTCCAGCCTTGTGAGTCTTTACCAACGACTAAAACAAAAGCCAAAACGATAAATAGTAAAGGAAGCAGAACCATAAGCGCTGTCGATAACTGACGAGTGCGGTAATGTGTGAATGACTCATCTCTAGCCTTGAGATCGGACTGCATCACTTTACGATTTAATAACCAAAGCAAGAAAGGCGCACCGATTAACGCGGTCATGGCTCCGGTAGGCAGCATTTCTCCACCGACACCCGAAAATGGCTGAATGATCAGGTCAGCAATCAATAGCATGAGTGAACCAATAGCACCGCTAGCTACGATTTGATAACGAAGCCTTCGCACCCTAAGCATGCGAACTAGTGCAGGTGCAACAATACCGACAAAGCCAATCAAACCAACTTCACTCACCACTGCGGCGGTGATAGAGATTGCTAAGACTAAACACGTTACTTTAATGGCTTTAACATTAACTCCAATAGAGTTGGCAACACCATCGCCAAGCTGTAACGCTGACAACGGACGCTCGAGTAGCAATAGTAAAGTCAAAGGAACTATAATCAGCGGTAGCAGTGTCGTGACACTCGACCAACCATTTTGATTCAGGGTGCCGGCACCCCATACAAAGACACTGGTCAGATGCTGTTCGTTTAGCAGCAACAGCATGGTATTGAGTGAACCAAAGAACAGGCTAATCACCATGCCAGCCAATACCATGTGAACGGGCGAAAACCCTCGCTTTGCCGATAACACAAAAACCAACGCTGTTGCTAAACACCCACCTAGAAACGCAGGAATAAATTGGCTACCAATTAGGGTTAAGTTAGCAGGAATCAGCAATATGCCCAGTATCATCCCCAATTCAGCCCCTGCAGCAACGCCAAGAGTCGTTGGAGATGCAATTGGGTTACGCAAAACAAACTGCATAACACAACCTGCCACCGCCAATGAAAAGCCACACAAAATGGCTATCGTCAAACGAGGAAGATACGTGAGATTAACGATAAGATGCTGATAGTTCGTCGAATCATAATGAAAGGCCGTTTGCCATAGTAAGCCAAAGCCTTGAGAATACGGCACTGTCCATTGAATGAGAGCCAGAACAACGCCAAAGAGTGCGACAACGGCGAGCCCTCTGTTATGACTCTTCATTTTTGGTTTTTCTAATACTTCTGTATTCATTCGTTATTTAGTAATTGTTTCGTAATACTGTCACTGAATCGCTGCGCAGCAATCAAACCACCAAATGTCCAAATTGGCGGCAGCTCATAGACAGAGTCTGTTCGTGTAAATTTCATCGCTTGCCATAAGGGAGATTTCTGTAATTGGGCACGTTGATCCGCTTTCAATGGACCAAAGATCATGACATTGCTCTCTTGATGCTCAGCAAGCTTCTCAATACCAGCCGTAGTGAATCCCCACAGATTGGTTTTTTCTTGCCATGAATTTGTTAGCCCCATCCCTTGAATCGTCGATTGAGCCAACGAGCCTTTACTGTGAACACGTACCGTTTTGTCATTAATAAAACGTACAAACAAAAGATCCTGACTAACCAATTGGCTTTGCTTAATCTTGTTGCCATTTTCCGCAAGCAGCTGATCAGTTTGCTCTATGACACGAGTCGCTTGTTCTTGCTTGTCTAGTAACAAACCGAGCTGCGACGTCACCTGCTTTGCCGCAGCAAGTGGGGCTTTTCTGTCGCTATAAATACTAAAAACCAAGGTCGGTGCAATTTTTTGAAGTTGGCGGTGAGCCGGTGCCATATCCTCACTGATCAAAATCACGTCAGGTTTAAGCTCGCTCAATAACTCTAGATTGGGCTCTCTACGTGAGCCAACATCGGTGACTGAGTCACTTAATTCCGGCTTACTTACCCAGTTTTGATACCCCTTAACATTAGCAACGCCTTGCGGTATCACCCCTAAACTCAAGACCGTCTCGGTCAGTGCCCAATCTAGGGTGACTACTTTGATTGGCGTTTGTTCAAACACCTCTTTGCCTAATAAATGTTTTATCTCGATAGCCTGAACCGACGCTACGCAGAAAATAGACAGTAGAGCGAATATCTTTTTCACAACCTTATTCCTTATTGTTGATATCCAAAATATTGTTAGGGATCACCTATGGTGGCTATTACTTTTTATGGCTAGAAAATCACTAAGGGATATAGCTAATCGACTGACCCGTTTCTGGATGCTGAAACAGCGCCAGTTCCATTCCATAGATTTGATGTAAAACTTCGGGGGTCATGAACTCTTCAGGTGTCCCTTCAGCAATCACTCTTCCAGAATGAAGTGCAACAAGATGATCGCTAAACTTGGCCGCCATATTAATGTCATGCAGAACCATAATGACCGTCAGGCCCAATGTTTGGTTAAGCTCTCGAATAAGTGCCAGCAATTCATATTGATGGGCAACGTCTAATGCGGAAGTTGGCTCATCCAGCACAATACATTGACTCTGTTGTGCTAATAACATCGCGACCCAAGCGCGCTGCCTTTCACCACCAGATAACGTGGCAACAAACCGATCTGAAAATGTCGTAAGTCCTACTTTCTCAATCGCTTCATCCACCAGTTGATGATCTTTCTGACTGTAACGACCAAATGCGCCTTTCCACGGATAACGACCAAAACAGACCAGTTCTCTTACGGTTACACCATCAGTGATCGGTGGGTGCTGAGGGAGATAAGCGACGTTCAGTGCGAACTGCTGGCTAGTTAGGTCGGCAACATTCTCACCGTTTAACAGCACTTTTCCACTGGCAGGGCTGTTTTGGCGACTAAGCAGTTTAATCAGCGTCGACTTTCCGCAACCATTATGGCCAAGCAAGGTCGTTACTTTTCCAGTTTGGAAGGTCAAATTGGTTGATTGAAGAATATTATTTCCATCGATTTCAAACGACGTATCGAGTAATTGGTACATGAAGGCAAAAATAGTTAAGAACGAGAAGTGCGTGAACCTTACCACATACGAACGCTAATGATAATGATTTTCATATGTATTAATCATTGCTAGGATGATCATTCTATTAGTAATATCCATACGAAATATTAATGATAAGTCCTACGGAAATAAAAAATAAAAACATTCAGTTAAGTACCATTGCTCTGATCTCAGCGTTAATGGGAATTGGTCAAAACGGTTTGCTAGTTTCCTTGCCATTTCTGGTTGAGCATTCGGCTTTCTCTTTACCCGTCTGGTCCGTTGTTATCGCGATCGGCAGTTTTCTTTTTCTCCCTTCTGCGCCATTTTGGGGTCGCTTCAGTGATCGCAATGGTCCCAAATACGTGGTTATTCAAGCGTTAATTGGAATGAGCATCAGTTTTGCTCTGTTACTGCTATTTACGGTCTTGAGTGAACAAGCACCTGCTATCGCTCATTACTGGCTCGCTGGGTTGGTATTAGCTAGAATTATTTATGGCTGTACCGTTGCAGGCATGGTACCCGCCAGCCAACATTGGGCGATCATATTGTGTGGCTCAGAAAATCGATTGCAGGCCATCACTTCGGTCAGTATCGGTTTAAGTACGGGCCGATTAGCCGGACCAATACTGTCCATTCTTTTGCTCAAAGTGAATGTCTATGCGCCACTTTTCATTATGATTGGCTTTCCTTTGATAGCGTTAGTGATAGCAAGCTTGTTACCCAACCCCGATCTAGAAAAAAACCAAGAAGAGAGCAGCCAAGTAGAAAGCAATAAGTCCGATATTCACCCTGCACAGGTTTCAGGTGACTCGAACGCATCGACCTCCCCATGGACCTCTCTATTTTCTATCTGGCCTTTCCTTATGTCCGGATTGTTACTCTGCGCCGTCATTGCTCTGCTTCAATACAGCTTCTCACCACTAATCGGTTCAATAACAGAGTGGCCGATTACTAAGATCAGTGATGCGATTGGTGTTTTACTGACAATAAGCGCAGCGGTCACCCTTCTTACTCAACTACTCGTGATTAAGAAAAAGAAACTCGATCTAATGTTGATATTTAAGGTGGGAGCGACGTATTTAACCTTCGGCTTCGTCGTCTATTTAAGTGAGAATATTTGGTTATTCCCAATCGGCATGGCCATTAGCTCGTGCGGTGCTGCTCTTCTTGTACCGGCTTATACCGCAATGGCGTCTCACGCGAACCTCAGTAGCCCAGGGATCACCGCTGGCTACATATCGATGTCGCATACATTGGGTTATGGTGTGGCTTCTTTACTCGCTTTCACTTCAACACTGGATCCTACCTATCCGGTCGTTATCTGTATTTTACTTTCCGCAACCATTATGTTTATCGCTTGGCTACTACGCCCGAGCGCTAATGTGCTTGAAAGCGATAAAGCTAAATAACTACATAATTAAATGACTAAAGATTTGAAAGACAAATCAAGGCTAAGAATTAGCGAATAATTAGCTTTTTATTTTTAGGTTCACGTGGACAGTCTGCGCAGAGCTTTCGGCCCTCACATTTGTAGACTAAACAGCAACTCGTACGTACTAGTTTGAGTTGATTAGATTCAGAATCAACGGATAACGATTGAAGAAGTTTTTCTGGAAGGTTACATGCACGGAGCCAAAGCTTTGCTTGTTCAAGGAGATATTGATTAGGCAATTCAGGTACGAACGCTTGCAATTTTATGATACAGCTAAGTAAACCATCAGCGAAAAGTCGATTGGTAAAACCGGGGCGAATTCTGGTCCATTCACTCATTTCACTACGATAGAAATTAAACAGTTCTTGTAACTGTTGTCCCGCAGACTCGATTAAATGCGTTTCAACTCCATGGATATGGTCTGGTAATTCAAATTGATAACCCGCAATAAAACCACTTTGAACAAATTGGGCAATTTTTTTGATATCAGGTAGCGCGTGACAAGCGTAGATAGAAACAAACGAGAGATAGACAGGTTGCCAGCAGAGTAAGTCCCACGTTCTTGTTAACCAATACGCACTGCCCGCCTCTGGATTTTGCTCAGCAAGCTCATCATAAAGTTTACGAATCAGCTCACTGCACTCATAGTCAAAATGCAGAATACCGTGTGTTTTGGGATTCTCAGGCAACGCCTCTAACTTTCCTGAAAGATACGGTGTTATCTGTTTTGAATACTCAAACAACTGATTATGGGTTTGATGCTGAGACAAGTCTTGTGGCAGTTCTGACGACATAGAGGTAGATATAGGCTGACTGAAGAAGAGCCTAGAATAGAGTTAAACCACCACAACCGCAATTGATTATCATTACCAACAACCCTAATTGCCCTATTTTACCCTCATTAGGCGATGCTTAACTGACTCAAGTTCAAACTCAATAACTTGCGATCGTCTCATGTCATCAACCTGCTCTAGCATTAACGTGCTATAACCTTTTCTTTTCATCCATTGAAGCGGTTCATTAAAACCGTCTTCATTGACAACAAACGACTCGCCTTTGTTGTCGCCAGTAAAGACATTCACAACCCATAACCTAGATTGAAAATCTAGAGTCTCTGCGATAGCAGCTTTTACTCTACTTAGCATACTCAACTTGCCAATAGCCAAATAGCTACACCCATCATTAGTGAGCCCGCTATTCGATTCATTAGCCTCACATTTTTTGAGTGACCAAGCATACGTTTAAGGCCTTTACCGCCAGTGGCATAGAGAGTCATACAGATAAATTCAAACAATAATATGATTGAAACAAGAACCACTAACTGGGGTGCCAAATCAACACTTTGATCAATAAATGGGGGAAGAAGAGAGATCATAAACGCCCAACCCTTGGGGTTGCCCAATGGGTGATAGTTACAAAGAAGAACAACCAAGTCCCACTTATCCACAGAATTTAGGTTAAATGAGTGACCAGTAAACGATTAACAACAGATTTAGTTAACATCCAACAAAAAACCCTCCGAAGAGGGTTATTGTCATTTGGGTAAGTACTTAGCCTTTACCTGATAAATCCATGTTCGTTGTACCCCTAACCTCTTGGCTAATGCTGTAGGTGATTCCTTATTTAGGAGTGCTTGGATAATCTCTATAGTCTGTGCTGCTGACTCATTCTGATTGAGGTAGATGTCTACCGCTTCTTCTTTATGGTTCATCTCTTGTAATGCCTAAGAATGTCACAAGGCTTAGAACCTTCCACATGTACATAGTGAGCACGTTGCCCGTCACTCCCTGCATTACGAGGAATAACCTCTCGTCCACATAGGCAGGTAAACTTGACGTTGTTACCTTTGAGTTCTAATGCTTGGCGTATGTTGACGGACTTGGTGATTGTTGCTGTTACTCTTGGGTAAGGTTTCATTGGTTCAGCTCCTATAACCGTCCTTGGCTAGTGTTAGATCAATTACATTTGTAATCAGTAGACAGCGTGTAAGACATAATATCTCGATCTATATAAATACCTGTTCGGTTATTAACAAGTGTTGTAATAGTGCTACCGCTACGATCACTGAATAGTATTAAGGTTGTGTACTCCTTAACGTCTTCCCCTTCTTTAGGAATGATTACAGGTTTGGTATAGATGAAAGCTGTATCGGTAGTCATGGATGTATCCACCACTTCACGTACTTTTGACTCACGTGAAGGTATTGATAACGTCACAGTCTCATCCTTCTTATAATCCAGAAGTATCTGATGATTACCTGAAGCCTGAGTACATAGAAGATTTGTAATATCATTCTCGAATACATTTGAAGCGGTAGCAGTAAACGGTAGAGCTAACAGCAATAAGGTTGTTAGTGCTTTCATGGTTCATAGTTCCTAATACGTATAAATATGTAGATAAAGGTGCATGAAGGTGAACGGTATGCTCACCATCATTAACGCAAATAAGAGTGCGTATCTCATAGGCTAGTACGGTGCATGACAGTGAATGCAAACCATGTCCCCTGTATGAGTCTCTTCAAACTGGTGCTCACAGTAGATGTAATTGATAGTCATAGTTACAACCCTTTATATGGTAGATCGAAGTTACCGTGATATGGAAGTAGATCTAAGCCTGTCATCAATAGAGCTGTGACGATGATAGTCATAATGATATTGAATGAACTTACCAATGGTTTATCCCTTCTCTTGTATTGGTGATAAACCATTACAGGTATTGAACCGATAGTAAGTAGTACTGCCATTGATGCCAGTAGAATGATGTTAGTAATCATGGTTCAAAGTTCCTTTAGTTCTTGGTAAGTCAGACCGAACACACTACATAGAAGTTTCTTACTAGTGCCTGTCCTGATTAGGTTCTTAACAGTAGCCTTGTCTAGTTCAGACAAAGAGACCTTTGATGATCTCCTAGCCTGTTCTAGATTGGCTCTCATTTGTTTATGAGTGATAGCCATTGCTAATCTCTACTAGGTGCGAAAGCATGAGGTGCTACATCACGACATACGTCATTGAATAGTTCGATTGATACTTGTTGCCAAGATTGAGTTTCAACTCCATCCCACTTCCCTAATACATACCCTCTGTAGTAGCGGTAATCTCCACTGTGAGGTTTAAGACCTTTCTCTGTCTGTAGTCTGTAGTGTTTAGCCCATAGCTCTGCTTTCAACCCTTTATCAAAGTATGAAGCGTATGCAGCACACTGAGGTAAGAGGTGATCATGAGCCATAGTAGGAAGTGCAGTGGTTAATAGTAATAGAGTGAGTGATGTCTTCATGTTTATAGTCCTATGGTTTGTATGGTAGGCATATCGTTAGCCCCACAGTGGTGATGTTGTAGAAGTAAGCCATGCTGCTGATAGCGATAGGATTAGTACTGCTGTTAGTGTTAGTGCTTGCATGTCTTAGTTCTCTGTAGTGCTGAATGAAACTGTACAGTAGAGCTATACAATTAGGATTACTAGAGCTAAGGCAAATGTTTTAGAAAGTTTTATGTTTATGATTTACATGGGGTATTAGAGGGAAAGCCTAGGGTAGAGGGCAAAACATAGGGG
>NZ_JAKJSU010000021.1:0-50903 GCF_050337265.1 Vibrio lamellibrachiae
TTGAATGCGTGTTTGAACTTTTATAATCAGTTTTCCGAATTTTAGAATTTGCTTGGCGACCATAGCGTTGCGGACCCACCTGATTCCATGCCGAACTCAGAAGTGAAACGCAGTAGCGCCGATGGTAGTGTGGGGTTTCCCCATGTGAGAGTAGGACATCGCCAGGCTTTAAATATCGTTTTTAGGTCAAGACCTAAAAACAGATGGACACTTGCTTTTGCAAGTATGCCACTGCGGAGTGGTAGTTCAGTTGGTTAGAATACCGGCCTGTCACGCCGGGGGTCGCGGGTTCGAGTCCCGTCCACTCCGCCACTTATTAAGAAAGCCCGATTCGAAAGAGTCGGGCTTTTTTACGTCTGTAATAAAGTAATAAATAGAAGTTAGCGCCTAGAAATAGAAACTGAGTTTGCCTTTCGATAATTGGATATGTTGATGGACTCCAATTCACTCTGTTATTCACACGGAAAACCGAAAGAAAAAAGACCTAAGCTACTTGTTAATCTTTCTAATATACGAAAATATCTCTTTCACCTCCTCTTCTGATAGTACTGCCCCCCAAGCCGGCATACCCTCGTTCCCATTTAGCACCGTATCAATTAGCTCATTTTCAGTTTCAAACCAAGAGGTTAGCCCTGAGTAAATATTTGATGGGGCTTCAGCTAAACTACTGGCGGCTAATCCGCCACCATGACCTAGATCTCCATGGCAAGTAGCGCATAGGCTTTGATAGTTCTTTTCTCCATTAGATTCATTGGCTAATACGAAAGGAGTGGTGAAGATGATAGCTAGAGAGAGTATTAGAGTTTTCAAAGGTAGACCCGCATTGTTTAGTTTTATTAATAGTAAGCGGCTGTCCGTGGATTTTATGTGAAAAAATACCGACAACGTTGTCGGCATATTTATTCGTATTAAGGTGCTAGTAATAGGTTAGCTGTTGTTTACTAACATAAGAGCTTTCTTCGAGACTTCATGTGCTGCTTTCGACATGTCTTGTTTCTCGAGTGCGTCTGCAAGATAAGCATAATCTGAGACATTTGAGCGAATAGAGAGTGCAGTCTCTAAGTGAGTTTGTGCATCTTTCCAGTTACTTTCCCTTAGATAAAACTGAGCAAGTGCACTGTGCGCTGAAGCGTTTGTATTGTCTTTTTTGATTGTTGTTTTTAGTAACTGAATAGGTGGATGAGTATCCGTTAGGTTCATTTCAGGGAGCAACTCAAATAACTCAGGCGTAGTATGTTTCTTTAGAGATTCCTTTAGAACTATATACGCTTCGTTATCCGCTTTTCTGCCGATAAGTTGCTTTATAAAACAAGTGATTAAGTGACTATCTGTTTTGACTTTCTTAGGTAACTTATCCCAGTGAGTGATCAAGCCTTCACTGCCTTTTTGTACGGCAATTTCAGCTAAAAGACCACACTGTGCTTTTTGCAAAATAGCAGCTTGTTCTTCACTACCGATGAGTTTGGCTTTGATAAGTTTAGGAGAAAGCTCAATGAGCGGCTGCCAAAGCTTAAGCTCTAGATAAACGGTTTTAAGCAGATTCAATAGAATAGAATTATTAGGGTACTCATTTTTTAAGTTAGACAAGGTATCAAATGCTAACTCATACTCAGCCTCACGGACTTGTTGCTTGGCTTTAGTTAGCTCTACAGCTAGGTGAGCATTCTCTTGTTCACTTGCTTTTGTTAGGTAATGATCTCGCTTTTGTTTGTCACCCATACCTTGTGCCGCTTCTGAGGCCACGAGGTAACAGAGTAAAGGCATGTCATGATGGTTAGCCCATCGCATGACCTTTTTTTCTGCGACTTTTAAATCGCCTTCCAGAAGCTTAATGATGCCTTCATTTGTATATCGACGAGAACGTCTTAATTTTCTCACACTGAACCAATTCCAAGTTGTGGAACTGGTACGTAGTGCTTTTTTTATCAAAAACTCTAATAGGAACAGTGCCGCTAGAGTAGCAATGATGAAGATTACCAAGGTGGTAACGCTCATCTCGATGGTTTTGTTAGCCACCGAGATCAGCACATAGCCTTGTTGCCCTGCGAATTGAGTCCCTGCGAATAACCCTAGGCCAAGAACGACAAATAGGAATATAGAACGAAACATTACTTATCCTCCGTAACTAAGGTAGTCACTTCGCGACGTAATCTTTCAGTAATAACGTCTGAAAGGATATTTTGTGTTTGTAGTTTATCAGGGTAATCAACTTCGATACTTTGTTTACCAAGAAATGCCAGCGATGCATTGAACTCTTTTACTGTATTGTCATCGGCATTAAAGAAAGAAGTGGACCATTGATGTGCGGTCGTTAATGCGGTTGCATAGATCTCTTCTTGCTCTATATATGTCGCTTTAATTGCTGTCTCAATCTTAGCTTTAACGTTCTCTCTCAGATAAAAATCTTGCTGAGGGGAGAGTAAAGGTATGACATTGCCATCACGAGTTCGGTAAGTAATGAAATTCTCAGAGAAGTCTTTAATCGACGTCATTAAGTTCGTCTGCCAGTCGTATATGTCTTGCGAGACTACCGCTTTTTCTTGTGCTTGAGCTTCAGGAAGAATAGCGTTGGCTAGAGGCAGTGAGTTCACTTGTTGCTGTAAAGCAGTAAGTCGTAAAACCAACCCATCGCGGTCAATAATAGGCACCGATTTTAGGTGTGTGATGTCATTGGCCATTGCTTTGCGAAGTGGGACTAAGCTCGGATCATTTAGAGATGCGATGCGTTGGTCTGCGCTCTCCATCAACTTTGTTGCACTGACGACATCTTGTTCTAGAAATAGCTTACGGCCAGCAAGCTTAACGAGGTAATCTGCTTCAGCGAGTAACCAATCATTTGGACGACGGCCTTTCACATCAGCAATCGCAAGTTGAAGGCTTTCTATACTCTTTTGTTGTTGAGTAAGAACCACTTCACTGCGGTGGGATATTTGAGACGCTTGCTTAATAGTCTCTTTTTGGGCAGCTTCTAATCGACTAGTTAACTCTAATTGAGAGGAGGATATTTCAGCCTTTAATGATGCTATTTGCGCCAAGTGAGATTCATTCTGCTGCTGAATCTTGTAGGTTAGTGCTCCGCCAACTAATAGAGATAAAATGATCGCTGCAATGCTCAGCTTACGTGATTTCTTTGCGGGTGGTTGATCCGAGGTTTTGTTACTCGAGCCTTTTGTTGTGGGTTTTTCCTGTTTTTCTTTTTCTACTATGCTCTTTGGTGCCGCTTCTTTTTTTGTTTCAGGCGCCGCTGATTTATCTGATGCGATTATGGCGTCACTGGTGTTTGATATAGCATCTTCTGATGTTGGCTTCTGTTTTTTTTCAGGTTCAATATGCTCGTTATTTTTTTTACTTGTCATTGCTTATAGTCCTGTTTATTTAAGCTGGAGAGCAGTCACTAAATCATGGTTGGAAGCACTACCGGTATTCGTGACTGAGTTAAATCCTAATTTTTTCGCATCAAGTGCAATACGTTCACTTGGTACCAATAGGTGTAACTGAAAAAGCCAGTTTTTATAGCTTGGATTTACTTGAGAAGTGAAGAAGTTCAGTTGTCCAGAGCTAGTGATAACAAGGGTATCAACACCTTGTTGTTGCCATTGAGCAATTAGAATTTCAGATGAAAAGTGTAGATAATTTCTTTGGTAAACTTCTCTATATTCCACGTTGGCTAAACGTTTTAATAATGTGTCGTAAATGAGTTCGCGCCCACCATCACCCCGTAAAATTACGATGCGCTTGTTCTCAATTGACTGAAGCGGTTCTAGCGCTAATAAGTGCTCGCTATCTCCAACCTCTGGGTAGTGTACTTTTTGTTGGCACAGTTTGCTTAAAATCTGTGCTGTTTTTTGACCGACCGCAATATAGGTCGGATGAGTTGGCCAAGATTCTGAATTGTTCTGTAAGGCTTGGTGAGCGAAATTGACGGCATGTTGACTGACGGCAATGACAATATCGAAGCTATTGAGCTGATTGAGAAGGGTATCAAGGTCTGGATCAGGGGTAATCGAAATCAACGGATGGTGGAGAGCTTTTATCCCCACCTCCGATAGCTGTTGGCAAAGCTGAAGCCCTTGTGATTCAGGGCGAGTTACCAATACTGCCATAGATTATTCGTGCTCAGCGTACAACTTAGAGAGAATCTCTTTTGCACCATCATCAAGCAGTTGATTAGCGAGGGTTACGCCAAGTTGCTCTGCTTGTGCTCTTGGCCCGCGAATCTCACCACGTACCATTTTAGAACCATCTGGCTCACCGACTAAAGCTCTTAACCAGATATCGTCACCGTCTAAAAGAGAGTAACTACCAATAGGGACTTGGCAACCGCCTTCTAGTGTTAAGTTCATTGCACGTTCACAGAGGACTCGGTCTTTAGTGTCAGCGTGGTTTAACGGTTCAAGTAACTTGATTAGACGGTCATCGTCAAGACGGCATTCGATGCCGACAGCGCCTTGTCCAACGGCTGGAAGAGACTGCTCTGGTTCAATAAAACTACGAATACGTCCCTCAAGTTTTAAACGTTTTAGGCCGGCAGCTGCAAGCACAATTGCATCGTAGTCACCCGCATCAAGTTTGCCTAAACGAGTTCCAACGTTGCCGCGTAGCTCTTTGATGATCAGATCTGGGCGTGCTTCTAGTAGCTGGCATTGACGGCGAAGGCTACAAGTACCAACAATTGCACCTTGTGGAAGTTCTTCTATAGATTGATATTTATGAGAAACAAAGGCATCGCGTGGGTCTTCACGCTCACAGATAGTGACTAAGCCTAAGCCTTCAGGAAAATCAACAGGAACATCTTTCATTGAGTGAACCGCTAAATCAGCACGTCCTTCAAGCATCGCAACTTCAAGCTCTTTAACGAAGAGGCCTTTACCGCCTACTTTTGCTAAAGGTGTATCAAGGATGATGTCTCCTTTAGTCACCATCGTTACTAGCTCAACTTCAAGATCTGGGTGTGCATTTTGAAGGGCATCTCTGACAAAATAAGCTTGCCATAGAGCGAGTGGGCTTTTACGAGTGGCGATACGGATAGGTGCGTTCTGAGTCATGAATATCTCAATTGATTGACATTTTGTCTTCATCCTACCATTCCAATAGTGAAATTCTTACTACTAGATCGCGTGGTTTTCATATTGATGAACGGTTAGCAGAAATAGCTCAAAATTGTGTGAGCTACATCTCGTTTATAATATGAGCTATTATTAGAAATGCGAGTTAACTACGACACTATGTAAAAAATAAATGCTGAAGATGATGGTGAAGTGCTTTCTTGCGTGAGCGCGGTTCAATTCTTTACCAAATCGAATAAAAGTGTTAGATTGATCACGTTTTGGCATTGTGTTTTGCTCGAAAGATGAACGAAATACAAAATTATAATTCAATCAAGGAATTACCTTGCAGGCTTATACACAGACTTTAATCCAACGATTAGATCGCTTAAACCAGCAACGCATTGAGCGTGCGCTGGCGCTAATGGATCTACAAGGTCAACGTGTATTCAATCTCATCCCACTGCTTTTTCATTTTAATCATCCCATTATTCCTGGTTATAAGGATTGCAATATTCCTTATGGCATCAGTGGCTTTGAAGCGACAGCGACTCAAAGAACTTATATAGAAGACACGGAAAAAACGGTCAATCAAACGTTAAAAACGTCTGACTCACCAGCTATCCTTGGTTTGTATACCATGGGAAGTACTTCTTCTATCGGTCAGAGCACGTCAAGTGATTTGGATATTTGGGTTTGTGTCTCTCCAGAGATGAATAGAGAAGATAGAGAAAACCTAACCAGTAAATGTTTAGGGATTACTGAGTGGGCTAAAACGCAAGGTATTGAAGCCAATTTCTTCTTGATGGATGAGACTCGCTTTAAAAGTAATTATTCTGAAGAGATGACCGGTGACAACTGTGGCTCATCTCAACACCTGCTACTTCTTGATGAATTCTATCGCTCAGCTGTTCGACTTTCGGGTCAGCGCCTATTGTGGCAAATCGTTCCTCCAGAGATGGAAGAGTGCTATGACGATTACGTCAAAGACCTCTGTAGTAAAGGCGATATTGACTGCAATGAATGGATCGACTTTGGCAAGCTTAACCGAATCCCTGCCGAAGAGTACTTTGGTTCGAACCTCTGGCAATTATATAAAAGTATCGATTCTCCGTATAAATCGGTATTAAAAGCGATACTGCTTGAAGCTTATTCGTGGGAATACCCAAATACGCAGTTATTAAGCCTTGATACTAAGCGTCGCTTCTTCGCACATGAACCTGATTTGTATGGAATGGATGCGTACTATCTCATGTTAGAGAAGGTAACGCGCTATCTTGAGCGTATCGGTGATGAAGCACGCTTGGATTTAGTTCGACGTTGTTTCTATCTGAAAACTCATGAGAAGCTTTCTCGTGACCCGGGTGCAGGCTCTGTCGCGTGGCGACGTGAAGCTCTGACGGACATGACAACAAAGTGGAATTGGGGTTCGTCGGTTATTTCTGAACTTGACGATCGCCGTCATTGGAAAGTCGAGCAAGTAAAAGTGGTGCATCATGCACTGCTTGATGCCTTAATGCAGAGCTACCGAAACCTGATTCAATTTGCCCGTAAAAATGATATTACCTCTGCGATTAGCCCTCAAGACATCAGTATTTTGGCACGTAAACTGTACGCTGCATTTGAGGTGCTTCCGGGCAAGGTGACTCTGCTTAACCCGCAGATCTCTCCTGATTTGCATGAATCTGATTTAACCTTTATTGAAGTACAAGATAACCGATCTAATCTACCCGGTTGGTATTTGTATAAACAGCCGCTGATCCCTCATCGTATTATCGGTCAGCCTAGCCTTGAGCATCACGAGTATCTTAGTAAGCTTGTTGCTTGGGCGTTCTTTAACGGCATGATTACAGAATCGACTCGTTTACATTCCGTTGTTCGTAAAGCTCAGCTCGATATTGATAAGTTTTATCAAATGGTGAGTGATTTACGTAATACCTTCTCACTGCGTAAGCGTCGCCCCAGCATGCAAGCGCTGGCTAGTCCGTGTGAAATTAGCCAATTGGCGATGTTTATTAATTTTGAATGTGACCCTACTGCTGAGATCAATACCAAAACAACTCGTGTTGACATGAAAGATGTCGATATCTTTAGTTTTGGTGAAAAGCAACGTAGCTTGGTTGGCAGTGTAGATTTGGTTTATCGTAACTCTTGGCATGAAGTGCGTACGTTGCACTTTCAAGGTGAAACCGCGATCTTGGATGCGTTGAAAACCGTATTGGGCAAGATGCACCAAGATGCGATTCCACCAGAGTCTGTTGATGTTTTCTGTTACGCGAAAAACTTCCGTGGTGCGATTCGAAATACGGTCTATCAGCTACTCGCAGAGTGTATCGATTTACGTTTGAAACCGATTGAACAAGAGAAGCGTCGTCGATTTAAAGCGATGCGCATTGGCCAGCAGATGTACGGCCTGTTTTTTGAGCGTCGTGGCGTGTCGGTTCAAAAGCTTGAAAACTCGATTGATTTTTATCGGAGTATTTCGACCAATAAGTTAAATGGCTCGCCTCTGTTGATGCTCGACAAAGAGCAGGATCGTCAACTACCTGAAATCATCGACGCCTTTGCGAGTGAGGGTTTGGTGCAGTTTTTCTTTGAAGATACTGACAAAGGGTTCAATATTTACGTACTCGATGAAAGTAATCTAAGTGAAGTTTATCACCAGTTCAGCGGTGAAAAAGACGAAATGATTGCGAGTGTAAATACTTTCTATACGTCAGCGCAGGATGAAAACCTACTGCCTGCAAAACAGATTAACTTTAATCTTCCTCAGTATTATCAAATTGTTCACCCTGAAGAAGGTGAAAGTTATGTCGTACCTTATCGTAACGACAACACAACCTATTCCAAGCCATCGCGAGCAGTGAATGCATAGCTAGTTGCGATGTACAGAAAGTTACGTAATAAAAAAAGAGTACCCTTAAAGGTACTCTTTTTTGTTTGAATCACGAGTTATTGAATCTCAGTGACTTATGGCCACTCAATTGTTTCATCAGCGTGTTTTTCACATTCTTGCTTCACCATAGAGAAAAACTCTTGGCCAGTTTTAGAACAAATCCACTGATCTTCAATTTGTTTAAAATGAAATCCGCCAGATTTAGACGCTAGCCATATCTCATGCATTGGCTCTTGTCGGTTCACAATGATCTGACTTCTATCATCAAACTCAAGGGTTAGTACGTTTCCAGAGCTCTCAAAATCAATATCTGCACCTGACTCATCAATCGCATCTTCAATGCGTTGCATCTGTAAATCGACCTCTTGATGAAATTCCGTATCGTTCATCTCTTCTATCCTATTGCTTTTCTTGATTGTGGTGCGATTATAGGGGGCATTGAATCAATAATCACGAGATGCAAAATGAAAAAATCGATCGTAGCACTATTTATGCTCTCTATTTTTACACTTGCAGGCTGTGGGCAGACGGGCGGACTTTACATGCCAGAAGATGCCGCACAAAATGAACAAGCTCAATAAACAACGAAGTTCTATAAAAAGATCAGTCAAAATTTAGTAAGGAAAACACTTTGGATTATTTCAACTACCAGGATGATGGCCAGTTATGGGCTGAAGATACCCCGTTAACGAGTCTAGTTGAGCAATATGGCTCACCTTTGTACGTTTACTCTCGAGCAACGCTTGAGCGCCATTGGAACGCATTTGATAAATCCGTTGGTGAGCACCCTCATCTTGTCTGTTATGCCGTGAAAGCCAATTCTAACTTAGGTGTACTGAACGCACTTGCGCGTATTGGTTCAGGGTTTGATATCGTATCTGGTGGTGAACTAGAGCGTGTTATTGCGGCAGGTGGTGATCCAAAGAAAGTTGTTTTCTCCGGTGTTGGTAAAACTGAAGCTGAAATGAAGCGTGCATTAGAGCTTGAGATCAAATGCTTTAACGTTGAATCTGAACCAGAACTTGAACGGCTTAACAAAGTCGCGAAGTCATTGAATGTCATTGCGCCAATCTCTCTGCGTATCAATCCTGATGTTGATGCGAAGACACACCCTTACATCTCAACGGGTCTTCGTGACAATAAGTTTGGTATCGCATTTGATAGAGCACCTGCAGTCTACAAATTTGCTCAAAGCCTCGAGAATCTAAACATACAAGGTATTGATTGCCACATTGGCTCTCAATTGACGGACTTAGCCCCGTTTATCGATGCGACAGATCGTTTGCTTGCTTTGATTGACCAATTAAAAGCCGATGGCATTAACATTGTGCATTTGGATGTTGGTGGTGGTTTAGGGGTTGTATACCGTGATGAACAGCCACCGCAGCCATCTGATTACGCGAAAGCACTACTGTCTCGTTTATCAAATCACCCTGAGATTGAGCTTATCTTTGAACCTGGTCGTGCCATTGCTGCCAATGCAGGTATCTTGCTGACTAAGGTAGAGTTCTTAAAGCACACTGAATATAAAAACTTTGCCATCATTGATGCGGCAATGAACGATTTGATGCGCCCAGCACTTTATCAAGCGTGGCAAGATATCGTTCCTGTTGTGCCTAAAAAAGGCGAAGCGCAAACCTACGATATTGTTGGACCTATTTGTGAAACAGGCGATTGTCTAGGTAAAGATCGTAGTTTGGTGTTGGCGGAAGGTGATTTACTTGCGATACGTTCAGCCGGTGCTTATGGTTTTGTTATGTCGTCGAACTACAACACCCGAGCTCGCGTCGCTGAAGTTATGGTAGATGGCGATAAAACACACTTAGTTCGCGAACGTGAAGAGCTATCTAGCCTATGGGCTCTTGAAAACATCTTACCGGAGTAACGGCAGCACTATGCATTTCCATTTTTCTAAAATGCACGGATTGGGTAATGACTTTATGGTCGTTGACTGCATTACCCAAAACATCTTTTTCTCACCAGATCTGATTCGCCGTTTAGCAAATCGTCATACTGGTGTGGGTTTTGATCAGCTGTTAGTGGTTGAAGCTCCCTATGATCCGGAAACTGATTTTCACTATCGCATTTTTAATGCTGACGGTAGTGAAGTCGAGCAGTGTGGTAACGGTGCACGCTGCTTTGCTCGTTTCGTTAGAATGAAGGGACTCACCAATAAATTTACCGTTAGTGTGAGCACTAAAAAAGGCAAAATGGTCCTGAGCCTTGAAGAAGATGATCAGGTAACTGTCGATATGGGCGAACCTGTGTTTGAACCGAGTAAGATCCCGTTCAAAGCGAAGCAGACTGAAAAAACCTATATTTTGCGTACAGATGAACACACCCTGTTCTGTGGTGCGGTCAGCATGGGTAATCCTCATGTTGTTACTGTGGTTGATGATGTGGACAACACTGATGTCGATACATTAGGACCACTGCTTGAATCGCATGAACGTTTCCCTGAGCGTGTTAACGCAGGCTTTATGCAAGTGGTTAGCCGTGAGGAAGTTCGTTTACGTGTCTATGAACGTGGCGCAGGTGAGACCAATGCATGTGGTAGTGGTGCGTGTGGCGCTGTTGCGATTGGAATCGTACAAGGCCTTCTTGATAGCTCTGTAACGGTGCATTTACCCGGTGGTGATCTTCATATTGAATGGCAAGGCCCTGGCCATCCTCTTTATATGACTGGCCCAGCAACGCATGTCTTTGATGGTCAGCTATCTTGTTAGTTTAATTTGCCGTTCAGAAATAAAATGATAATTAAGGATTAATTTTGTCTCATATTGAAGCGGGTGCCTTAACCGCTGAAGTGGTTGCCGAGTATCTTCAAGACAACCCAGATTTCTTTTTACAGCGACGCCCATTGGTCGATCGTTTGTCATTGCCACACCAAGAGCAAGGCGCGGTATCACTGGTCCATATTCAGCTCAATAGACAGCGTTCACGTATTGAAGAGCTCGAAGAAGAGATCACCACGCTCATGTCGCTTGCAGCAAAAAATGATCGCACGTTTCATGAGTTTATGGACTTGCAAGAGCAAGTCTTAAAGTGTGAAGATCTGAATAGTGTATTTATTGCAATCGAAGAGAAAGCAAAGTCACTGTCACTGTTGGCTCATATTCGTCTAGTGGACGCTCAAAAATCTAAATATGCAGCGAAGCAAGAGAGTATCCAACGGTTTGCTGTTAATCACCTAAATGGTAAAGATGCTTATCTAGGACGTTTACGCAAAGCCGATCGACTTGAATTACTCGGGGAAGAGACTCACGCTCCTGAGCTAGGATCTTATGTTGTACTTCCATTGATTAAAGAGAACACATTAGGGGTACTGGCATTTTCTAGTGATGATGGCGGTCATTTCCAACCTCATCTTGATACACTTTTCTTGCGTCACTTAGCATTAGTGGTATCCCACTTAACCAACACTCTTCCTTGGCAAGCAATCGATAATGACCGAGTCTACAGCAGCACTTCCTCATAGTTTACAACGGCCCTTAGAACGCTTTTATGAATTTCTTAGAAGCGAAAAAGGGCTGAGCCTACATACTCAACGAAATTACAAACAGCAGTTAGAAACTATGGCCCATCACTTAGTCTCGATGGGTCAAGATGAGTGGCAGCAAGTGGATGCCGCTTGGGTAAGGCAGCTTGCCAGTAAAGGTATGCGTGATGGTATGAAAGCCAGTAGCATAGCGACTAGGCTCTCTTGTTTAAGAAGTTTCTTCGATTTCTTAATCCTAAGAGGCGAACTTAGCGCAAATCCCGCGAAAGGTGTGTCTGCTCCACGTAAGCAAAGGCCATTGCCAAAAAATCTTGATGTCGATGAAGTGGGGCAGTTGCTTGAAGTTGAAAGTGGCGATGATCCTCTTTCAATCCGTGACCGCGCGATGATGGAAGTTATGTATGGGGCAGGACTTCGTTTGGCTGAATTGGTTGGTATTAACCTCAAAGATGTTCGTGCCAGTGCGGGTGAAATCCGAGTCATTGGTAAAGGTGACAAAGAGCGAAAAGTTCCTTTTTCAGGCGAAGCGAAAGAGTGGGTCGCTAAGTGGCTGAGAGTTCGCACTGATATGGCGAATAGCGGTGAACAAGCTCTGTTTGTTTCTAAGCAAGGCGTCAGAATTTCTCATCGAAATGTTCAAAAGCGTATGGCGGAATGGGGACAAAAGCAGGGGGTAGCGAGTCATATTAGTCCGCATAAACTGCGTCACTCGTTTGCTACGCACGTATTGGAATCCAGTAATAATCTTAGGGCTGTTCAAGAGCTGCTTGGGCATGAAAACATCTCGACGACTCAGATTTATACTCATTTGGATTTTCAACACCTTGCTCAAGCTTATGATGAAGCCCACCCAAGAGCGAAGAAAAAGGACAGCAAATAGATGCGTTTTTACCGTAGTATGTCGCCGATTAAAGCGATGACATTTGACCTTGATGATACCTTGTATGATAACCGTCCGATCATTCGACGTGTTGAACAGCAAATTACGAACTGGCTGCATCAGCATCATCCTGTCAGTGCAACGCGATCACTTGGGTGGTGGCAACAGCTAAAAAAAGAGGTTGTGATTGCAGAGCCGCTACTCAAGCACGATGTAACGCAATGGCGATTCGAGCAAGTTTTTCAAGGGCTTTTCCAACTAGGCTACGATAAACAGCAGGCTCAACAGGCTGCACAAGCGACGATTGAAGAAGTGCTGGTATTACGGAGTCAGTTTGAAGTGCCTGAAGAGTCTCATCGAGTCTTGAGAGTACTCAGTCAGCGTTACCCATTAGTCGCCATCACAAATGGCAACGTGGATGTGAATAAGATTGGATTGAGCCAATACTTCTCACTGGTATTGAAAGCGGGTCCTGACGGATTGGCAAAACCAGAAGCGGATCTATTTGTTCAAGCGGCAGAGTTTCTAAGTCTACAGCCAAAAGACATCCTACATGTGGGCGATCACTTAGTGACGGACGTTTTGGGTGCCAAACGAAATGGGTTTCAGGCGTGTTGGTTTAATGATCAAGAAGCCGATCTCATTCATCATAAACACAGTAAGACGCTACCCGATGTGGAAATAAACCGGTTGGACTCACTGCTTCAGTTTTAATCGGCTCATCGACTCACAATTTGGCTTGGTATTGATGACCACATTTGTCGGCATGGAAGACTTTCATATAATATTGAAAGAATTCCATGAGCTTTTGCGAAGATATATTCTCTTCTACTGAATTCAATAGTTCAGCCCCAACCTCGAGGGTGCATAAATGCCCCTTGGCTTGATTTCGTCTAAGCTGATAGCTTGAGTTAGAACTTGGTGAAAGGTGGACATGTTGGCAACCTTCTAGCCAAGGAATCTTCTTCGCCATTTTCTTTGCTTCTTGCCATGTGCCATCGAGAATAATGAATAACGGTACTTTTTCTATCGATTCAATTTCTTTTCCAGCCGTATACCTCTTCTCTGTATCTTTTTGCTCAGTATTTTTCGATGCAATAGTTTCTATTGCTTGAGAAACAGCAATACTCTGTTCGCTAGGGAACAAAATGAGCGGCTCAAGGTGAGGCTGCTTAATAAGGTCAACGAGTGATTGAGTAGGCGCAGTTCGTTGCCAAATGTGTTGAGAGCAGTGCGTTAAACTGGCTTGTAACCATTGCCCACTATTGGTTTCTCGAGTGAGTTCGTTCTCATGCATCAGCAGTGCAATATGAATCGAAGAGTCAATGCGAGGAATTAAATCACAGACACAGTGAAGTGATAGATGGCAGTCTGGACAATTGATTGAGCTAGACATCTTGGCTATTACTCGTTAGTAGCGCTGTTGGTGGAAAAAAGAGTCAGTCCACCATTGGCAATAGGGTAGAGAACATTGCCAACTTTCTCTTGGCTTGCATTTAATTGCTGGCCATCGCGAGTGAAGATTCGCTCTGAACGTAGGAACTGTCTTTGATGGTGAGTCATTACCACTTGTACCTGATTTGAGTTCAGTTGCTGCCAATAGCCTTTCTCGATGATGGCGGGTTCGCCATTGTTATAATCATAGCGAGTCGTGGCGGTGTGGTCGTTGAATAATTCCATCTTAACGGTGAAGTTAGTACCTTGAGTTGAGGCGGCCTGATAAGAGCCTGTCCAGCCTAACGTTGCATCCTGATTAGAGAGTGTGGCGCAGCCTTTATACTGTTTATCATCAATACTCATCGTGGCTTTCCAGCCGTATAAGCTGTCACTCATGGTGTCATTGCACAGTTTCTCTTCAAGCAAAAGGTGGCCATTATCAAGTTGATATTCACGCGATTTAGTGGAAATGTTGCTCTGTTTTATCGTCAACGGTTGAGCATCACTCCCCATTTTTTGAAAGACAAACTTGTCCCCTTCGAACGTGCCAGACCAATTTGGCTCCATACCAAATACTCGTGTCGGCTTGAATGGAAGATCACATCGATTTGGATTTTCAGCGGTGAGTAAGTTTATTTGGTCAACCACAAATCGGGCTTCGAAATCAGTATCAAATCCGTGCTGGGTTGGAGTAACCAAATGGCCAATCACTTCAGCATATAATGGTTGATAGGGGCCTCTCACTAGTTGAGTTGCAGCGGGGCGTTGTGTTGAATCTAGTGCTAGCCACAGCTGTTTGTTACTGCCGCATGGAGTAATACTGCTAACCTCATGACCAATCACAACCTCACCACGAAGAACAAACGTCTGTGGTTGGATTGTCTCTGGTTTGTCGAGAGTAGCATTAACCGATTCTACAGATTGTGTTGATGTGGTGCTGGTGGAGCAAGCTTGAAGAGCTAAGAGTGAGATGAGTAAAGTAGAACGTCCAAATACCTTCATGAGACAGTGACCTTTAAGGATATCAATGGCTGCATTATGGCATAGCGAAGGTAAAAAATAGAAGTGTGATAATAAGGGCAGTGAGGTACTGCCCTAAAGTAGTTCAATTAACGAATGCCTTGTATTACTAAGACAGGTCAATCCATTTTAAATTAGATGCTCTTTCAAATAATGCGCAACAGCATCATCAGCGTTACTACCGATCACTGTGTTATTAGGAAGTGCTTTCATTACTTTATGGTGAGAGGTGCTCATGACTAATCCAAGACCTGCCATACTTAGCATTTCAACATCATTCATGCCATCACCAAAGGCGATACAGTTATCGAGTTTAAGGTTAATTGACTGAGCAACTACATCCAGAGCTTCACCCTTAGAAACTTCTGCTGCCATCACTTCTAAGCACCAAGGTGTTGAAAAGGCGATATTGGTTTCGTTACCAAATAGCTCATTGAGCTTGTCTTCAAATTGCACTAAGTAGTCGTGGTCATGATCTGGGTGGGTAAAGAATATTTTGGCAATGCCGTCAACCGGAGCGTTATCGACATCAAAGACCTTATAGGTAAAGCCGGACTCATCATGGAAGTTCTTAAGGATCTTATCTTCCTTATTAAGCAGCCACTCATCGTTTTGATAAAGATGAATCATGATATCTGGATCTTGTTTAATCACATCAATCACAGGTTGAACTAAGTGTTCAGGTACATTTTTACTGTACATCAATTGATCGTTTTGATCGTGAACACGAGCACCATTTGAAGTTACCATGTACGCTGGAATGCCCACTTGCTCACGGATCCCTGCTACATCAACGTGATGACGGCCCGTTGCGAATACAAATGTTAATCCCTTCTCGTGCAACTCTTTTAAGGTACGTTTGGTGAAATCACTGAGTTTGTGGTTTGGCGCAAGTAAGGTGCCATCAAGATCAGAAGCAACGATTTGAAACTGTGAGTAGTTGTCAGCGGTGGTCATAGTACCCTCATAATGCTGGAAGTGGGTCGAGTGGTCGTTTTATATGCTTAGTTTACGTCAAAAATGAGGAAAAAAAGAGGGTAACTTGAATCTCCCCTTTTTCCTCATTTAGCTTAATGAAGCTGCTGATATTTAGCTGAACGGTTCAATGATGATGTTCATTAATAATGATATTGTTAGCTAGTATTGAGAGAAAAAGCTAAGCGTACAATCGAGAGCATCGTTTCGATAGGTATCTTGTTCAAATAGCAGTTCATGCTTCGAACCATGAACAATCTTAAGCGCGCATTGTGAGTTGGTTTTAGCGAGCTTTTTTATGAAGCGAACTTGGTCTTTGTTATCTACGATGGAGTCTTCACTGGCCTGCATGACCAACAGCGGAATTTCAATGCGCCTTGTTTGTTGAATACACTGTTTTGTCGCAACCAAACCTTGCCAAACCCAACGATGGCTTGGCCCACCGAGTTTTAGTTGGGATTTACTTTCATACAAATCTCGAAACCAGTGGTAGCGTGGCTTACTTTGGGTCAGTTGGTTAATCTCAAACGGTTTTGCAAAGTAGCTTTGTTGGCCTGGTGCGTACTGTGGTAAAGCTGTGACCATGCTCATTACTTGAGTCACAGGGATAGCAACCGTACGTAGTAGCCTTGGCATCGCTATTCCAAACATGGGAGCGCTTAAGGCTGCGGCATCAAAATAATGTTCTGGATTGGTTTGCAAGTAGCGAGTAGCAATTGCTCCACCCATCGAGTGAGCAAGCAAATAGCGTTTCTCATAATGCTCTAGAGAGAATGAGTCTAGCACCTGCTGCATATCTGTTAGATAGTCATCAAACTCATCAACATAGCCCAATTCCGGGTCATCCGTTAAACGCTCTGACATTCCCTGACCTCGATGATCAAAGGAGTAAATATCATAGCCCTGATAGAAAAGGTCATGGAACAGCTCTTGATACTTCCAAGCAGACTCAATTCGACCATTAACGACAACAATTGCTTTGGTGTGTTTAGGGTCGGTTATCTTACACCAGTAAAGCTGGCGCTTATCTCGGGAGGTTAGATACCCTTCCGATCTAAATTGCCAAAGTTGTGAGATATTGGAATTGATAGCTTGCTCAAACGATGACTCTTGAGTATAAGATGAGTTATTCGAGCTCGATTGATTCATAGCATCCTAGTTAATATTTACGTATTACTGAGGTGTAAATTATGTGGGGCTAAGTTCATTTAGTCGAGGAAAATTACATGGATATGCATATTTGGTTGGCGTACGTGGTTACCGCCATTGTATTTAGTTTAGCTCCAGGTTCTGGTACGGTGAACTCAATCAGCAACGGTTTGAACTATGGCACTAAAAAATCATTGTCTGCAATTGCTGGCCTTCAGCTTGGCTTAGCTTTTCATATTATGCTGGTGGGCGCTGGTATTGGTGCTTTAGTTGCTCAATCTGCCTTGGCATTTAGCATCATTAAATGGGTTGGAGTCGTTTATCTAATTTGGTTGGGTATTCAAAAGTGGCGCGATCAAACAAGCTTAGAAGCGAATGCTGATGGTGCAGAGTTGTCTAATTTGGTACTAATGCGTAACGCGGTATTAATTAACTTAACCAACCCGAAATCGATCGTCTTCTTGGTGGCACTGTTTCCTCAATTTCTAGATCCGAGTAAAGACCAATTTACTCAATTGCTGGTATTGGGCGTAACAACCGTCGTTATTGATAGTATTGTCATGCTTGGATATACCTCCCTTGCGGCAAAAATGGGTCGATTCATTCGTTCTGAAAGCGTGATGGGGAAGGTTAATCGCGTCTTTGGTTCGATGTTTATGGGATGTGGTGCACTGTTAGCGACTTCAAAAATATGATGAAATGCATCATTCGCTCATAGATACAGAATTACTATGAATAATATTTACGTTGCTCGTCAGCCTATCTTAAATGCTAAGCGGCAGACATTAGGCTATGAGTTGTTGTTTCGTGACGGGGAAAATAATGCCTTTCCTGCACATATTGACTCAAACCGAGCAACGTATCGTTTAATCGTAGAGAATTTTTTATCTATTGGAACGAACCCCTCTATCGATCGTTCACGCTGCTTTATTAATTTCCCTTATCAAAGTCTCATTAATGGTCTACCTAATATCTTGCCTAAAGATAAGGTGGTTATTGAGGTGCTTGAAACTTGTGAACCGACTGAATCGTTACTTGTTGCCATTAAAGAGCTCTATCAGCAAGGCTATATTATTGCCCTTGATGACTTTGTGTATCAGCCCCAGTGGCGTCGCTTTTTACCTTATGTCCAAATTGTAAAGATAGACATCATGGCGATGGGGTTGGCGAAAGCGTGCTTAATGGTGAAAGAGCTTAGAGCCAGTAATAACCGTTTGAAGTTTTTGGCTGAACGGGTTGAGACAGCAGACGAGTTCTCCGCAACGCGATCGGCTGGATTTACTCTTTTTCAAGGTTACTTCTTCAGTAAACCAGAGATCATCAAACAACGTTATATCAGCCCAGATCAAGTCATTGCGATGGAGCTATTTAACGAGGTTTGTAAGCCAAATGTAGACTTCGATAGAGTAGAGCGAATCATCGCCAAAGATGCGAAGCTTTCTTATAAATTGCTCAAGTTTGTCAATACGATGTCGGACCGATTAACTGTACCGATCACAACCTTTCGTCAAGCGCTTCTCTATCTTGGCCAGGATAAGCTCAAGTCTTTTGTTTCATTAACCGTTGCTTCATTTGTCTCTCGCAATAAACCACAAGAGCTGTCCAAGCTATCGCTTCAGCGTGCTCAGTTTTGCTTTCTGATGTCACGATATCCAATGTTCTCGCCTTATCGCGATCAAGCCTTTTTAATCGGTCTATTTTCGATGCTTGATGCCTTGTTAGATTTATCCCTTGATGACCTAATGGAGCAACTGCCACTCTGTGATGGTGTTAAAGGAATACTGCTTGAGCGAAGTGGTCCGTTTGGCTCACTGTTGTTGATGGAAGAGTGTTTTGAAAATGCCGATTGGCAAGGTTTGCAATCCTTTTGCCATGCTCTAGAGCTGAATGTTGAAGAGGTGATCAATGCATTATCTTCAGCACAGAAGTGGAGCCAGCAAGTGAATCAAGTCAAGTAAGCTATTGGCATATAAACTCTAGTCATGTAGCTACGAGTCATCATCAACGAAGACCTACAGTCGAATTCCTACCTTCCATTCCGAAAACGCTACTACCTGTTATATGAACTTTTTATTGCAGTGCTAATGCACCTATTGACATCAAACAGACTAAAATTAATATATATGGATATGCGTATATGTGAGATTTAAGAATGTTACCACACCAGTTTTTCAAAATGCTTTCTGATGAAACGCGCATGCGATGCCTTCTATTGATCGCAAGAGAAGGGCGGTTATGTGTTTGTGAGCTTACCGGTGCCTTAGAAGAGAGCCAGCCTAAAATATCACGCCATCTTGCACAGCTTCGTCAATCTGGCGTGTTGGTGGATGAACGTGAAGGCCAGTGGGTTTACTACCAGGTTTCGAGCACGCTTCCAGGCTGGCTACGCAAGGTGATAGCGGGCTTAAAAGAGTCCAATTGCCTACAAGAACAATATCAATTAGATGTGCAGCGTTTACAGGAAATGGCTGCGCGTCCTTGCACTTAATTTTATGAATAAGAGAACGAGATAATGACAGTTAAAGTAGGAATTAATGGTTTTGGCCGCATTGGCCGCTTGGCTCTTCGCGCGGCATTTGATTGGCCAGAACTAGAGTTTGTGCTTATTAATGATGTTGCGGGTGACACCAAAACTCTTGCACATTTACTTGAGTTTGATTCGGTTCAAGGCCGTTGGAATCACGAAGCGACGAGTGAAGGTGATGAGATCATCGTTGATGGTCAACGCATCAAGACAACCCAAGAGCGTGACATCAATGCCGTCGATTGGTCTGGCTGTGATGTTGTGATTGAAGCAACAGGCGTTCACCGTAAAACATCGATTTTGAATCAATACCTAGAGCAGGGCGTGAACCGTGTTGTGGTTAGCGCACCAGTGAAAGAAGAAGGTATTGCTAATATTGTCGTTGGTGTGAACGATGCGATCTTTGATGCAGATAAGCACCGCATTGTTACTGCTGCATCTTGCACAACCAACTGTATTGCACCTGTCGTTAAGGTTATTAATGAAAAGCTTGGCATTGAACAATCTTCATTTACCACAATTCATGACTTAACTAATACTCAGACCATTTTGGATGCACCGCATAAAGATCTTCGTCGTGCGCGTGCTTGTGGTATGAGCCTTATCCCAACATCAACGGGTTCTGCGACAGCAATTGTAGAAATTTTCCCTGAGCTGAAAGACAGAATCAACGGTCATGCGGTACGTGTACCATTAGCGAATGCTTCGTTGACCGACATTGTTTTTGATGTGAAGCGTGATACGACTGCTGAAGAAGTGAATGCCATGCTTAAAGAAGCATCGGAAGGTGAACTGAAGGGAGTTCTTGGATTTGAAGATCGCCCGTTGGTATCGATTGATTACCGTGGTGACCAGCGTTCAACGATTGTCGATGCCCTTTCAACTATGGTTGTTGGTACGCGCATGGTGAAAATTTATGCTTGGTACGATAACGAGATGGGCTACGCAACGCGTACGGCTGAGCTTGTTCGTACTGTTGGCTTGGCTTAAGGAGAACGTTATGACACATCCAACATGGGAACTGGCCGTTGAAGAAGGTGCTTTAGTATTAACGCCTTGTCCGGGCACGAAAGGAACGGATCTTCTTGCGTCTCTTGATCAGCTTAAAGCGCAAGGCGTAAAAGCGATTGTGACTGCGATTAATGCGCAAGAGATGGCGTCAAAAGGCGTTGAAGCGCTCGGTGAGCAAACCAAACAGCTTGGTATGGAATGGCATCATATTGTCATTGAAGATGACCAAGCTCCAGATAACGCTTTTGCTCAGCAGTGGGCTAATGCATCGCCACAGTTGCAGGAAATTATCGCGGAAGGTGGCAAGGTTGCGCTTCACTGTATGGGGGGATCTGGTCGAACGGGCCTGTTTGCTGCGCATTTATTGTTAGAGCGACAGTGGCCACTAGAGAAGATTATCACCGACGTTCAAGCACTGCGTCCTGGTGCTTTTACCAAGGCTATCCAAATCGAATACATCACTGCGATTGCTGCTCGGTAGTGATTGGTAGACAGTAATGGTTAGTAAGCTTTTGCCATGAGTAAATAGTAAAAACCAAGAGGTTTGTATTGGTTAAAGAGCTTTTGGGACATGATGATCCAAAGCTCTTTTTGATGGAATAGATTGTTGTCTGTAATTTTGAGAATCCATATGTTTTCAAATTTAAGTAAAAGTGTTCGCCAATATATGTTGGTGACATTCAACTACTGGAACTTCACCATCACAGATGGTGCGCTTCGTATGCTAGTGGTTCTGTATTTCTACGATCTTGGCTACAGTTCGTTAGAGATCGCCTCGTTATTCCTTTTTTACGAATTCTTTGGCGTGGTGACCAACCTTATTGGTGGATGGCTTGGTGCTCGGCTTGGTTTGAATAAGACCATGAACATAGGGTTAGGGTTGCAAGTGCTCGCTTTGAGTATGCTTGCAGTGCCAAGTGCGATGTTAACGATTCCTTGGGTGATGGCCGCACAAGCTTTGTCTGGTATTGCGAAAGACCTCAATAAGATGAGTGCTAAAAGCTCCATAAAAACCTTGGTACCTGATGAACAGCAAGGTGCATTGTATAAATGGATCGCTATTCTGACGGGATCTAAGAACGCTCTTAAAGGTGCAGGCTTCTTTATCGGCGGTTTATTGCTTTCAACCGTTGGTTTCCAACATGCCGTACTTGCGATGGCAGCGGTACTAACGCTGGTATTCATTGGCAGTGTCGTTAGTTTAGAAGCGGATATGGGCAAAGCGAAAAACAAACCCAAATTCAACCAAATATTCTCTAAATCAGAATCAATCAATATCCTCTCTGCTGCGCGTATGTTCTTGTTTGGCGCTCGTGATGTGTGGTTTGTTATTGCGTTGCCTATTTACCTCGGCAGTGTGTTTGGGTGGGATCATTCATGGGTGGGAGGATTTCTAGCGACTTGGACGATTGCTTATGGTTTTGTACAAGGAATCGCACCTAAGATAACGGGTAAGGCACAAGGAAAAGTTCCTGATGGACACGCGGCTCTGGTGTGGGCAAGCGCACTAGCGATTGTGACTGGCTGTATTGCTTATGCGGTACAAATTGGTTGGCAGCCTGAGTTGGTTATTATCGGTGGCTTGATGGTGTTTGGTGCCATATTTGCGGTTAACTCCTCTCTGCATTCGTATCTCATAGTGAGCTATGCAAAAGGTGATGGAGTTTCGTTGGATGTGGGGTTCTATTACATGGCCAATGCGATGGGGCGTCTCATTGGTACTATCCTGTCGGGTTGGGTATTTCAAATGGCAGGCCTTGCAGCGTGTTTATGGGTCTCCTTTGCTTTCCTAGCATTAACATCCTTAATTTCGATAAAGCTACCAAAGTTACAATCAGTCAACGCTTGAATTGAATGCAATTAATTAACCAAAAGCTGACGAGTGTGTTACATCGTCAGCATTTTTGTTGCTATATTCAGTCTGTTACCGATACGAATGAGGATAGTGGCTTGAGAGAACGCGTTCAGTTTTTTGATTTATTACGCTGCGTAGCGGCAGTGGCTGTGATCGCAATTCATGTGCTAGCACCGTATCGACATGAGCTTGGTGTTATTCCATTTGATCAATGGGTTACAGCGGTGAGTGTCAATGGCGTATCTCGCTGGGCTGTTCCTGTTTTTATTTTGATTACTGGTGCGTTGATGCTGAGCGATCAGCGTCCGTTTGATGCTAAATATTATGTTAAGCGTCGTTTGGGCAAAGTGCTGCTTCCCTTTATTGCATGGTCTCTGTTTTATGCGTATCTATCAGGTTGGACATTAGCGGGTTATGACGGTGATGTGACTAAAGAGGTTCTATCGGAAAGCTTAACTCACTCGACTTATTATCATTTAGGCTTCTTTTACTACTTTATTCCTCTTTATTTTGTAATTCCTTTGCTACAGATATTTGTTCGTCGAACCACTGATGAGGCCGTGTATGCGTTGGTGGCTGTTTGGCTGCTAACTTCTGTATTGTATCTATTTAAGGTTGATGGCCCTTGGAGCAATCAACTCTGGCTATATGCAGGTTACCTTCCACTTGGGTATGTCTTGTTTAAGAAGGTCCCGCTCAATAAAAGCAGTGTCGGAATCTTTACCGCTCTTGGTATTGCAGCGCTGCTGGCTACGGTGTTATCTGTGGTGAGTTTAAGCATCGAAGCGGAAGAGTACACCGTTGCTCGATGGCTCTCTTACAAGACCCTAAATGTGATACTCGCAGCGAGCATGATATTTATGTTATGTCGTTATTTTGGAGAGGGGTTATCTGCTCGAACCTCGAAAGTGGTTGGATTGATTAGTCAAAATAGTTTGGGTATCTATATTCTTCATCCAATATTTCTATGGCCGATGAAGGAGTTTGGTTGGTATCAGGGACATCCTGCTTGGGTTATCCCTGTTTGGATCGTCATCAGTGGTGCGGGAGCCTTGTGTTTGAGTTGGCTGTTTTCACGTTCTGCTAAGACAAGCTGGTTACTGCCTTAGCATGTGAAGTTGTCTCCCTAGGCTATTAGCGTTTCATAGCGAAATGAAGGAATTTATCACCTTGGTAGGTAAGTTTTCCTTTATCTCCAGGGTTTAGTGCATGGTAGTAATGAACACCAATTTGAAATTCGCGCTTAGGCCCTAAGTGCCCACGTTGGACATAAATCCAAAACTCGTCCTCTTCCCCTGGCTCTGCGTCAGGGACTTGGATGACTTGTTTATCTAAAATAGTCACGTTGACCGACTGTTCAGGTGCGTTTTCTCCCTGCATATGCCTTCGGTAAAAACCGAGAAAGACCCAAGCTGCAACTAATGCTAGTAGGGTAATTGCAATAAAAAGTAAAACAGGCATGACGCTCTCCATAGTATCGACACGCTATTGTAGCTCTGAGAGTAATGGAGTTAGCAATTAGAGATCATGATTCGTGAGCCATGTATGAATCTAATCATTAATTTGGTTAGATAATCATATTTTCAATGAGTTATAGATCTAGGTTTATCGTTTAATTTTCTAAAAAACTCGAAAAAGTGATCCGTATATAGAAGAATACAAGTGTGCCTGTCTACAATAATAGTGATGGAGGAACGTGATGTCGGATATTGAAAAAGTTGTTTTACGAACTCGTAAACTCGAGACATTGCTTCGAGGGCAATATCATGCGGAAGGGAAAGGCCTACATCAGTTAATTACTAGCTGTGAAGAGCGTTTACCTCATGACGTGATTGGAAAGCTAAGATACATAGCGACAATTCGTAATAAAATCGTTCATGAAGACAAGTATGAACTCGAAGATCGTAAAGCGTTCTTGTCTACATGTGATGAATGTGAACAGGAACTAACACCAAGAAGTAGTCGCTTTATCTGGAGAGTGGCTATTACATTGATGGCACTCATTACTCTGGTAGCACTGGGGTTTTACTATGTGCATTGGGATGAACTATCTAAACATTTATAAGAAATATTAATTAGTTAGCACGGTGTGTGGCTGAAATTTATCGAACTATATTACAAATAAACAAAAGGGACGCATTTGCGTCCCTTTTGTTTATTTGTAAGTTTAGTAATACATCATAGGTAGTATCATTAAGCCTGTTACTACGGCGATCATTACAAGTCCTTGTTTTTGTGAAGAAGTAATCATAACTCTGCTCCTATATGTCGATGTTAGTTACTATGCTTATTAGAATAGCACCACTTTAGTGGTTTGATCAAGTTCAACTTGATCAAACTTGCAAAAACCTAACTTTACTGAGGTGGAATTGACGAAAAATGGAAGGAAAGTCGTTGTGTTTCTTGCTGCTTCTATTTTGAACTGATTGTTTTATTATTTGTCGTTTTTATTTTAACTTCATGATTTTAAGTAATAAAAAATGGTCATGTTTTTGTTCGGTAATGTTAAGTTATTTATTACACGGTCTTGGTGATCAAACGGGAAGGTAGCTGTGTTAATTCTTGTTTATTATTTTTATTGAGCGAAGATTATTGGACATTCACTTGTAACATTTGATGAAAATGCTGAGCGAGTTGTTATTTTCACTACTATATTGACCTTGATAGTGACAGCGGAAAGCAAGTGCTGAAATTTGCATTTTTAGTTGGTAAGTTATTGTATTTTAGGTTGGTTTGTTTTCTTGGATTAATGTGTTCTTTTTTGATGATGGTGACTTCCGTAACGATAGCTGCATGACATCTTGAATTTATGACCACCTTGGCCGATATACGACGGTTATACCTAATTTCTTAACTGCTTTGTTTAAGTCCTTCCTAAACTCATATGAAGAGGTTTAAAAGGAATTACTATCGAGATCCAAGTTTTGTCATACACCTCTAGACATCACTTATTACAAGCATAAACTGGCGGCGTAATGAATAGAGGTATTGGTATGTGGAGTTGGATGTCTGTCGCCCTGGCAGGCTTTGTTAGTATTTCAGCAAATGAAAGCAGTAAAAACACTCAAGCTATGGCATTTCGAGCCGTGAGCTTCGCATTTTTATTGGTCATCTTGTATCAACAAAATAGTGAATTATCATCAGTCCAGCTATGGGTAGCACTCGGACTAGGTGTGTCGATGATTGCCGATACATTGTATTTGTTAAAAAGAAACCACAGACTTTGCTTTAGCTGCTTTTTGATTGCTCAGGTCTGCCTTAGTAAATCCTTTTGGGTTCAGCTGTCTGGTGGTGTTGAGTGGTGGTTACCTGCTTTTTTATTAGCAAGTGGTGTTGTGGCTTTTTTCCTACTGCTCCCACAAATAGATAGGCTTATTTTTCCTGTCACGATCATGGGGTTAGTCTTAGTCCAATTAGCTTGGGCTGCTGGTGCGGTCTGGTTGCTACAGTCTTCACTATTAAGCTTAATCGGCTTTATCGGTACCTTGGTACTGATTCTATCGGCTGTACTACTCGCCATCCATGATTACCGACGTCCAATTGTTGGTGGCCGCTATGTGGTGTCCGGAGCCTATTTGTTGGCTTATTCACTGATCACGGCTTCAGCTGTTGTATAATATTAGGCTGAGATACAACACAATTATCAAGTAAAGAGAATACAAAAATGTCGACTGAAATCCATGCACATGCCGTACTTAACCTGCTACGTGAACAAGCCATGACGGAAGAAGCACTACGGGAAGCAATTAAGAAACAGTATGGAGAAGACGTTAAGTTTCGGACTTGCAGTAAAGATGGCTTTGATCTTGAATCGTTACTGGCTTTCTTTAAGCAAAGAGAGAAAGTTTGGGTTAAAGATGGTGTTTGGAGTCTTAATGCTGAACGAGTGTGTAGCCACTAATTTATAGAGTTGGCAATAGGCCGATATCTAGATAGGTAAGCAGGTTTCTTAAAGGCGTTGAAATCGTTATACTGCGCCAACTATTTTTAAGAGACCTGTTTGCTATGGAAATCCTATCTGCTGCGACCATGCTATTCCTCATCATGGATCCCCTTGGCAATCTTCCTATTGTTCTTTCAATACTCAAACACTTAGATCCTAAGCGTAGAAAAAAAGTACTATTTAGAGAGCTACTATTTGCTCTTGGAATACTGCTGCTGTTCCTCTTTGCTGGTCAAAGCATCATGAACTTCTTACACGTCGAACCGGAAACGCTGAGTATTTCTGGCGGCATTATCTTGTTTATTATCGCTATTAAAATGATCTTCCCTAGTGCAGGAAGCATTACTGGCCTTGCGGCGGGTGAGGAACCTTTCATCGTGCCGATGGCAATTCCGATGATAGCTGGCCCTTCTGTTATTGCTGCGTTATTACTTCTCTCTAGTCAGCACCCTGACAATATGTTGGAGCTTTCCGCGGCTGTGATGCTGGCATGGGGCGCGACGTTCTTCATACTCATGTTCTCAGGCTTCTTCCATCGCATTTTGGGCGAGAGAGGCTTGAAAGCGATAGAGAGATTAATGGGACTACTGTTGGTAATGATTTCGACGCAGATGTTCCTGAACGGTGTTAAAGGCTATATGAGTGTGGCGAGTTAATCCTTCATTGCTCTACGTTTTACAACCTATAAAAAAGCCGCTCACTGAGCGGCTTTTTTGTGCTAGAAACATTATTAACAAGCAGAGCTACTCTTTAGACTCTTTCTGCTGTGTTACTACTTCAGGCAGCAAACGTTTATTACGAATATCGATAACAGCGCAGACGCCAAAAACAAGAATAGAGAGCCTATCTCCCCAAGTCATTTTCAACTGTTTTGAAAAGGCCGCTGAAAAAATCACAGTTTGCAGTAGGTGAGTAAACAGTAAGAACCCCATAATGATATACAGCACCAAATCGAGCGGGTAATGGAATGGCGTGATGAGATTATAAATCAGCACCAACCAAACGATCGACGTGACTGCCTTTGCGATAATTATTCCCACATTCATCATAGTCTCCTTGTGATCATGACTTAAGGTTACAGCTCTTTTCTAGTAAACAGACGATAGCTCAGTTGCCCAGTCGTCTTCTCTCGGTAGGTATGCCAGTGAGGCGGTATGCCTTCAAGCGTCAGCTCTTTTTCGGTCTCAACATAAATTAATGCATCGTCACTGAGCCAGTTGTTCTGCTCTAGCAAGACAATAGCTTCAGCAAGAAGCCCTTTTCTAAAAGGCGGATCGATAAAGACAATATCAAACGGTGTACCTGCCTGTTTTAAGTAAACCAAGCTGTCGCTATTCACGATATTGATATTCTCAGCTTTGACGGCTTCTGCATTGGTTTTTAACTGCCTGTAGGCTTGGCTGTTAAGCTCAATAAGAGTGACTGATTCAGCTTGGCGAGAAGCAGCTTCAAAACCCAAGCCTCCCGAGCCGGCAAAGAGATCCAAACATTTAGCGTGGGGCACATCTTGTGCCAACCAGTTAAAGAGGGTTTCTTTGACTCTGTCCGTCGTCGGTCTTAGCCCTTCTAAATCGTGAACAGGCAGTTTTCTACCTCTCCACAGGCCGCTGATAATACGAACAAAGCCAGTGGAAGGCTTTTTTTGTGATGTGTTTTGCTGGCGACGTCTTACCATGGATTTTTTGACCGCTAATTAAGTGTTACTATACACCGCTACCTTAAATGTATCGGTAGGGTGTAAATCTGAATTTAATAATGACAGAGTGTACCAATCTAATTGAAGGTTTTTCACTGCTTTGTCATTTTCTTTTCTATAGAAGAGATAATTCTATAAGAAAAGTGTTGTTGTTAGTTTAGTAAATCTAGGATATCTCCAGATGACGGAAAAAAAGAAACGCGGCTTACTCTCTTGGCTTGGCTTTGGTGATGAAGAGCAAACCAAAGAATCACCAAAATTAGACTCAGCAGAGCAACAAGACGAGCCTGAGTTATTACAAGACTCATCAGTTGATGAACAGTCAGCGTTAAAAGAACAGTCAGCCGAAGAAGCGTTGGTGGAATCACCTGAATCTTCCGCTATTGAGGAACAACCGGTTGAAGAACCTGTTGAGATAAGCAGTGACGTGGATGACTCTGTTCTATCAGAAGCAGAAGCAGAAGTCAGAGTTGAAGAACAAGAGAAACCAACCGAAAGTTTCTTTACTCGTTTAAAACGCAGCTTAAGTCGAACTAAAGCCAATATTGGTGCTGGCTTCTTCGGCCTATTTAAAGGCAAGCAGATTGATGATGATCTGTTTGAAGAGCTAGAAGAGCAACTTTTGATTGCTGATGTGGGCATGACCACGACGGTTAAAATCATTGAAAGCTTAACGGACAAAGCCTCGCGCCAAGATTTAAAAGATGGTGAGGCGCTGTACGGACTACTCAAAGAAGAGATGTCTGAGATTTTATCGACAGTGGATAAACCTTTACTCGTTGATACAACAAAAACACCTTACGTTATCTTGATGGTGGGTGTGAACGGTGTCGGTAAAACGACAACAATTGGTAAACTGGCAAAACAGTTCCAGAGCGATGGTAAGAAAGTGATGCTCGCAGCAGGTGATACATTCCGTGCTGCGGCCGTTGAGCAACTTCAAGTTTGGGGCGAACGTAATAATGTCCCTGTGATCGCTCAACATACAGGCGCTGATAGTGCCTCTGTTATCTATGACGCAATAGAAGCAGCAAAAGCGCGTGGCGTTGATGTTGTTATTGCCGATACAGCTGGTCGCTTACAAAATAAAGCTAATCTAATGGAAGAGCTGAAGAAAATTGTTCGCGTGATGAAGAAGATTGATGACTCAGCCCCTCATGAGATTATGCTGACGTTGGATGCGGGTACGGGGCAAAATGCAATTAGCCAAGCAAAACTCTTTAGTGATGTAGCCCCTGTAACGGGCATTACTCTCACTAAGTTAGATGGCACTGCAAAAGGTGGTGTTATATTTGCTATTGCGGACCAGTTTCAGATCCCGATTCGTTACATAGGCGTTGGAGAAGGGATTGACGATCTTCGTCCATTTAAAACAGAAGAGTTTGTTGAAGCGCTGTTTAGTCGAGAAGAATAGCCGTCGTTTAATCGTAATGGACTGTAGATTGTAAGAGGAAGCGTAGGTGATTAGTTTTCAGCAAGTAAGTAAAGCGTATCGTGGTGGTCGTCAGGCGCTACAAAAAGTGGATTTTCACCTGAAGAGGGGCGAAATGGCCTTTTTAGGTGGTCACTCTGGTGCGGGTAAAAGTACCTTGCTGAAGCTTATCTGCGCGATGGAGCGACCAACCGATGGTAAAGTTGCTTTCAATGGCCATGACATCACCCGTATCCCTAATAAAGACATCCCTTTTTTACGTCGTAATATAGGGATTGTTTTTCAAGACCACCGACTATTAATGGACCGAAGTGTCTTTGATAATGTGGCTTTGCCTATGCGAATTGAGTCTATCTCTGAGGCTGACATTAGGCGCCGAGTCAGTGCTGCACTAGATAAGACGGACCTACTTGATAAAGCACGCTGTCTACCTAGTCAGCTTTCAGGTGGTGAGCAGCAACGAGTCGGCATTGCTCGCGCAGTGGTTAATCGACCTACGTTACTGCTGGCTGATGAGCCAACAGGTAACCTTGACCCTGAACTTTCTAGTCGTGTCTTAAAGTTGTTTGAAGAGTTTAATCGAGCGGGTGTGACGATCATACTGGCTACCCACGACATCGGCTTGGTAAATACTCGTCCTCAATATCGCCACTTAGAGTTAAATCAAGGTTTTTTAAGTGAGGTTTCAGATTATGGGCGGTAATGTTCGTAACAAAAAATCGGCGAAAAAACGCCCTCAAAGTCCTTTTAAAACGGTAGGCTTCTTTCGATCTCATATCAATCAAGCGAAGAGTTCATTTTCTTCTTTGTGGATTAGGCCTCTCGGAAATATTCTCACTTTAGCGGTTATTTCGATGGCACTGGCGATGCCTGCTTGCTTGTATCTGTTGGGTAAGAACATGGCCGCTGTTGCTGACAATGTGGTGAGCCCCTCTCAAGTGAGCGCCTATATTGTTGAGCAGACACCAGAAGCAAGAATTATGGTGTTAAAGGATGAAATAGAAAGCCGATCTGAAGTAGCGCATGTCGAATACATTTCGTCACAGCAAGGGTTAGATGACCTTAGCCAGTACTCTGGTTTTGAACAAGCTATCAGTCTGCTTGATGACTATGCATTACCGAGTGTACTTGTGATAACGCCAAGTGCCGACGATAAACAGTTGATTGAAGCGATCGTTGATGGCCTGAAAGAGAACAAAGAGATAACTGATATTCGCCTAGATGAAGATTGGCTGACTCGCTTAGACGCTATTCAAGCGCTCATTACCGTGATAGTTGTGACACTCTCTATATTGATGCTGACCTCGGTTTTTCTTATTGTAGGTAATACCTTACGTTTTAATGTTCTTGCTAATAAAGAGGAGATTCAAACCATGAAGCTTATCGGTGCTACCGATGGTTTTATCTTGCGTCCTTATGTGTACTCCGGAATGTGGTTTGGTTTATTAGGCGCTCTTTCTGCGTGGATACTAACTGCGCTGATTACAATACTGCTTAACGGCACCGTAAAAGATTTAGCAATGCTTTACGATAGCCACTTTAGATTGATAGGACTAAGCTGGGATGAGTCGCTACTGCTTGTAATGCTAGGTTTACTACTTGGTTGTGCGGCAGCAAAAGTATCGGCCAAACGTCATCTAAAAGAAATTGAACCAGTTTAATTTGGTAATGTCGTAATTTAATCGATAAGTAAAGAAACTCGTGTAATAGTGATGTACTTATAATGATAGCGACGTACTTATAAATAACGCTTAACGTGTTTAAGTAGCGCCTAGAGCCAATTAGCTTCGAAACTTGAACATAAACTTTAGCGTGAACCCTATTTTGACTTGTAACAGTTATAGGTTTGTGCATAATAATTGACCCCTGCTTGAAACCTGTTCATATTGAGTTCAAGTGAAATGGGGTAAACCTATAATCCAGATCAGAGATTGATGAGGAATTGAATGGCAACTAAATCGTATTCAATGGCAGTAGTATCGCAAGATAGCCTAGATAGCTATATTCGTTCAGCACATAGCTACCCAATGCTAAAGCCGGAAGAAGAGCGTGAACTCGCAGAAAGATTACATTACAAAGGTGAACTAGAGGCTGCTAAAGGTCTTATTTTGTCACACCTTCGATTCGTCGTTCATGTCGCTCGTGGTTATTCAGGTTACGGCTTACCAATGGCTGACCTTGTTCAAGAAGGTAACATTGGCCTGATGAAAGCGGTGAAACGCTTTAACCCTGAAGTGGGTGTTCGCTTGGTTTCTTTTGCGGTGCATTGGATTAAAGCGGAAATTCACGAATACGTATTACGTAACTGGCGTATCGTTAAAATTGCAACAACCAAAGCGCAACGTAAATTGTTTTTCAATCTACGTAAATCGAAAAAGCGTTTGGGTTGGTTTAATAACGGCGAAGTCGAAACGGTTGCTCGCGAACTGGGTGTTGAACCTTCAGAAGTTCGTGAAATGGAATCTCGCTTAGCGGCGCAAGATTCTACGTTTGAAATGCCAAACGATGATGACGAAAGTGGTCACTCGTATACAGCTCCTGTGCTTTATTTAGAGGATCAGGCGTCTGATCTTGCTGATAATGTGGAAGCATCGAATTGGGAAACTCATACCAATAATCGACTTAGCCACGCTTTAGCAACACTTGATGATCGCAGCCAACACATTGTTCGCTCGCGCTGGCTAGACGATAACAAAACGACATTGCAAGAGCTTGCTGAAGTCTATGGCGTTTCTGCTGAGCGTATTCGTCAGCTAGAAAAGAACGCGATGAAGAAACTAAAAGCCGCAGTCGGTGAGTTTTAACACGTAGAAGGCCTGCGACAGGTTAGCTTTAGAATTATAGAAAGCCGAGATCATTTGATCTCGGCTTTTTTGTTTTTGTGATCTAATAACAATCAGTTATTTACAAGCTTGCCTGTGGGTAACTCTGTGCAAAGTTTATTGAGCACCTGTCAGAAAGCGGGGTAAATAAAGGCTTCATGGGTAATATTCCTATGGGGATACTTTTCCATTTACTCACAAATAAATAAAGATCAACACTATATATAGTAGATCAAAGGATCCAAAACCACGTTATCAACGCAATCCACAGACTTATGCACAATCGAGTACTTGCTCAGAGCTGGTGGATAACCCTATTGCTTGTTGGTACTTATCAAGCTTGGGATAGGTTACAATCACACTTCAAAAGTTAGAGATACATAGGTGTAAAATTGGACCAATTTCAAACCATCAATATTGAACAAACGCAGACATTATTACAAAAGCCAGAAGCGATTTTGGCTGATACTCGAGATAGCCAATCATTTGCTCAAGGGCATGTAGAAGAAGCCTTCCCGTTAAACAATGACACCATTGTTGAGTTTATGAATGAAGTGGAGTTTGAACAGCCTATTCTTGTTATGTGCTATCACGGAATTAGCAGCCAGAACGTGGCTCAATATTTGATTAATCAAGGGTATAGTGAAGTGTACAGTGTTGATGGTGGCATAGAAGCGTGGCGAAGAGCAGGATTACCTCTAACCGTATCAAAATAGAGCAACGGCATCAGAATAGAGCGAATACTTGTAATTCAACCCATCAGCGGCGATATTAATTGGCTTGGTACAAATAAGTAGATAACAAATGATTCGATTACTAACCGTGAGTAACCCTAGAGCCGCACAAGCTTTTATTGATTACATGGCTTCTAGAAAGATAGAAGTACGTATGATGCCAGAAGGCGAAGGGCAGTTTGCACTGTGGTTGTTAGATGGTCAGCATCAAATCGAAGTTGAAGCGGAACTTGAACACTTTCTGAGTAATCCAACAGATAATAAGTATCAAGCAGCATCATGGGCGATGGCGGAATCACGAACCAACGTTTTTTCTTATCATATGCCTAGCTTTATCGACATGATTAAAGCGAAAGCGGGGCCTGTTACTTTATTCGGCATGGTATTGTGCATTGTTGTCTTTGCATTGCTACAGCTTGGCTTTAGAAATAATGTATTTTCACTACTTCACTTTCCTGCAGACCCTAGTCAACAGATTCAGATCTGGCGCTGGTTTACCCATGCGATCCTCCACTTTTCAGCAATGCATATCGTCTTTAATATACTGTGGTGGTGGCAGCTCGGTGGTGATATAGAAAAACGCCTTGGTTCGTTAAAGCTATTACAGATTTTTGCCATATCGGCAGCGTTATCTGGTGCTGGGCAGTATTGGGTTGAAGGGGCTAATTTTGGTGGTTTATCAGGGGTAGTATACGCTTTGGTGGGCTACCTATGGATGATGGGTGTTAAGGCGCCTCACTTAGGGTTAAACATGCCAAAACCGTTGATTGGCTTTATGTTAGTTTGGTTAGTATTAGGGTTTGTTCAGCCTTACATGGCGATTGCCAACACCGCGCATTTAGTAGGTTTGATTTCAGGTGTAGGGCTTGGGCTTCTCGATGCGAGTAAGAAGAAGCTCGCTTAATCGGAAATTACATTGATTTGAAGAGTTGATAGGCTTACTTCAAAAGAGTAAGCCTAATTGATAGAGTCGATATAGGTTTCTTAAGTCTACTGATATAGATATTTAGTGAATAGTAGATCTGCGATGATCGTTCGACCTGTTTCTGGCAGAAGTGTTTCATTAAGTTGATCAACCAAAATTTTACGTAGATCTTCTCTTCCTGAAAGAGATTTTATAGTATCTTCTGATTGCTGACCAAGTAGCTCTATCACTGCGTCTCTAATGAGTGGTTGATGCTGTTCAACAATTGGTAAATCCGCGGCGCTTGCCACCATAATATCGATGCGAACCTGAATGTAGCCCAGCTTTTTTCCCTTGGTATAAAAGTTCGTGGTGAGATCCGGTTCTAAAGTGAAGTAGGCAAGTTGAGGTACCGCTTCTTCTTCCGCGTAACTTGGCAGCGAAAAGAGTAGACTAAAAATAGCAATTGTTTGGACTAGGTAACGTTTAAGCATATAAATGACTTTTCTTTTTTATAATGATGATACTCGTATCTATAGAGTCTTGTTACAATGGAGTATCTGTTTGTAATGAAATGCGGTTTGCATCCCTCGGTTGGTTTTGACCAATCTTTGCAGCTTTATTCTACGATGTTAAAGCTAATAATTGAATACTAGTATGAATCTATCAACTTCGCTCTATCTATCTGCTTTGCTTCAAGTAAATTGGCAAGATCCTTCCGATTTTGACTTTCCGTCTCAACAATCCAGAAACTGGTTGTTAGAACTTGGGTCTTTGTCGCGCTTACTCGAACGCCACTGCCAAGCATTAACGGTAGACCTATTACATAATCGCATTGTGAAAGCAGAGCGACTTAACGAGCAAGAAATATCCCTTTTATCTCCAGAGCAGTGCTTATTACGTAAAGTCGTATTGAAAGGCGATGGAATTCCGTGGGTGTTGGGGCGTACATTAATCCCGAGTTCTTCGATTGCTGATCAGCAGCATGACTTAACAGAGCAGGGTGAGATCCCTTTAGGTTTAACAGTGTTTAGCACTAATGATGTAAAGCGAGATGCGCTTCAAGTGGGTTGGGCAGAGACAGAGCAAGGACGTTTTTTAGCGAGACGTTCTCGACTGTGGATGAATAATAAGCCGATGTTAGTTGCAGAACTGTTTTTACCAGCATCACCCATTTACGTTAAAGAGTGTCAATCATGAGTAGTGTCGATGCTAAGGAAAAGCATGAAGTGAGCGTAAAAGAGAAAGTAAAAGCTTACTGGCTACTCATGCGAATGAATCGCCCGATTGGTTCATTACTGTTGTTATGGCCGACGTTATGGGCGTTAATTGTGGCGGCGGAAGGACTTCCTAAGTGGGATGTTGTTGTCGTCTTTACCCTTGGGGTGCTATTGATGCGCTCAGCAGGCTGTGTGATTAATGATTTTGCGGATCGTCACGTTGATGGTCACGTGAAGCGAACCAAGGACCGACCATTGCCGTCAGGTATGGTTTCAAGTAAAGAAGCCATTGGGCTGTTTGTTTTGCTGGCCGTTGTTTCGTTTCTTCTGGTATTAACCATGAACCCTCTAACGATTAAGCTCTCCTTTGCAGGTATCGTTCTTGCGTTTATTTACCCGTTTATGAAACGTTATACTCACCTTCCTCAATTATTCTTAGCGCTGGCTTTTAGTTGGGCTATCCCTATGGCGTGGGCAGCACAAACCAATGAGTTGCCACTCATGGTTTGGTATTTGTTTGTGATCAATGCTGTTTGGACCATTGCTTATGATACCCAATATGCGATGGTTGATCGTGATGATGATGTTCAAATCGGCATTAAATCAACAGCTATTCTCTTTGGCCGATTTGATAAAATGATCATCGGTGCACTGCAGCTAGTAATGCTAATTATGTTGATGTTACTGGGTGATTACTACCTGCTAGGAACCACATTCTATTGGGGATTATTGGTTGTTGGGGCTTTATTTGTCTTTCAGCAACACTTGATTCGTCACCGTGAACGCATGTCATGCTTTACAGCATTTCTAAATAATAACTACGTAGGTATGGTTATAACCATCGGCTTACTACTGGGTTTTCTAATTTAGCGAATTGCTTCTCTCGCTATATCCATTTTATAAAAAAGGCATCCAATAGGATGCCTTTTTTATTTTTGTAGTGAACTATCGTTAAGCTAGCCATCGTTAGGTTGCAGCTGAATGGCTATTGATTCGCTTGGTGGATGCTCTCTTGAATGGTTAGACGAACTTCAGGGTAGAGCATTGAGTAGAGCAGTTGAGCCAGTTCTTGGCTTCGCTCTTGGTCGCACTCACCATTTTGATCAAGGTATGCTTGCTGTTTAAGCGTGTTAAACATGCTAGAAAATACACCTTTATCAAAAAACTCAGGTGCGTTGATACCGTGTAGTCGACCAAGCCTTTGAGCGATATCTTGGCTTCGTTTCTCTAAATCAGATTTTCCTAACTCAGGATTATCAGAGAGTAGATTTAGCGCGATCGCGTAGCGTTGTAGGGTTTCAGTAATCGTTCTACCTAGCAGCATCAATACCTGAGTATTGGCTTGGTTGATGGCAACGTTATCGCCATCAATACAGACATGACCTTGGTTTGAAAGCTCTTCAATGTAAGCGCTGACTACGTCTGCTAGCGCTTCTTCCTCAATACTTAAAAACAGCTCTTGCTTAAGGAAAGGATAAATCTTTGCAACTCGGCTTTGAATAGTCGCGATAGGTAACTGCTGGCTACGAATCAGCATTTGTGCAATCAGCGATGGAATTGCCAGTAAGTGAATAATGTTATTACGGTAATAAGTCATTAATACCGATTGATGACGGTCGAGTGAAACAATGCTGCCCATCGCATCACTATCGATAACAAATTTATCCAGAGACTCTGCATGACGAACAAGCTCATCTGCACTTTCCGACGGCATCGTAAACGTTAACGAATACGGTACATTCTTCAAAAGCGATAAATAGCTGTCGATTTGATTAACCAAGCTATCGCGAGAGAGTGCTCGTTGGCGTGATGCCAAAAGTGCCGTCGCGCACAGTGTGAGTGCGTTAGCTGCCGCTGCATCGTTGATGTTGGTCATCATCTTATTGGCGAGCTTGTTCACCACTGGGTTCATCCACTGAGGCTTGTTTCCACCCATTGGATCGATGTCTTGTGTCCACTCTGGAGCGTGTTCGTTTAGGTACTGGTTCAAAGGGATTGGCTCACCAAAGTTTACGTAGCCTTTACCAAAGTTGCGTAGCTTACGAATAGTACGAAGAACCTGGCCTGCGTTTTCTTTCTCTTTGTCTTTTCCACGAAGTTCTTTGGCGTAAGTGCTCACTTCCATTACGTGTTCATAACCAATGTAAACAGGCACTAACGTTACTGGGCGGTTTAAACCACGCAGCATCGCTTGAATCGTCATGGCCAGCATTCCGGTTTTAGCTTGCAGTAGGCGACCTGTGCGAGATCGTCCGCCTTCACTAAAGTACTCGACTGAGTAACCTTTACTAAATAACTCAGCAAGATATTCACGAAATACCGTCGAATAAAGCTTATTACCTTTAAAACTACGGCGAATAAAGAAAGCCCCACCACGTCTAAAGATAGGACCGGCAGGGAAGAAGTTTAGGTTGATGCCAGCTGCAATGTGAGGCGGGACCATACCTTCATTGTAGAGAACGTAAGAGAGAAGCAAGTAATCCATGTGACTACGATGACAGGGGACATAAACAATCTCATGCCCATCTTGTGCCAAGCGTCTGATGGTAGCAGCATTTGAAATATTCAAACCTTGATAGATACGGTTCCATAACCAACCTAGCGTACGCTGACCCACTTTAATAAGTGAGTAGGAGAAGTTAGCTGCGACTTCTTCCATGATCGCGTGGGCTTCTTTACGGGCTTTTTCGATCGGAATGTTTTTAGCTTTTGCTTCTTCCTCAATCGCTTTTTCTATCGCTTGAGAATCAAGTAGACGTTGAAACAGCGCCTGACGATTAGGGAGGTCTGGGCCAGAGGCTGCCAGTTTTTGACGAGAGAAGTGAATGCGGGCAACACGAGCAAGTTTATGTGCGATGGATTCATCGGTACCGTGTGCATCAGCCATATAACGTAGTGACACTACAGGGCTGAAACGAACCATACAGTCACGGCCAGAAAATATTACAGCAGCGGCTTTTTGAGGGCCATTAAGCGCTTGAAGATAAGGTTTGGTCTGCTCTTCTTTACCAGGCTTACGCCCCCAAAGTACTGTTGTTGGGATGATCTGAACATCAAGGTTGCTATCGAACTGGTGAAGTTCTAGCAGTGATGAAAAGAGAGAGATCGAAGTATTGGGTACATCTTGATTACGTTGAACAAGGGTTGGTCTTGTTGATGTAAACACATAGCGAGGAAACGACTGGCCATTGATAACGACGGGGCTTAAAGGATCAGGAAGACCGAGTTCCAGAACGTGCTTTTGCAGTGTTAGCAGGTCAACACTTGATCGGAATGGCAGTGCATACACAATAGGCTTGTCAGCATCAATATTATGATCTTCAATAGGGTTTGAAGGAATTGCCTTACCTTTAACTAAGAGTGATAAAGGTAATTTTAGCAATGATCGTGCTAGGGATTGTCCTGAAGACATATAGATTCACAGCCTCGTGTGTTTCAAATAAGCATAAGCGAATTTCTAATTATTTGTCATTTTAACGATAAGTAGAGAGTCGCCTAGGCAGGTCATTTAAAAGAGCGGCAAGGATACCAGAAACTGGTCTAACCTTTTAATCATAATGTGGATGATTTGGTCAGATTCGTGCGAATTTTATATGAATGTTTATCTTATAAGGGAAAGGACGTGCCAGATAAAGCTGTACATGGATTCAAACGGATTAGAAATGCGTTAGTGTATTCATCTAAAGGGCTCAAAGCGGCGTTTAAAAATGAAGCTGCATTTAGGGAAGAGCTACTACTCGCCATCATCTTTATCTCTAGCTCCTTTTATTTTGAAGTGACAGATGTTGAGAGGGTACTTTTAGTAACTTCAGTTCTGCTCGTGCTGGTGGTCGAACTAATTAACAGTGCAATCGAAGCTGTTGTGGATAGAGTAGGTGAGGAGCATCATGAGCTTTCTGGGCGTGCGAAAGACATGGGCTCTGCGGCAGTATTAATTACGATTCTTCTAGCGGTGTACGTGTGGATAGAGATCATAATTATTTGACCGAACTTATCGATGAAAGTCGAAAGATTGAAAAAACAACCAATTATCTTTTCATTTTATAACTTACTGGATATACTCACAGTTAACTGTATAAAAAGACAGGTTACTTATGAAGCCATTGACTGCACGCCAGCAACAAGTATTTGATCTCATCAAAAGTAAAATTGATGATTATGGAATGCCACCGACTCGAGCTGAGATTGCTCGTGAATTGGGGTTCCGATCTGCGAATGCCGCAGAAGAACATCTAAAAGCGCTTGCACGCAAGCAAGCGATCGAAATTATTCCAGGCGCTTCGCGTGGTATCCGCATTCTATTAGAAGCGGCTAACGAAGAAGAAGGCTTACCGCTGATCGGTCAAGTCGCTGCGGGTGAACCAATTCTTGCTCAAGAGCATGTAGAAACTCACTATAAAGTGGATGCCAGCATGTTTAAGCCTCAGGCTGACTTCTTGCTTCGTGTGAATGGCGAAAGTATGAAAGACATCGGCATTATGGATGGCGATCTGTTAGCTGTTCATAAAACACAGGATGTTCGTGATGGCCAAGTTGTCGTTGCTCGCGTTGATGATGATGTGACAGTTAAACGTTTAGAGCGTAAAGGCTCAACGGTTTTGCTTCATGCTGAGAATACAGAATTTTCTCCAATCGAAGTTGACCTTACTGCGCAAAGCCTTGCTATAGAAGGTATTGCTGTTGGTATCATTCGAAATACCGATTGGATGTAACTTTCTTAATTGAGAAATAGCAGCCTATTTTGATCGGCGATGTTCTCAATAGCTTGTAAGTTTAAATGATATTCATTATCATCTTCTTTCTGGATTCATAAGGAAGATGATAATGCCTCTGCCGACCCCTTCTTCAAAACGACGTTATCAAATCCCCGCTGATTTGCTACAACCTTTATGGCTGAGAAGCCGTGAGAGTTTAGTGGATGATGGTCTTGTTTATGATCCTATCGCTGCAAACGCTTGTCGTTATTGCCAAGTTGCCCCTGAATGCCTGTCAGGAGATGTCGATCAGAAGCAGCTTTTGCATGCCACTCTTACCCAGCTTTGTGATTTACAAGTAAAAACGTTTATTGAACGTTATCCAGATGCTTGGATCATTAATGTAGGGGCAGGGTTAGACACTCGTTTTTACCGTGTCGATAATGGGCTTTGTCATTGGATCGAGTTAGATGTGACCGAGAATCTGTTATGGCGACAAAAACTATTCCATAAGAGCGAACGCTATTTGCATCAATGTGGCAGTGTTGATGATCTTCAGTGGCTCGATCAATTGCCTGTTCCAAACCATGCCAATGTCATGATCGTATGTGAGCACGCGCTGCTCGATGGATCTCAACAACAAGTCGCCAGTTTTGTACAAGCGCTCGGTCGTCATTTTGATGGGGCGACAGCGTGTTTGGTCATCGCCGGAGATAAAACCTCGACTCAAATGGGGAAAAAGATGGGGTCTGGGGAGTACGCACACGGCTACTCTCATCCAGGTGAGTCCATTTTGAATTATTTACCCTGGGCACAATGGGTAAAAACATTCTCACCATTAGAAAAAAACTGTGGTCGCTGGAAGTTTTGGCAGCGATGGCTAACTAAGTTCCCCTCTTTAAAACAAAGACTAACACCAGTAGTAGTTCAGCTTCGTTGGTGATCCGGTTACACTTCACTCTCTAAAAGTGAGGTGACTGTGATTTCTCAACCAATTCAATTCTTCAATTATCTGTTTCGAACGCTAAGCAATCTCTCGCTGCATAAGAGGGTACTATTGCTCGCCATTCCAATGGTGCTTTCCAATATTACGGTTCCTTTGCTTGGGTTAGTGGATGCTGCGGTAATCGGTCACTTGGATCACGCATGGTATTTGGGTGGGGTTGCGCTTGGCGGCACGATGATCAGTGTGACGTTTTGGTTACTCGGCTTTTTGCGTATGTCGACCACAGGGCTAACCGCTCAATCCTATGGCGCAGATGATAAGCAGCAACTGGCGCTAGTGTTCATTCAAGGCTTATTAATGGCCTTTGGCTTTGCCGTTGTTTTTCTATTATTTCACGGTGTGCTGTCTGATGTAATTTTTTCACTGAGTAGCGCAAGTGAAGAGGTGAAATTTTACGGTGAACAGTACTTTGCAATTCGAGCTTGGAGTGCACCTGCTTCATTAGCTAACTTTGTCATCTTAGGTTGGTTGTTGGGCACACAAAACGCCAAAGCGCCTATGTGGATGGTGATCATTTCTAACGTGACCAACATTGCTCTCGATGTTCTGTTTGTGATGGGGTTTGATTGGAAAGTCGAAGGGGCAGCTCTAGCCTCGGTTATCGCAGATTATATGGGCTTCGCATTTGGGCTATGGTGTGTTTATCGAACGTGGTGTGAACGTAAGCTGCCTTCTCCTCGCTCTATAATTGCCCAAAGTGGCAACGATATTGGTCGGTTCGTTAAGCTAAACCGTGATATTTTTCTACGCTCGCTCTGTTTACAAGCAACCTTTAGCTTTATGACATTCCAAGGGGCAAGCTTTGGTGACGATGTTATCGCTGCTAATGCGGTATTAATGAGCTTTTTGATGATCATTTCTTACGGTATGGATGGTTTTGCCTATGCGATGGAAGCCATGGTCGGTAAAGCGATAGGCGCGAAAGATAGAAAAGAGTTAAGTCAGTCTTTGATTGGAACGTTTTTTTGGAGTCTGATCATCTGTGTTGCTTTAACCGTCTCATTTTATATTTTCGGATCGAGCCTGATCAGTTTGATCACCGATATTCCAAGCGTACAAGAGAATGCTTATATTTATCTTCCGTGGTTAATTGCGATGCCACTTACGGCAATGTGGTGTTTCTTGTTTGATGGCATATTCATCGGTGCGACAAAAGGTAAAGAGATGCGAAACAGTATGTTTGTTGCGACAAGCTTTTTCTTTGCGATGTTCTATCTAACCAGTTCGATGGGTAATCATGCTTTATGGTTAGCGATGTTGAGCTTCATGGCGATGCGAGGGATCGGCTTAGCGGTTTTATTAATCGTGCAGTGGCGAAATGGAACATTCTTAGAGCAAAAAACCGCAGGTTAATGCCTGCGGTTTTGTTGGTTTAGATTTTATACGTAATTAGAACAGGCGGTTTAACCCATTCAGCGCTGCTACGCGATAGGCTTCCGCCATGGTTGGATAGTTAAACGTTGTATTAACGAAATACTCAATGGTGTTTGCCGAGCCTTTCTGCTCCATGATCGCTTGACCGATATGGATGATTTCAGCCGCACGCTCGCCAAAACAGTGAATGCCTAAAATCTCTTTAGTTTCTCTGTGGAAGAGTATCTTCAAGCTGCCGATATCTTTGCCAGCGATTTGTGCTCTAGCTAAATGCTTAAACGATGCTCGGCCCACTTCATAAGGCACTTTCGCAGCGGTCAACTCTTGCTCTGTCTTACCCACAGAGCTGATTTCCGGAATGGTGTATATACCAGTCGGAATATCTTCAATCAAATATCCAGAAGCCTGCCCATGAGTGATTGCTTGTGCAACGAATCGGCCTTGGTCGTACGCAGCACTTGCGAGGCTAGGGTAGCCAATCACATCACCCACCGCGTATACATGCTCGATACTGGTTTGGTAATTGCTGTTCACGGAGACTTGCCCACGAGAGTCTGCGGCGAGACCGACCGCGTCAAGGTTAAGCTTGTCAGTGTTACCTGTTCGGCCATTGGCATACAGTATGCAATCGGCACGCATTTTCTTACCAGATTCAAGATGAACTATAACGCCATCTTCATTTGCTTCTATCTTCTCGAAGGTTTCATCATTTCTGATCACCACACCACTATTCCAGAAGTGATAAGAGAGCGCATCAGACGTTTCGTTATCTAGAAATGAAAGGAGTCTATCTCGCGTGTTGATAAGGTCTGTTTTAACGCCAAGCCCGCGGAATATAGAGGCGTATTCACAGCCAATAACACCTGCACCATAGATAATGATATGGCGAGGGTCGTGCTCTAAGCTTAGGATCGAATCACTGTCGTAAATACGTTGGTGGGTAAAGTCGACATCAGCAGGTTGGTATGGGCGAGATCCCGTCGCAATAACAAATTTATCAGCGGTGTATTTTTCAATCGTCCCATCAGGCTGAGTGACATCGATAGAGTGATCACCAGAAAACTGAGCTGTACCAAAAATAAGCGTACATTCATTTCTATCGTAGAAGCCTTGACGAAGTCGAGTCTGTTTATCAATAACAGATTTCGCGTGGCCTAGAATGTTAGAAAACGTGGAGTGAATACTGCTGTTATTGTGACAAAAAAGAGGGTTGCTATTAAATTCGATAATACGGCTAACGGCATGACGAAGCGCTTTTGAGGGAATGGTTCCCCAGTGGGTACAACCGCCACCGACGCTGCTCTCTTTTTCTATGATAGCGACATTGAGCCCCGCTTTGGTTAAACCCATAGCTGCCCCTTCACCTCCTGGGCCACTACCGATAACAATTACGTCAAAGTGGTTACTCTCAGTCATAGATATTTCCTTGTTATAATTTTTTACATTGCTGTAGCGAGATTTTAACGCATATTGCAGATAGGTAAATGAATTCAACACGAGAGAGTCGAAGTGATCACGGAGACTGAGGTAAAATGAGTGAGAGGAAAGTGATCTCTGACTTATTTATTACCGTTGCCTTATGAGCTACGTAGGAATAAAGCAAAACATAAGGTTTATGAACATCATCGCTTCGCGTTATAGTATGGTTGTTAAAATAATGAGCAAAGTAGTCCAGTCATGAAATCTATGGGTATTCGCGCACAACAAAAAGAGAAGACTCGTCGCTCATTAATTGATGCAGCATTTAGTCAGCTTAGCGCAAACAGAAGTTTTTCTAATTTGAGTTTAAGGGAAGTGGCTCGTGAAGCGGGGATTGCCCCGACCTCTTTTTATCGTCACTTTAAAGATATGGATGAGCTAGGCTTAACCATGGTGGATGAAGGTGGATTATTACTGCGCCAGTTGATGCGTCAGGCTCGCCAGCGTATTGCAACAGAGGGGAGTGTAATTCGTACCTCAGTTGAAACGTTTATGGAATTCATTGAAAGCAGCCCGAACGTCTTTCGCCTATTACTTAGAGAGCGCTCAGGGACATCATTTGATTTTCGTACCGCCGTTGCGCGCGAGATACAACACTTTGCGGCAGAGCTAACCGAATATTTAACCATTACGGGAATGAGCCGTGATGAGGCACTTACTCAGGCAGAAGCTTCTGTAACTCTCGTATTTAGTTCGGGTGCAGAAGCTTTAGATTTATCCAAACGTGAGCGAGATGAATTAGCTGAACGTTTGATTATGCAGTTACGAATGATCGCTAAAGGTGCTTTTTGGTACCGTAAAGAGCGAGAAAGACATCGAAATAGAGGTAGGGCAGATTAATGTCGAATACAGAAAACGTGTCGAACACAGAAAATAAAGTAGACCAAGGCTTTGAGGCTGAAAATAACGCTCAAGTTGATCATGATTCTAATATAGATAAAGGCTCTGAGCGTAAAACACTGCTGCTCGCTTTGATTGCAGGAATGTGTGGCGATTCACTGTTGTCTTGGATGACAATCAGTGATGTTAGTTTTTCCATATTCCCAATTATTGCCTTAGTGCTATCAGTACAAGCTCTATATCAAGAATATCTACGTAGTCCTGTATCAGAAGATATTCCATTAGTCGGCTTAGCGTGCTTTTTCGTTGGTGGTTTTGGCCACTCAGCCTTTATTAAAGCTCAGTATCCTGATGCGGGTTCAAACCTGATTGCTATAGTGGTTGTGATGCTACTGATGCTGTGGATAGGTAAGAAGCTTGGTTTTATTGGTAAAGATTCGTAGCTCTAAAAAGCGAGTACCGAATTATAGAAATAAAAAACGAGCCAAATGGCTCGTTTTTTTGTTTTCATAGCGCTATAAATATGACGCTGGCTCTAAGCTTTGCGTTCAAGTAAAACGCCTGCTTCCATATGGTGGGTATATGGGAACTGATCAAACAGAGCGAATCGAGTCACATTATGAGTCTCGGAGAGAATGTCAAGGTTATCTTTTAGCGTTTCTGGGTTACATGAGATGTAAAGAATACGCTCGTACCCTTGAACCATTTTACAGGTATCAATATCCATTCCCGAGCGCGGCGGATCAACAAAGATAGTATTGCAGTTGTAGCTAGTAAGATCGACATTCGCCTGCTTCAAGCGGCGGAACTCACGCTTACCTTGCATTGCTTCGGTAAAGTCTTCCGCTGACATACGGATGATTTGGACATTGTCGATGTTATTCGCTGCAATATTATATTGAGCGGAAACCACTGAAGGCATCGCAAGTTCAGTAGCGAGTACACGTTCGAAGTTTTTTGCCAGCGCAAGAGAGAAGTTGCCGTTACCACAGTAGAGCTCTAGAAGATCACCTTGGCTCTCTTGAGTGCAGTCAGTCGCCCATTCAAGCATTTTCTCTGCAACTTTCCCATTTGGCTGTGTAAAGCTGTTTTCTACTTGTTGGTAGATATAGCTATTGCCATCTACGTCTAATTTCTCAATAACATAGTCACGGTCTAGGACTATTTTCATCTTACGAGCGCGGCCAATAAGATTGAGGTTAAATCCTTCGTCATTTAAACGTTGCTTTAGAACTTTTGCTTGTTCAGTCCATTCATCATCAAGTTGGCGATGATAAAGCAGTGAAACCAGTATTTCGCCGCTCAGTGTTGAAAGGAAATCAACTTGAAATAGCTTATGGCGTAGTGTGTTGTTCTCTTTCATTGCATCAATAAGTAGAGGCATCAGATCATTGATGAGTCGGCTAGCTGCAGGGAATTGATCAACGCGGTATTTCTCTTTCGTCTCTTGATTGAACATCACGTAGTACATGTCTTCGCCTTCGTGCCATACGCGGAACTCTGCTCGCATACGGTAGTGTTGCTCAGGAGATTCAAATACTTCTAACTCAGGCACGTTATAGTGAGAAAACATTTGGGTTAGACGTTCCGTCTTTTCTGCCAATTGTTGTTGATAGTGCTCAGGGTTTACATCAAGAGTCGCCATGGTTTTGCCTTTATCGCTAGTGCATTCTAAGAAAGAGCGCAGATTTTATTCAATCCTAGCCACTTGTCCAGTGATGAATGAAACTAGTGCTATTTTCTAGTCATTAAAACTATAGCTTATAGCGATGTTTACCTAGACAAAGTTGAGCGAGACGAATAACATCCTCGACTAACTGGTGCCACTCTAGAAGTATAGATGGCTGAATAGGGAATCTGGTGAGAATCCAGAACTGACGCGCAGCGGTAAAAGAGAACGAATACTCAAATGACACTGTACTAGATTGTATGGGAAGTCGAGTACTAGGCGGTGTAAACCAAGCTCTTAAGTCCGAAGACCTGCCAGTAGCCGAGAACAACATTAGATACTGATATCAATGCTCGGAAGGATTTCGCGATTTAGGACAAATAAGACAATGAACAAATCTATTCTAGCGATCGCTGTAGCATCGCTAACTACGCACGCCTCTATTTCTTACGCTGAGCAACAGGTTGATGAGACCATGGTTGTTACGGCTAACCGCTTTGAGCAGACTCAGCAGTCAGTACTTGCTTCGACTAGTGTTATTACACGAGATGATATCGAAGTGAGCCAAGCTACGACTGCCTTGGATTTACTAAAAACCCTACCGGGAGTTACGATTAACTCTCAAGGAAGTAAAGGTAACATCACCGGTATTTATATACGAGGAACGTCGAGTAAGCATGCACTAGTTATTGTCAATGGTATTCGAATTAACTCACCTACAGCCGGTGAAGCATCCATCGGCCTTATACCTGCCTTTGCGATTGAAAAAATAGAGGTCATTCGTGGTCCTCGCGCTGCGGTATACGGCTCTGATGCAATGGGTGGCGTTATTAGTATTTCTACTGTATCTGAGGCTGATAGTAAGCACCAACTGTTGCTAGGTTACGGAGATCAAGGTCAAGATCAGCAAGGTTGGAAATCAAGTGGCCAGCTGTCAGAATCAACTAAGGGATCATTTGTATTTAATCGAGAGCAGAGCGATGGATATCGTATCTACGATGGAGCGCCGGTAGATGAGACCCATGGTTTTGATAGTCAAACCGTTTTTGGTAACTTAGAGCATCAGCTTACGGATGCATGGAGTCTGTTTTTTGCGGGTTATACGCAAAACTCTCAAGTGGAGTTTGCAAATAAATACACAATTGGAGCACCAAGTGAACAAACAGATGGTGACTTTTACAGCTTAACTGGTGGGACCCGCTACTCCCTAGGTAACTTTTCTTCTTCCCTACAAATTGGTTCTACAAAAGATCACAATGCTACCGGAGACGCTGCTGGTACGAATGCAAAGTCGACTCTTACTGGCTATAGCAACTCGGTAAGCTGGGTAAATACTTATACAGGTCTTGAGCATATCGTTTTGAACGGTGGTATTGATTACCTTAAAGAGCAAGCGTATCGCGGTGGATCGAATACCGATGATTATGATAAAACAAAAAAAGACAATAAAGCGGCATTTTTGACAGCACTTGGGGAGTTTGGTGACTTTACTGCTGAAGCTAGTGCTCGTCATGATGATGATAGTGTGTTTGGTGGATACAACACATGGAATGTTGCCGTTGGTTACTTCCTATTAGATCAATTTCAATTAGTTGCATCTTCAGGAACCGCGTTTAATGCTCCTACTTTTAATGATTTGTATTGGCCTCAAAGTGGTAACCCAGATCTAAAGCCGGAAGAGTCGAATTCTACAGAAATAGGTGTATACGGATATCATGATCTATTTGATTGGAGTTTAGTTGCTTACCGTTCAGAGTTTAAAAACCTAATCGAGTGGGCACCAACTGGTTCTGGTGCATTTGATCCATGGGTTCCTCAAAATGTTGCGGAAGCTGAGATGGAAGGCTTAGAATTAGGCGTTAACTTTTCTACAGGAATTGTTGAGCATAGTGTAGGAGCAGAATGGTTAAGCGCGATTGATAATCTGTCGAAAGAAGATCTTATTCGTCGACCTAAACATAAGTTTAGCTGGATCCCAACAGTGAGGTTTGACAAGGTTGATGCATCACTGACAGTGCTACATACCGGAGAGAGGTATGCTTCTAACGGAGAGTATCTATCATCTTACACTACTGTTGATTTAGGAATGGGTTATCGTGTTACGGAACAGCTAAATCTAGGCTTGAGGGTGAACAACGTTTTTGATGAAGATTACCAATCGGCGGTCTCAGCTCAGAGTTCTGGCGAAGACCTCTACTATCAAGGAGCTGAACGTAGTTTCTTTGCAACCGCAGCTTACCAATTCTAATTATTATCTAAACCGCCTTCGGGCGGTTTTTACTTTTCTATAGGTCTGAATAATGAAAAAGAACGTAGTGATAAGCTGGTCGAGTGGAAAAGACTCGACACTAACCCTAATACGGCTACTTGAAGATCCTAACTTTAATGTAGTGGGCTTATATACCACCTATGTAAAAGATGAAGTTCCATTCCAAGCCACTCCGCTAGAAGTTGTCCAAATGCAGGCTGACCTTGTTAGGCTTCCCCTAATAACTATTGAACTTCCAGAAGTCTTTCCGAGTAACGCTATTTATCAGGAAACAGTAATAGATGGGCTCAAGAGTTCAACGTTGCCGATTGATGCCATAGCGTTTGGGGATATGTTTTGTAATGGCATTGTTGATTATCGAAAAAGTTATATTGAGCCAGCAGGGTGGGAGTGTGTGTTTCCACTATTAGGGGAGCCTTCGGAGACGTTAGCTGCGGAAATTCTTAGACGAGGAATTATTACATCCCTCATTACCATTGATGGTGATCGCCTCGATAGAGAGTACTGCGGTAGAGAATACAGTCACTACTTGCTTAAAGAGCTTCCCGAAAACATCGATCCATGCGGTGAAAATGGCGAGTTTCATACTTTAGTGACACAAGCACCGTGCTTTGAAGGGAAAATAGAGCTAAAACTACTGTATGTCGATCATGATGAGCGATTCAGTTATCAAAGATATCAAGCAACCGCGTTGCCAAATCATAAAGAGAAGGTATGATTTGCGGGTACTAACTTAGGAATAATTAATAGCGTGTCTAATCAGAGCAATCCTTCAGTTCTAATCTTTGACTCCGGTGTTGGTGGGCTCTCTGTCTATCAAGAAGTTAAACTTCTTCTGCCACAAGTAAATTGTACTTACCTGTTTGATAACGAAGCTTACCCATATGGAGAGCTCTCTCAAGAAGTATTGATTCATCGAGTAGACATGCTTATTTCCAATTATCTGGCTGAGAATCCTATCGACGCTGTGGTGATTGCCTGCAATACCGCAAGTACTATTGTTCTTCCCACATTACGTAAAAAGCACACTATCCCTGTCATTGGTGTCGTCCCAGCAATAAAGCCAGCATCAACGATTGCCAATAAAGCGGTTGGCCTAATAGCCACGCCGGCAACTATAACTCGCGAATATACGAAAGATCTTGTACGAAGCTTCTCAAGTGATACACACGTTGAAATGCTTGGTTCAACTCAGTTGGTTGAAATGGCTGAAGCAAAATTAAGGGGAAGGGAGGTATGTATCGAAGTATTAGCACAAATACTAAAGCCTCTTATTGGCAATATTGACGTTGCCGTACTTGGATGCACACATTTTCCTTTGATCAAAGAAGAGATAGCGCAGGTATTAGGTAATAAAGTGACTTTGATTGATTCGGGTGTAGCGATAGCTAGGCGAGTGCAGTCATTACTGAAGTTAGAACCTGGAAATGTTTATAAAGAAAGGCAGGCTATTTGGAGTAGTGCGCGTCCATCAGATGAAAGCGCACTTAATTATGTATTGAAAGAGCTAGGTTTTAGTCCTGTTCAATGTCTTCGTTTTCCGGGTGTTTAGGATCGTTCGCTACTCTTACCTTTAGAGTACGCTGCATATAGTCTTGGTCGTTAAGAGCTTTGATTGTTGATTTAACATCATTAGCTGCGATGACTACAAAACCAAAGCCTCTTCTTTTACCTGTGCGCTTGTCTTTCATAAGGCGCACGGCAAAAACCTCACCATGTTTAGAAAAAAGTTCCCTTACGTGTGCTTCATTTGCTTTATAAGGTAGGTTACCTACATAAAGAGTTTGTGTTGAAGGAGAAGAAGTTTCAGAAGTTTCCGTGTCAGTGTTAGAAGGTTTTAGAATAATGGCAGAAGCACAAACACCGATAACGAATGCGATTGCAGAAGGTATTTCTACAAAGTTGAGAACGATAGCGCCAACAACTGCGACGGCTACTACCATTGGGATCGATTTATTAGAGTTCATATTGAATACTACATTTCAATTAATAAGAGAGAGTTAGGGTCTACTGTTAACAAAATAGACACATGAATCTTACGTACATGTTTTGACTTTTACCAATATAATGATGTGACATGTCTCAAATGTTGAAATTTTATTCAATATTAGTGATGTTGGTGGCTTTTTAGGCGAACGAATTTAATTTAATAAAAAAGCCTTGTCATAAAGTTAATCCTCTCTATAATGCCGCCTCACTGACACGGAATGAGACACACATCTCATCGAGTGTTAAGTAGGAAAAAAGAGTTTGAAATTAACTCTTGACTCCAAAGTTTCAAAGCGTATTATACGCACCCCTGACAACGAACGGCAACGAACGAAAGTCAGGCGCTCTTTAACAATTTAAACCTATCAATCTGTGTGGGCACTCGTTGATGAAAATCCAAAATGTTTTTACCTTGGTAAAAACAGTTTCTTCGGAAACACTTGGGCTTCAATGAACTGAGTGACCAATACGAATAACTACTTGTAGTTATTTGGCACAGTCAATTCATTACCATTCTGTTGGAATGGTAATAGCTTTAAAG